>NZ_CP113068.1:6000000-6300000 GCF_026625885.1 Roseateles sp. SL47 | reverse complement strand
GTCTTCACCCAGCGTGAGCGCATCCAGCACCCGGCTGCAGCCCAGGCCCACCAGCAGGCACAGCACCAGCACCGAAGCCATCACCTGCACGGCGCTCCAGCCCACAAACCCGGTGCTGCCCAGCATGAACGCCTGCATGGCGCGCAGCGCATCCGGATTGATCAGCGTCAGCAGGGCCGCGCCGGAGCCAAGCACGACACCCACCACCACACCGGCCAGCAGCAGGCGCAGCCCGTGCTCGACGCCGCGCGCCAGCAGCAAGGAGAGCACCACGGCCAGCACCGCACCGCTGAAGGCCGCGCCGGTCATGCCAATGCGCAGCGCCAGCGCGGTGGCGGTGGGGGACAGGCCGATGGCAAAGAGCAGAGCCGCCACACCGAGTGATGCGCCGGCCGAGCAGCCCAGCAGGTAGGGGTCGGCCAGCGGATTGCGAAACAGGCCCTGGGCCATGGCGCCCGCCAGCGCCAGCAGCGCGCCAGCCAGCCAGGCACCGATGGAACGAGGGGCGCGGATGTCCCAGAGGATCTGGCGCATCGTCTCATCCGGCCAGCCCTGATGCGCACCGAACCAGGGGCTCCAGCCCGTGCTGCCAACCGCCAGGCCGAGGCCCAGCAGCACCGCCCCCAGCAGGAGGAGGGCCGCCAGCTGGATGGTGGTGCGGGTGCTCATCGGAGGCATCAGCGCATGCCTCCGGGCGGTGCATTGAAGGGCACCGAGGGCCAGGCCACCGGGCCGGCTGCAGCGTCCCGCAGACAGCGGGCCATCAGGGCGGCGGCTTCTGACATGCGGGGGCCGGGGCGCACCAGCACATCCGATTCCGCCGGCACCCAGACGCAGATGCGCTGCTGCTTCACCGCGCGAATGCCTGCCCAGCCCGGGCGTTGTGGCAGACCCAGCGCATTGCGCTGCCCGATCATGATCACCTGCGGATCGGCGCGGACGATGAATTCAGGATTCAGCTTGGGGAAGGGCCCCAGTTCCGGAGGCAGGATGTTGCGGGCGCCCAGGCGGGTGAGGATCTCACCGATGAAGGAATTGCTGCCAGCGCCGTAGGGGCCGGCGTCCACTTCGTAATACACGCTCAGCCCGCGTGCGGCTGGGGGCAGGGTGGCGGCGCTCTGGGCAATATGGCCATCGATGCGGTTCCAAAGGCGGCGCGCCTCTTCCGGCCGGTTGAGCACCTGGCCCACCTTGCCCAGCACGCGCTGCACATCGGCCATGCTCCTGGGTTCCAGCGCCACGACCTTCAGCCCCAGCGACTCCAGTCGATCGATCACGCGGGCTGACACCCCCAGCAGCACCACGTCCGGCTTCAGGGAGACCAGCATCTCGATGCTGGTGTCGTCCAGGCCACCGAGCTTGGGCAGCGCCTGGGTGCGGGCGGGGTGGTTGGAATAGCGGTCGACGCCCACCAGCTTGTCGCAGTCGCCCAGCTCGCAGACCGTCTCGGTGAGGGAAGGCAGCAGGCTGATGATGCGCCGGGGAGTGTCCGGCAGCGTGACGGTGCTGCCGCGATCGTCCTTGAGGGTGATGGGCGCGGCGTGGACGGCGGTGCCGACCAGGCAGGCGAGGACCCCTGTCAGCGCAACTGGCGTCGCCTGGGTGATCCACTGCGGGATGCGCTGAGTCATGCGCTGACTGATCCGAGGGCTCACCCGCTGACGAATCCGCTCATCGATCGACTGAGAAATTGGTGGAAGGAGCACGAGTCGGAAGGCCCGTTGGAGCATCCCTCGGAGCACCTGTGCAATCCCATGGGGCCGCACCCCGGCGCAGGCCGGGATCGATGTCGCCATCATCGGCCAATCACACAAACGCTTCATTCCTTGTCCTTCACCACCGGCCGTGTCCAAGGCTGGCCGGCCACCATCAGGGTCAGTTCGGCGCACTGGCGTGCCACCAGCTGGTTGAGGCGGCCGAGTTCATCCACATAGGCCCGCACCTCACGCCCCATGGGCATCACACCCCAGCCCACTTCGTTGGAGACAAAAATCACCGGCGAAGACAGGGAGGGCAGCAACTGCTGCAAGGCGGCGCATTCGGTGCGCCAGTCCTCCAGGCGCGGCTCGCCGGTCATCGGCATCAGCCAGTTGGTGAGCCACAGCGTCAGGCAGTCCACCACCAACAGGCGACGGGGAGAGGCGTGCTGCCGCAGGGCCTCGCTCAACTGCAAGGGCTCCTCCAGCGTTTCAAAGCCCTTGGGCCGCTCCGCCTGATGGTGTGCGATGCGCTGCCGCATCTCCTCGTCATGGGCCAATGCGGTGGCGATGATGCTGACCTGGTGACCGGGCGTGGCCAGCCACCGTTGCGCCAGCCGCTCGGCCTGCCGCGACTTGCCGCTGCGCTGGCCGCCGACGATGAGCTGATGTGCCGCCATGAGAGAGGTCCTTGGGCTTACCGCTGTCGGGCCGGAATCCGGCACGGTGCAGTGGGGATGTGGAAGTCAGAACGAAGGCGCATACCGAAGGGTCAGCATCCAGGTGCGTGGCGCCTGGGCGTAGTAGGTGGTTGTCTGGTAGCTGCGGTTGAAGGCATTGTCGATGTTCAACTGCACCCGCCAGTCCCGGGTGATGCTGCGTTGCACGTCGAGATTCACGAGCCCATATCCGCCCAGACGCGTCTTGTTGGTGGCGTCATTCCAGCGCTTACCGGACGCCTGCAAGGTCGCGCCCAGGGTCCATGCGGCCAGTTGGGTGTCGGCCCGCAGGCTGCCGAAGCGGCGTGCGCGGCGGATGAGGGTGTTGCCGGTGCTGTCGTCGGTCGGGTCGCTGAAATCCAGATGTCCGCTGAGATGCACCATGCCGAGCTGGGCGCCGGCCTTCAGGCTGGTGCCACGCAGCGTGGCGCGGGAGACGTTGCCATAACAGCCGGTGCTCGAGGGGCAGGTGCCGGCCGCACCAAAGGCGATCAGGTCGCGCACCTTGTTGCGGTAGGTGGTGATGCCGAGGTCGTAACGGTCGTCGGACCAGTGAAGGCCCAGTTCCCCGCTGTGGGCCCGCTCGGGACGCAGGGCCTCCACGCCGGGCTGGCTGAGGTCCGGACCATAGATGCTGCCGCGCTGGTAGAGCGTGGGCGCGCGGAAGGCGTTGCCGGCCGAAGCGGTGGCCCGCCAGCCGGCGCCCAACCGATAACCCGCCGCCAGCGTGCCGGTGTTGGCGCCGCCGAACTGCTGGTCATCGTCATGCCGGCCATGCACCTGCAGGCTGGCGGCGCCTGCGGTGAGCAGATAGCTCAGGCCTACGGCGTTGTCGCTGCGGGTGTCCTTGCCCTGGCGGACCAGACTGCCGTTGACCAAACGGTCTTCACGCCGTTCCAGCAGGGCGTTGATCTGCTGATGCTCGTCCAGCCGGTAGAAGCTCTGCAGTGTGGCGGTGCGCAGCCGGGTCTGGGTGAGGTAGAGGGACGTCGGCTTGGTTTCAAGCTCGGAACGGGATTCGGACAGGCTCAGCTCGGTGGAGAGGGCGGTCGACCATTGCCCGGTCCAGGCCAGGCGGCCGGCTTCGGTGGTGGTGATGTTGCGGTCGTCCGCCGTTTTGCTGGCGTCGTAAGCGCTGTTGGTGCGGCTCTTGAAGGCCACGGCCTCCAGGCGATGGTCGGCGCTGAGTTGTCCGCCCAGCCGCAGGCTGCCGCTGTAGTTGCGCCAGCCGTCCTTGTCCGGATTGGAGCTGCTGGTGCCGGTGCGTACATAGTTGTTGAAGCCGGTGCCGCGGTCCACCGCCAGGGTGGCGGCATAGTCGAACTGGCGGGTGCCCCCGGTGATGCTGGCATCCGCTCGGCTGGTGCCCAGGTTGCCGGCACCGATGCCCAGTTCCACCTGCGTGCGGCCATTGCCGCGGCGGGTGAAGATCTGCACCACGCCGCCGATGGCGTCGGAGCCATACAAGGCGCTGGCGGGGCCCTTGAGTACTTCGACCCGGTCGATCTGAGACAGGGGAATGTTCTGCCAGTCCGCGCCGCCGGTGGATTGGGAGTCGATGCGTACGCCGTCGATCAACACCACGGTGTGACGGGTTTCGGCGCCGCGCACAAAGAGGCTGGTGTTGGCGCCAGCGCTGCCGTTGCGGGTCATTTCTATGCCGGCCACATTGCGCAGCAGATCCGGCAGGCTTCCATAGCCCTGCTTCTCGATGTCGGCGCGGCTGATCAGGGTCAGGTCCCCCAGCACATCGGCCAGGCGCATGGGGCTTCGGGAGCCGGTGACGGTGACTTCGTCGAGCTTGTGGGACGGCGATGCAAGCGGCAAGGTGGTGTTCGTGGAGCGGGAGGCGTTCGCGGCGACGTCGGTCGGTGTGGCGTCAACAGCTGCTGTCGTAGCAACGGTGGGAGCCGAAATGGAGGCGGCAGTAGAAGCAGCAGTTGAAGTAGCAGTGGAAGCAGCCGAGGAAGCGGCATTAGAAGCCGCATTAGAAGCCGCTGTCGAAACAGCCGAGGTGGCTACCGCAGAAGCTGCAGCAGACGTGTCAGCGGCGAGCGCATGAGCGGCCAGCGTGCAGCCCAGTGTGAGAGGGGCAAGCGCAAGCAGCGAGCGGGCGCGGGGCCGGACGCTCAGGAAACAGCGGGACATGTAGGCAATCAGCAGGCGATACGGACGCCAGCTTCCCCGCAGGCACCCGTGACACGGCCAGCCGCTTGCGCAACTGGCCTCCTGTTGGCCGGTATCCGGGCTGGTGGCGCGATGCCTGCGTCCTTCCCAGTGCGAGCACCAGTGGACATGAGGACAGACAGTGCCGGAGGCTGAGCACAGACCCGCGTCGGGCCAGAGGCCCCGTCATCAAGAAAGGGCGGCCACAACGCGTGCCTGTGATCGGCAGGGCCGGCGGCCACTTACCGTTGCGGGGACAGCTCAGGTTGGCTGACGCTCCGATGGAGCATCGGCTTCCTGATTCCCGTTTAACTGCACAGGCGCAATGCCTGCACGAGCACCAACAAGGCGCATTCTAACGGGCAGGGGGTCGGGGCTGGACAGTGGCAGAGGAATAGGAAGAGGCAGAGGCAGAGGCAGAGGTAGAGGCTTGGGACCGGGTGCTACGGTGCTTGGCCCTCCGCCAGTGCCTCGGGATTTTTGGGTCGCCTTGGGCTCTTGGGTGCCTTGGGTTTGCTGGCGCCAACTGACTGCTTGGGCGGGTCGGACGCCTGAGCCCCGTTTTGCGACTCCTGGGTCTTGGGAGCTTTTGGTGCCTTGGGGGCTTTAGACTCCTTAGGCTCTTTGGGCTCTTTGGGCTCTTTGGGCTCTTTGGGCGGCTTCGGCTGCTTTGGGGGCTTCGGCGCTGCCGGCCCCTTCGGCGGCTTGGGCTTGGGTTTGTCCCGCGCCTGACGCGACGCTGGTTCAGCGCTGGGCCGCAAGGTGCTCAGCCCGTTGATGCCCGCCGCCCCCGTGCGCGCCTGCGCATCGGATTTCTCCCGGGCCCGCTGCAGCGTGTCCAGGTCTCTGGCTTCCTGCTGAGTGCGCTGACGAGCCGCACGCACTTGATCGGGCGTGACCGTGTCTTCCGGCAGATCAACCGCGCTGCCAGCCGCACCGGCCGGGCAGGGGGTGTCGCGCAAGTCCTGGCCTTTGGGGCCGCAGCGGTAGTAGCGTTGGGTCCGGTCCTGCGCCCACCCCGCCCCTGGTGCGCCCAGCAAGGCTGCGGACAGCAGGGCGGTCAGGAAGAGACGGGTGGGGCGCATGGCGTCAGACGCTGTGTGGGCCTGGCTTTTCGCCCCGGTGGTCGCCCCGGTGGTCGGCCTGGTGCTCGGCCTGGCTGTCGGCTTGGTTTTCGGCTTGGCTCTGGGCTTGGCTTTGAGCCTGGCTTTCGGCCTGGTGGCCGGCCATGTGGTCACCCTTGTTGTTGACCTTGGGGTCGCCCTTATGGTCGCCCTTATGGTCGTCCGATGCCTGACCAGTATGGGATCCCCTCGCGGCGCCGAGCGCCTTGTCCCCCCCCGATGCCTTCTCAGCCGCTGATGCTTGGCTGGTGTCCGAGCCCTTGCCAGCGCCAGATTCCTTGCCAGCGCCCGGTTCCGGCCGCGGCGGCTTCGGCCGCGGCGGTTTGGCATGGATCTTGGTGAGCGCCTTGGCCAACTCGCCTTGCAGCATGTAGGGCAGCGCCTCCATGGACTTGCCGATGCAGTCGTCGATCAACTGCCGTTCGGCCAGCGGGGGCTTGCGCAGCACATAGTTGGCCACCTCTGCCTTGTGGCCCGGATGACCGATGCCCAGCCGCAGGCGCCAGAAGTTGGGCGAGCCCAGTTGCGCCTGCATGTCCTTCAAGCCGTTGTGGCCCCCGTTGCCGCCGCCTTGCTTGAACTTCATCTCGCCCGGGGGGATGTCCAGCTCGTCATGGATGGCGAGGATCTGCTCGGGGGCGATCTTGAAGAATCGGGCCAAGGCCGCCACCGACTTGCCCGACAGATTCATGTAGGTCATCGGTTGCAGCAGCCAGATGGGACCGGCCGCGCCCGGCGCGTTGTTCACCCGGGCCACCAGGCCGTGGTAGTTGCGGTCCGCCTGCAGCGTGGCCCCGAGGCCGCGTGCCAGCGTGTCGATCCACCAGAACCCGGCGTTGTGGCGGGTGTCTTCGTATTCGGTGCCGGGATTGCCCAGGCCAACAAAGAGTCGAATCATGGGGTGATTATCGAGTGGAGCGGGCATGAAAAAGGCCCCGCTGAGCGGGGCCTCTGCTGCCCTCTGAAGAGGGCGTTCCCTTGGGGGGAACCGCAAGAAGATTACTTCTTCTTCTTGCCCTTGGCTTCCGGAGCCGGAGCTGCGGCGACCACGATCTCTTCCACCACCGGCGGCACCGGCGTGGCGATCACGGGGTTCGGCTTGCCGTGGGTGACGATCTTGATGTGGTTGGCCAGCTTCAGGTCGTTCACGTGCACCGAGTGACCCATGGTCAGGTTGCTCAGGTCAACTTCGATGAACTCGGGCAGCTGCTGGGCCAGGCAGGTGATTTCCAGCTCGGTCACCACGTGGTTCACGGTGCCCTTGTCGGTCTTCACAGCCGGCGATTCGGCTTCACCCACGAAGTGCAGCGGCACCTTCTTGGTGATCTTGGTGGTGGCGTCCACGCGCTGGAAGTCCACGTGCAGCACTTGCTGCTTGTACGGGTGCATCTGGTAGTCACGCAGCAGCACCTTGGTGGTGGCGCCGTTCAGTTCCATGTCCAGCAGGGAGCTGTGGAAAGCTTCCTTCTTCAGGGCGTGGAACAGGGCGTTGTGGTCCAGCTCGATGGAAGCGGGCTCACCAGCACCGTACACAATACCGGGCACCTTGCCGGCGTGACGCAGGCGGCGGCTCGCTCCGGTCCCCTGCAGCTTGCGCTCAAAAGCGACGAATTTCATAACTTGCTCCAATGTGACGAAATGCCCCCATGGCATTCCGGTTGAAGGCCCCGCGACCAGGCGCCTTCTTGCTTGGTGACTGCCAGTGGGCACTCACCAGAACTCTGCAGATCAGAAGTTGTTGTTCTGTTCGGAGAACAGCGAGGTCACCGACTCACCGTCCGAAATACGACGGATGGTTTCAGCGAACAGGAAGGCAACAGACAGCTGACGGATCTTGCCGCAGGCCTTGGCGGCCTCCGACAGGGGAATGGTGTTGCTGATCACGACCTCGTCCAGCTGCGAGCTGGAGATGCGCTCGATGGCCGGGCCGGACAGGATGGGATGAGTGCAATATGCAAACACGCGCTTGGCGCCGCGGTCCTTCAGGACTTCGGCCGCCTTCACCAGCGTGCCGGCGGTGTCGATCATGTCGTCCATGATCACGCAGTTGCGGCCGTCGATGTCACCGATGACGTGCATCACTTCGGACACGTTGGCGGCGGGACGGCGCTTGTCGATGATGGCCAGGTCGCAACCGAGTTGCTTGGCCAGCGCACGCGCACGGACCACGCCACCCACGTCCGGGCTCACCACCACCAGGTTCTCGTAATTGCGGGCCTTCAGGTCGGACAGCAGCACCGGCGAGGCGTAGATGTTGTCCACCGGGATGTCGAAGAAGCCCTGGATCTGGTCGGCGTGCAGGTCCATCGTGAGCACGCGCTCGACGCCGACGGTTTCCAGCAGGTTGGCCACGACCTTGGCCGAGATGGGCACACGAGTGCTGCGGGGACGACGGTCCTGACGGGCGTAACCGAAGTAGGGAATCACCGCAGTGATGCGACGGGCGCTGGCGCGCTTGAGTGCATCCACCATGATGAGCAATTCCATCAGGTTTTCGTTGGTGGGGGCGCAGGTGGGCTGGATCACAAAGACGTCGCGAGCGCGGACGTTTTGCTGGATTTCGACAGTCACCTCGCCGTCAGAAAAACGGCCAACCACAGCTTTGCCGAGCTCGAGGCCCAGGTGGGTAGCGATTTCTTTGGAGAGAGACGGGTTAGCGTTACCCGTGAAGAGGACGGTATTGAGCAGCACAGCGGGCCATCCAAAAAATTGTGGCCCGGTGGCCAACCCAGCGGGTCCCGGATTGAAACTAAGAAATTTGGCAGGGGAGGAAGGACTCGAACCCTCGCATGTCGGAATCAAAATCCGATGCCTTAACCAACTTGGCGACTCCCCTACACAGGACATTGTGCGTGGCACAACACCCCAAAACCTTCAGTCTGTTGCCCAGCCCAGTAATGGGTGAACTTCAAGACTGCGACACATTCTACCAGCCCATTTCGGAGGCAAATCAAATGGATAACTAATATTTAGTGAACCATTTGCTTTTGCTTCCGATGTCGCCTTGGAATTACTTCCTAAGCTGGCATTTGAGTCATCAGCATCCTGCTGCGAAGCCGGGAGTATAGCAAATACTGCGCTGCCTGAACCCGTCATTCGACTATTGCCGTAGCGAGTTTGCAACCAGTGCAATGCATCAGAAACTTCGTGGCTGGCGGCTTCGGCGGGAGCTTGCAGATCATTTCTGCCCCACCCTGAAACTGCCTGCTCGCAGAGTTTCTTAAGCATCGCGTCACTTACAACGTTGCGCATATTTTGCGCGTCGTCTGATTTGCTTAAGCTTCCAACTCCAGCGTGCCCGGTATTCACTTGGCTTTGATTCCATTCAGCTATTGGTTTAGCTGAATTGGTTTCGCTTGCTTCGTGCCCGCCGTTCACTGCAGGAAAGCCCGCTACTATAGCCACGCTTTCCGACCTTTGCAACAGGGGGCTCGAAAAAATTTCCTTGGTGCCGATACTCACGGCCGGCTTCACGACCGCCAGGCGAGTTGGGGGCACCTGAACAGCGTGAAGTATTTCACCAATGCCCTCCACGAAGGCATTACGGCCCCCCACGAAGAAGGGCACGTCCGCCCCCAGCTGCAGGGCGATCGGCTGCAGGCGCGAGCGCGGCCAGTGGAGTCCCCACAAGCGGTTCAAGGCCAGCAGCGTGCTGGCCGCATCCGACGATCCGCCCCCCATGCCCGCGCCGGCCGGCAGACGCTTTTCAATGTGGATGTCGGCGCCGAAGCTCGTGCCACTGGCGGCTTGCAAGGCCCGGGCGGCCCGCAGGCACAGATCGTCCGGTGGCAGCGCGTCACCCTGGTCGTGACGATGCAGTGCGCCGTCCGCACGGCGCTCGAAATGCAGCGTGTCCGCCCAGTCGATCAGCACAAACAGGGACTGCAGCAGGTGGTAGCCGTCCGGCCGTTTGCCCACCACATGCAAAAACAGGTTGAGCTTGGCGGGAGCCGGGACGTCGTAGAGGGCTTGCAGGGGACGAGCGGTCATGGGGGCGGAAAAAAATGGCGGGGTGGCAGAACAGCCCGCCGCCCCGCCGCTATTGTCCGGCAGCCTGGGAGCGTGCGGCCGGAACCCCCTTGGGCCCGACATCTTCGGAGGTCAGACCTTACGGACTCTCGTCGAGCTTGAGCCGCAAGGTGGCCAGGGGCTCCTGGCCGCCCGGATTGAGCCGCTGGGCCACGATCAGGCCTGTCTGGAAACGGCGCAGGTCCACCTGCCAGCCCAGTTGCTCAAAGCCTTGGTCGCCGGCAGGCTGATGGGGCGTACCGGCCCAGGGGCGGCCCTTGAGCCAGTCGAACAAGGCCTGCACCGGCAGGGCCTCGCCCAGCAGTTCCTGGGTGAGGGCGTCCAGTGTGTCGTAGCTGCGTTCCTCATCGGGCGTGCGCAGGGTGGCCGCACCGGGCTGCCAGGACACCCGCGCCACCAGGCTGCCCATTGGCGTGCTCATCTCCAATCGGCCGCGGGTGGAGTCCCCCAACAGCTCGAAATTGGCGGTGACGTTCTGGCCGCGTGGCTGTCCGCCCGGGCCTGCCGGCACCACCAGACCCAAACGGCCGGTCAGGCGAGGTGCGTTGGACAGGGGCGTGGCCTCCTGCTCCGTCACCTTGGGCACGCTGGTACAGCCGCTCAGCCACAGCGCGGCGGCGACCACGGCCGCCAGGGTCGCGCGGCGCTGCATCAGGGGCGCACCTTCAGCCGTTGCACGGTGGTTTTCACCGCTTCGTTTTCAGGGTCGCGCTTGATCGCTTCTGCAAAGATGCGGCGGGCCTCGTCCTGCTGGCCGGCGGTCCAGAGCACTTCACCCAGGTGGGCGGCGATTTCGGGATCCGGACGGGACCCGTAAGCCTGGCGCAGCAGCCGCTCGGCTTCACCCATGCGGCCAAGGCGGAACTCCACCCAACCCATGCTGTCCATGATGAAGGGCTCGCCCGGCGCAAAACTCAGCGCCTTGGAGATCAGGTCACGCGCCTCTTCCAGGCGTTCATTCCGATCGGCCAGGGCATAACCCAGGGCGTTGTAGGCGTGGTAGTGCTGCGGCTTGATCTGGATGACCTTCTGCAGCAGCGCTTCCATCTCCTTCATCTTGCCCAGCTTCTCGGCCATCATGGATTGCTCATAGAGCAGATCCGTGTCCTCGCCATGGGCAGCCACGGCCTCCCCCAGCAGGTCGTAGGCGGCCTGCCATTGGCGGTTTTCACGCAGCAGCTGCGCTTCGGCCAGCACCTTGGCGCGGCGGTCCTGGGCCTGGTCTGCGGGAAGCGCCTGCAGCAGCTTGCGGCCTTGCTCCAGCTTGCCCTGGCGGGCCATGAGGGATGCGCGACGGTAGGCGATGTCGATGTTGCCCGGGGCGGCATCGATCTGGCTCAGGCGGGCTTCCGCCGACTTCAGGTCCCCTCGCATTTCCGCCGCTTGTGCCAGCAGCAGCAAGCCTTGCTGACGCGCTTCGCGCTCGCTCAGTTCCAGGCGTTCGCGCTGGGCGGGTTGCTCGTCCAGCAGGCCCATGTAGCGCTGCACGGCGGTTTCAGCGGCATCGGGATGCTGCAGATCCAGCTCCAGCGAGCCCAGAGCCAGCCAGGAGGTCAGGTTCTCCGGCGATTCCTGCGTGACCCGACGGAACTCGCGAGCCGCATCGGCAGGCCGCTGGGCGCGCGCCAGGGCCCGTGCGTAGGCCAGCCGCAGCCCCTGCTTGTCGGGATGGGCCTGCAATTCGGCGGTGATCAAGGCCTCGGCTTCCGGACGCTGGGGCAGCAGCTCCAGGGCCAATGCCAGCGGCTCGTCCCGGTCCGGGAAGTCCCGGGCGGCAGCGCGTACATGCACCAGGGCGGCCTCGGCATTGCCCGCCATCTGCGCCAGGCGTGCCAGCACCATCAGCGACACGAACCGGGTTTCCGGCCGGGCAGCGGTCTCACGCAGCAAGGGTTCCAGGCCTTCCTGGACCTTCTGCGGGTCCGGGCTGCGATTGAACAGTTGCGGAAGGCCCGCCAGCAGACCGGCGCGCGAATCCGGCGCATTCAACGCCAACAGCGCACGCAAGGGGGGCGCCACCTCGGCCGGGCGATTGAGCAAGGCCAACAACTGGATGAGCGTGCGGAGGGCTTCCTGCGAGGTGGGCAGTGTGTCGCGCCAGGCGCGAGCGGCCACCACCGCCTGGTCTCCGGCCCGGGCTTGCAGGGCCACGGCCACTACGCGTCGGAACAGGGCTTCATCTTCGGCGCGACGCGCCGCATCCAGCAGTTCCTGGAATGCCACACCCGGCTGGTCCCCCTGCAACGCCAGTTCGCCGATCAGCACCTGGTAGAACATGAGCGCATCGAGGCCGGAATTCCGGATGGGTTCCGGTGCGGACGCGGCAGCCACAGGCGCGGCCGGTGTGCCGGGCGTCTGCGTGCCGTTGCCATGGCCGGCAGCCTCGGGGGCGCGCGTGGGTGACGGTGTGGCGGCCGATGCGGGCAGGGCTGGGCCCGAGGGCTGAGTCGCCGTTGGCTTGGAGGTTTTTTCGCCTTCGCGGGGGCGGCTGCGCTGGCGGGTTTGGCCGCCTTGGCCGCGCCGCTTGCCGGCCTGGACTTGGGCATGGGGGCCGATGCAGCGGTGCTGCTGAGCGGCGCGGAAGCCGCCGACGTCGGGGACTGAACAGCAGTGTCAGTCCGGGCGGTCTGGGCATGGGCAGCGCAGCTCAGGGCGAGGGCGGCGGGGATCCACCAGGGGTGGCGCACGGAGGCGGGCATGGGAAAACTCCTGAACTGTCGCGAATGAGGCAAGAAACACTCCAGGCCATTCTAGGGAAGCTCGGCGCAACGCACGCGAGCCAAGCCGGCCGGGAGACCCAGACCCACGGCGTGGGCAGGGCCGGCTGGGCGCTGGCGGGCAGCGAAACACCTGTCCCCCTATCATTGAGCCATGCCAGAGTTGCCAGAAGTTGAAGTTACACGTCTGAGTTTTGCCTCCGCCATTGAAGGGTCTCGTGTGCTGGATGTCCGCCTGGGCAAGCCGCTGCGTTGGCCGTTGGGGGTAGAGGCGGGGCGCCTGGTGGGCCGGCGGGTGGGCGCGGTGACGCGCCGGGGCAAGTACCTGTGGCTCCCCTTGCGGGCCGAGGGCGACGCCATCGACCTCCAGGACCCCACCCAGCCGCTGCCGCCAGACGGTGGCCTGCTCATGCACCTGGGCATGTCCGGGTCACTGGCCTTCCGTGAACAGCCCCCCAGCGCGGGTCCCCACGATCACTTCGAACTCGTCACCGACCGAGGCGTGTTGCGCCTGACCGATCCGCGCCGTTTTGGTGCGGTGGTCTGGTCCGAGGGCCTGGATGTGGCGCCGGCGGCCAAACTGCTGGCCGGCATGGGCCTGGAGCCGTTCGACGAGGCCTTTAATGGCGCGCATCTGCACCGCGGTTTCGGAGGGCGACGGGTGGCCATCAAGCAGGCCATCCTGGCCGGAGATGTGGTGGTGGGCGCGGGCAACATCTATGCCTGCGAGGCGCTGTTCATGGCGGGCATCGACCCGCGCCTGGCGGCCGGCAAGATCAGCCGCCCCCGAGCCCAACGCCTGGCGCAGGCGCTCACCCAGGTGCTGGGCGAGGCGCTGGAGGCGGGTGGAAGCACCCTGCGGGACTTCAAGGACGCACACGGTGTGGCTGGCAGCTTCCAGATGCAGGCCCGGGTGTACGGACGTGAAAAAGAGCCTTGCCGTGTGTGTGGCAGCCCCATCCGCCGAATTGTGCAGGGGCAGCGATCGACCTTTTTCTGCCCGACCTGCCAGAAGCGCTAACAGCACTGGCGGCCCTCTGCATCACAGCCCGCAGCCGAGGTGGCCCGGCTGCAAGCGCGATACTCCGCCCCCTGATGACCGACGAAGAACTCCAAACCCGGATGCAGGCGCTGCGTGGCGACTTTGCGCCGCTGCTGCTGGCCTGGCAGCGCCAGGATGGGCGGCACGACCTGCCCTGGCAGAACACCCGCGACCCCTACCGTGTATGGCTCTCCGAGATCATGCTGCAGCAGACGCAGGTGACCACGGTGTTGGGCTACTACAAGCGTTTCCTGGAGCGTTTCCCGGATGTGGCGGCCCTGGCCGCCGCGCCGCAGGACGACGTCATGGCCGCCTGGGCCGGGCTGGGTTATTACAGCCGGGCCCGCAACCTGCACCGCTGCGCGCAGACGGTGATGGATCGCCACGGCGGCGCCTTTCCCCGCACGGCGGTTGAACTGGCGGAGTTGCCGGGCATCGGCCGCTCCACGGCGGCAGCCATCTCGTCCTTCTGCTTCGGTGAACGCGTGGCCATCCTGGACGGCAACGTCAAGCGTGTGCTTGGCCGACTGCTGGCGTTTGACGGCGACCTGGCCCAACAGGCCCAGGAGAAGCGGCTGTGGCGGCAGGCTGAGGCGCTGCTGCCCGCGTTGGAAGCCGATATGCCGGCCTACACCCAGGGGCTGATGGATCTCGGCGCCAGCCACTGCGCCCCACGCCAGCCGCAATGCCTGCTGTGTCCGGTCTCGGGCCTGTGCCAGGGCCGTGCCCAAGGCGACCCGACGCTCTACCCGATCAAGACCCGCAAGCTCAAGCGTGGCCAGCGGGAGAACTGGTGGCTGTGGCTGGAGCATGAAGGCCGCATCTGGCTGCAGCAACGGCCCAGCGAAGGACTGTGGGGGGGCTTGTGGACCCTGCCGATGTTCGACTCCGAAGCCGACCTGGACGCTCACCGCCGCTCCCTGGGGGTGGCTCAAGTGGAAACATTGCCCCGCGTGCAGCATGCGCTGACGCACTTTGACTGGGTGCTGCACCCGCGCCGCGCCGTGCTGTCCGGGCCGGCCGAGGCGGCTGCGCCGGGCCAGTGGGTGGCGCGCGAGCAATTGAGCCAATACGCGCTGCCGGCGCCGCTGAAAAAGTTGCTGGATTGACCTGAGGTCGAAGGCCCCTGGCTGGGATATTCTTCGGCACAGCCTCCGAACCGGGTGCATGACCGGGTGCCCAGACCCGATCAATCCCAGTTCATCCCTTCCATTCATCGACCTCGCCGTGTCGGTGACCTCGCTCAGCGCGTCACCTCAACAGCACTTCCATCCGCTCTCCACCATGTCCACTGCTGCCAAATCGCCGATGAAAAGCGCCCTCGAATCCGCGCTGGTGGCCTTCATCATCTGGGCAGGTTGCCTCTGGCTGCTGGTGAGTGGCACGCAGGACGGTGACATTGGAGCCGGACGCGGGGTGTTGTGCGGGCTGGGCATGGCCGTCAGCCTGATTGCCCACTGGGTGTACATGGGCATGGCCGTCAGACTCGCGGGCCGCAATCTGGTGGGGTGGATGCTGCTGCTGGTGTGCACCTTCCCGATTGCCTCGGTGGTGCTGGGCATTCTGCTGACCAGCCAGACGGATGATACGGAGCGCGACAGCCGCGCCGCCTGAATGCGCTGAATCAGCGCGCGTCCAGCTCCCGGTGCCGCTTGAGCACCTGACCGTGATAGGCGAACTGCTTGGTCAGCGTCTCCACCAGATAGACCGAACGATGCTGCCCGCCGGTGCAGCCGATGGCCACGGTGAGATAGCTGCGCTGGTCCGAGCCGAAGCTGGGCAGCCACTGCGCAATGAAGGCGCCGATCTGGCTGAGCATCAGCCGCACTTCCGGCTGCTGCTCCAGATAATCCGCCACCGCCGGGTCGCGGCCGGTCAACGGGCGCAGTTCCCGGTCGTAATAGGGGTTGGGCAGCACCCGCACATCAAACACGAAGTCCGCATCGCTGGGCACCCCATGCTTGAAGGCGAAGGACTGGAACACCAGCGTCAGCGACGACCCGCTGACCCGCACCAGGTCCCGCACCCAGGCCCTCAACTGGGCCGGCCGCAGCTGGCTGCTGTCGATCACGGTGGATTCCATGCGCAGCGGCGTGAGCAGTTCCCGCTCCAGCGCGATCGCGTCCTGCAGGGCGCGATGGGTGTCACTGTCGTCCACGCCAGCGCGCAGCGGGTGCGGGCGGCGGGTTTCGGAGAAGCGGCGCAGCAGGGTGTCGTTGTCCGCATCCAGGAAGATGCTGCGCAGGGCTACGCCGCCGCTCAGCCGCAACTCCTTGATGTGCAGCAGCAGCTGAGGCAGCGAGCCGGCGCTGCGCACATCCACCGCAATCGCCACGCGGCGACGCGACCCGCTTTCCTGCTCCAGCTCGAGGAAGTGGGGCAGCAATTCGGGCGGCAGGTTGTCCACGCAGAAGAACCCGGCGTCCTCCAGTGCATGCATGGCAATGGACTTGCCGCCGCCGGACATGCCGGTCACCAACACCAGATCGGTGGTGTGTGCGGCCTGCGCGGCGAGCGTGGGCTCTTGCGGCGGGATCATGGCTTGACCTTCTTGCCTTTGGCGGCGGAGTCCGTGACGCGGGCCGTGGACGGAGGCAGGGCGCGGGCCGAGTGGGCCAGCATCTCCTGGGCATGGGCCAGGCTGGTGGACGACAGCCGCTCCCCCCCCAGCATCCGGGCGATTTCTGCGGTGCGTGCCTCCCCATGGATGGGCTGCACCTCCGAGCTGGTGACACCGGCCCGTGCAGCCTTGGCCACCAGGAAATGATGGTCCGCGCAGGCGGCCACCTGCGGCAGGTGGGTCACCGCCAGCACCTGCACGCGTTGGCCCAGTTGCTTCATCAGACGGCCGACGGTTTCAGCCACCGCCCCGCCCACGCCGGAATCAATCTCGTCAAAGATCAGCGTGCCTGCGCCGCTGTTCTGCTGGCTGGTGGTGACGGCAATGGCCAATGCAATCCGCGACAGCTCCCCGCCCGAAGCGACCTTGCCCAGCGGGCGAGGCGTGCTGCCGGCATGCCCGGCTACCAGGAATTCGGCCGATTCCAGACCAAAGGCCTGCGGCTCGTCCTGCGGCTGCAGCGACACCTCAAACCGTCCACCCGCCATGCCCAACTGCTGCATGGCCTGCGACACCGCGCTGGACAGGGCCGGTGCGGCCTTGGCCCGCGCGGCGCTGATCAGCTTGGCTTCCTTCTGATAGGCCTTGAGAGCCTGGGCCTGCTTGGCCCGCAGGCCTTCCAGATCGGTGGCGGCATCCAGCTGGGCCAGCTCGGCCTTCCATTCGTCCAGCAGCACCGGCAGCTCGGCCGGCGGGCGGCGATAGCGGCGGGCCAGCGTCACCCAGGCCGACACCCGCTCATCCAGCTGCTGCAGGCGGTCCGGGTCCAGATCGGCGGCGTTGAGGTAGCTGCTGAGGCTGTGGGCGGCGTCTTGCAACTGCGCCTGCGCGCCGAGCAGCGTGTTGACCGTGTCCTGCAGGCCGGCGTCGTACGCCAGCACATCCTGCAGCGCAGACAACGCATCATCGGTCAGCGCCTGGGCATTGATCTCGGCCTCACTGAGCCGGTCCAGTGCGCCCCGTGCCGCATCCATCAGGGATTGGGAATGCGACAGCCGCTGATGTTCCGCATTGAGTTCTTCCCACTCGTCCGCGCCGGGCGAGAGGCGGTCCACCTCGCCGATCTGCCAGCTCAGCCGTTCATGTTCCCGTGCCAGATCCGCCTGCCGCGCCTGGGCGTGGGCGAGCGCCTCGCTGGCCTGCCGCCATTGCGCATAGGTGCTGGCCACCGGCCTGGCATCGATCTGGGCGAACTCGTCCAGCAACTGGCGCACGCTGGCGGGGCGCGTCAGGCCTTGCCAGGCATGCTGGCCGTGGATGTCCAGCAGATGCTCGGCCAGTTCTCGCAGTTGGGCGACCGTGGCGGCGCTACCGTTGATCCATGCCCGGCTCTTGCCCTGCGCATCGATCACCCGCCGCAGCAACAGGCTGGCATGTTCGTCGTCGGTGGCAAAACCGCCTTCTTCCAGCCAGCTCAGCACGGCTTCCGGGCGATCAAATTCAGCGCTGATCTCGGCCTTGGCGGCGCCTTCCCGCACGACAGCGGCATCGCCCCGGCTGCCCAGGGCGAGTTGCAGGGCGTCGATCAGGATGGACTTGCCGGCACCGGTTTCCCCGGTCAGGGCGGAGAAACCGGCGGAGAAGTCCAGTTCCAGCTCCGGCACGATGACGAAATCTCGCAGGCTCAGGCGGCGCAGCATGTCGGTGAGTCCTCTAATCGCTCAAATCGGGTCGGTCAGTCGATCAGTCAGTCGATCGTCAGTGGATCGGTGGGGCGGCGGCTCAGCTTACGCCTTCATACCAGCGCAGCTTGCGGCGCAGCGTGGCGTAATAACTCCAACCCCGGGGATGCAGGAACTGGGCGCGGTGCTGGGAGCGCCGCACGGTGATGCAATCCCCATGCAGCAGGCTGGCCAGGCTTTGCATGTCGAAATTGACGCTGGCGTCCCGGCCGGCCACGATGGTCAGGCGCACCTCACCCGAGTCCGGCAGCACGATGGGCCGGTTGGAGAGGGCATGGGAAGCAATCGGCAGCACCACCCAGCCGGCGATGCCGGGGTGCAAGATGGGGCCGCCGGCGGAGAGGGCGTAGGCGGTGGAACCGGTGGGCGTGCCGACGATGACGCCGTCCGCCCGCATGTTGGCCACGAACTCGTCGCCCACATCCACCCGCAGTTCCACCATGGACGCGGTGGCACCGCGGCTGACCACCACGTCGTTCAGCGCCACGCCGGAGAAGATCTGTTCGCCATCCCGCAGGACAGCGCCTTCCAGCATGGAGCGGTGTTCACTTTCGAAGTCGCCAGCAAAGATGGGGGCCAGCGACTCCTTGTATTTGTCAGCAGAGATGTCGGTGATGAAACCCAGCCGACCCTGGTTGATGCCGACCAGCGGCATGCCGTAGCGGGCGACCTCGCGGGCGAAGCCGAGCATGGTGCCGTCCCCGCCGACCACCACGGCCAGGTCGCACTGCTGACCCATTTCTGCATGGCTGAGGGCAGGAAAGGTGGAAATGCCGGTACTGTCGGCTGTTTCCTGATCCAGGGAAACATCCAATCCCTGGCTGGCCACAAAGTCGGCAATCTCCTCCAGGAGCGGACCAATGCCCCGAGCCTGGGGCTTGCCGACGATGGCCACATGACGGAAGCGCTTGGACATATGCGCAGAATTACACCACAGCGCCACGGTGCCGCCCGGCGGTGGCCTGGGGATTCAATACAATGAAATCATGCTCGACGAGCGCGCCAAAACTCTGCTGAAGACTCTGGTTGAACGCTACATCGCGGACGGACAGCCGGTGGGGTCGCGCACGCTCTCCAAAGCTTCGGGCCTGGAACTGAGCCCTGCCACCATCCGCAACGTGATGGCCGACCTGGAAGAACTGGGGTTGATCGCCAGCCCGCACACCAGTGCCGGCCGCATCCCGACGGCCCGCGGCTACCGGCTTTTTGTGGACACGCTGTTGACGGCCAAGGCCTCGGCGGCGGCCGAGGTGCCGTCGCTGGAATCGCAATTGCTGCCGGATCAGCCGCAGCGGGTGATTGCCAACGCGGCGCAGCTGCTGTCCAGCCTGTCGAGCTTTGTGGGGGTGATCACCGCGCCGCGCAAGAGCAGCGTCTTCCATCACATTGAATTCCTGCGGCTGGGCGAGCGGCGGGTGCTGGTGATCATGGTGTCCCCGGAGGGGGATGTGCAGAACCGGCTGGTGTTCACCGCACAAGACCTGACCCAATCCGAACTGACCGAAGCCAGCAACCGGCTGAATGCGCACTACTCTGGCCTCAGCCTGGACATGGTGCGGGACCATCTGCGGACGGAGGTGGACGCGTTGCGAGGGGAGATTGCCTCCCTGATGAGCGCGGCGGTGGATGTGGGCACGCAGAGCTACCAGGAACAGGAGCCGGTGATCATCTCCGGCGAGCGCAATCTGCTGACGGTGCAGGATTTCAGCCATGACATGGGCAGCCTGCGGCGAATGTTCGATCTTTTTGAGCAGAAGACGCAACTGATGCGGCTGCTGGATGTGTCCAGCCGGGCGGAAGGGGTGCGCATCTACATTGGCGGGGAGAGCCAGGTGGTTCCGTATGAGGAGCTGTCGGTGGTGTCGGCGCCGTATGAGGTGGATGGCGAGGTGGTGGGCACGCTGGGGGTGATCGGGCCGACGCGGATGGCGTATGACCGGATGATCCAGATCGTGGACATCACGTCGCGGATGGTGAGCAATGCCTTGTCGCAGAAGTAGGCTGGGCGGTACAGCCGGAGCAGGCCCCCGCGTTGAGTAGAATCCGCCGCTTCCGCTGATCCTTCAGGGGGCCGTTAGCTCAGTTGGTTAGAGCAGAGGACTCATAATCCTTTGGTCGCAGGTTCAAGTCCTGCACGGCCTACCATCACCATGAGACACGCCATCCCTATGAAGGTAGGTGCGGATGCGCTGTCATTCCTGATGTCGTTCCTTGACCCGTGCACATCCCATGTGCAAATTCGGTGCATATTTTGTGCAAACGGGGAGGAGGTTCGACGTGTCGGTCACCTGGCCGAGGAACAAAGCTCGGCGCCTCGCCAGCCTTTGCTCTGCGGAAGAAGTTCGTTCCTCCCTTTGCTGCAGCGGACCAAGTCACCGGCTCAAACACTCCGGTGAAAGGTCCGTCAGGCCACACGAGGCGCCAAACGCCGCCGCTTGGAACGTGCTTGAACCATTTCTCGGTGAAGCTCGAAGCGCCAATGTACGGACTTGCGACCGGGATCTCCACCGCATCGCCCGAGGTGACTTGGGCGGCCGCCCAAGCCACGAAGCGGTCGAACTCACCACGCGTCTGGAAGTCATCTATCCGCTCCCATGGGCAGGCATTCATTTGACTATCCATGCTGGGTCAACCTTCGGAATGAATACTTGACTCCCACCGCCAACCAGCCCACCTTGCGGAGCCGCGAAACCATCGTAAATCTTGACTCCGCTTGGAACTTGAATTCTTGTCACGTTGGTCGCAGTGTTGCCCCAGGCCGGATTGAGAGCGCTATCGAGGACTGATTGAACCGGCCCACTTGGGGGAGTTCTCGTGCAATATGGACCGAGTTCACCGGCCTTCCCACCCCAGACTCTGTACAGAGTAGTCGCTTCGGCCGTAGTCAGTTCGGTATACGTGCCGCTCCTGAACGTCTCGGCCACCTTTGCGCCGAGTGGCCCCGGACCTGTAAGGCCGTTGTACGTTACTCCCTTTGCGGCAAGGCATCATCGCTACAGAACACCATTGGCTACAGTTGCCATCGAGACCCTGACACGGCTGCGAGCCATGCCCTCTCGAACTCCTCAGCATCGAATGCCTCTACGATGAACTGAGGATCGGCGGCGATGTCGGAAGCAGCCGGTACCGGCTTCTCACCTAACACCGTCTCATTGCTAGATTGACCCATGCAAGAAAGCGCCGGTTGTCGTCGTCCTCGGTTCATCCCCACGCCCGTGGGGAACACCGTAGTGCTGGTGCTAGACGAACTCCCATCCGGCGGTTCATCCCCACGCCCGTGGGGAACACGCGAGTGTCCACATGGCCATGTGGCCGAGCGGCGGTTCATCCCCACGCCCGTGGGGAACACCGCAGGCGCTGCATGTATTCCTCGCCATGCGCCGGTTCATCCCCACGCCCGTGGGGAACACACTTGCCCGCTTCTCCAGCACCGCGTTGATGGCGGTTCATCCCCACGCCCGTGGGGAACACGTCAGCCTGGTGCCCTCAAACACCGGCGTGAACGGTTCATCCCCACGCCCGTGGGGAACACGAGTTGCTGGAGAACTCCGCAGCAATCTCGGCCGGTTCATCCCCACGCCCGTGGGGAACACCCTTGGCGTTGAGCTCGCCGGCATCGGCCAAGTCCGGTTCATCCCCACGCCCGTGGGGAACACGGAGAAATCAACCATGGCATTGGAAATCCGAAACGGTTCATCCCCACGCCCGTGGGGAACACAGGTCATGCGCCGCCGCGTTGGCGACGGGCGGCGGTTCATCCCCACGCCCGTGGGGAACACCGACAGTGAACACGCTCGGACGTGGCATCTGGCGGTTCATCCCCACGCCCGTGGGGAACACGCACAGCAAAGCAGACATCAAAATCACAAGCAACGGTTCATCCCCACGCCCGTGGGGAACACGCAGAACGCCCGCGCCAGCGCCGCAAAAATGGGCGGTTCATCCCCACGCCCGTGGGGAACACGCACCTACTAGATTGGCATTCTCAAGGTTGGCCGGTTCATCCCCACGCCCGTGGGGAACACTCCCAGGGAGGCTACGGCTGCCGGCGGCAGTTCGGTTCATCCCCACGCCCGTGGGGAACACGCACCGTTGCTCGGCGGCCGATCGTCCTCAAGCGGTTCATCCCCACGCCCGTGGGGAACACGTGGCGCAGTCGGTCGGCGCCGGCCGGTAGTGCGGTTCATCCCCACGCCCGTGGGGAACACGGTCTCGGCGTCGAACCACCCGAAGTGGCACTCGGTTCATCCCCACGCCCGTGGGGAACACGGACCGCATGGAGTTCGACGCGGAGGCGGGATCGGTTCATCCCCACGCCCGTGGGGAACACTCGTGCATCTGGGTCGCGGCGGCCTGTCCGCGCGGTTCATCCCCACGCCCGTGGGGAACACAACCTGGACGACCGCGACGCGGGCGCCTTCAGCGGTTCATCCCCACGCCCGTGGGGAACACGCGGGATTTTTTTTGCATGTCAGTGAAGCATGCGGTTCATCCCCACGCCCGTGGGGAACACCACTACGGGTAAGGTGTGCGTCCCTCAGAATGCGGTTCATCCCCACGCCCGTGGGGAACACACCGCGCCCGCAGCGGCGCCCGAAACGCCGCCCGGTTCATCCCCACGCCCGTGGGGAACACGGGTTGCCTGTCGCTACCAACCTGGATCTTTTCCGGTTCATCCCCACGCCCGTGGGGAACACCAGACAGCACGAACGACATTGAAGCTCTTCACCGGTTCATCCCCACGCCCGTGGGGAACACGGCGCATTTGGTCCCAGCGGGCAGATCAAGGCCGGTTCATCCCCACGCCCGTGGGGAACACGGTTAAGCAGTTGCAGCGGCAGACTGGGAGCCCGGTTCATCCCCACGCCCGTGGGGAACACCCGGGACTGTTGGTAGCAGTCGCTGGGGCTTTCGGTTCATCCCCACGCCCGTGGGGAACACGGCCTCGGCGGCGAGTTGCGCGGTCCTTTCGGCGGTTCATCCCCACGCCCGTGGGGAACACGGCGTAGGCGTCGATGATGGGCACCGGGGTGCCGGTTCATCCCCACGCCCGTGGGGAACACAGTCCCAGCAAATGGAATCGGCGGTGTCTCCGCGGTTCATCCCCACGCCCGTGGGGAACACGCCGGGGTGTTCCTGGAAGTGCTGCTGTGTGCCGGTTCATCCCCACGCCCGTGGGGAACACCAAGAACCAAGCAACTCGATGACCTTTGAATTGCGGTTCATCCCCACGCCCGTGGGGAACACCACAATCCAGAGAAGTGTTCGTATTGGCTGTTCGGTTCATCCCCACGCCCGTGGGGAACACTGCCGATGCTCCTTGCGCAGATCCTGCACCCACGGTTCATCCCCACGCCCGTGGGGAACACTGCAGATTCCCCATAGGGGCGTATGAATCGCTCGGTTCATCCCCACGCCCGTGGGGAACACCAGAGCAAGCTGCGCGAGCGCTCGCCCGGGGCCGGTTCATCCCCACGCCCGTGGGGAACACTTCCGCGCCGCGGCGCAGCGCGAGTTCGAGACCGGTTCATCCCCACGCCCGTGGGGAACACGCTGCGCGTGCCTGCAGTCAGCGACCGGGAGGGCGGTTCATCCCCACGCCCGTGGGGAACACTGATCGACATCGAGGATGCATGCGGGCGTCACCGGTTCATCCCCACGCCCGTGGGGAACACCCGGTCCTGTAACGTAACGGCCAACCCCAGTGCGGTTCATCCCCACGCCCGTGGGGAACACTCACATGGAAGCGCGTACCCGTGCGCGGCAAGACGGTTCATCCCCACGCCCGTGGGGAACACGTTGATCTCGGCCAGGCCTGCGAGCTCCAGAGGCGGTTCATCCCCACGCCCGTGGGGAACACCCCAACGGCATCAACCTGTTCAGCGAGCTCTACGGTTCATCCCCACGCCCGTGGGGAACACAGCCCTCGCCGCCCAGGCAGCGCCGAAGGTGCCGGTTCATCCCCACGCCCGTGGGGAACACGCTGCGCGTGCCTGCAGTCAGCGACCGGGAGGGCGGTTCATCCCCACGCCCGTGGGGAACACGCGGATTTCCACGTCATACGTGCGCTTCTTGGCGGTTCATCCCCACGCCCGTGGGGAACACACTACGGCGTGCATTTGGGTGTCTGCATGCGCCGGTTCATCCCCACGCCCGTGGGGAACACGAGGCGCGTTGATCGACAGCAAGCCCCGCAGCCGGTTCATCCCCACGCCCGTGGGGAACACAGACCCGATTCCGTTCTGATCATGCTGCGCCCCGGTTCATCCCCACGCCCGTGGGGAACACCATCGCACGCACGTTCAGCTCGCTCTTCGCGGTCGGTTCATCCCCACGCCCGTGGGGAACACGGGATGTCTTTGTAATCCTCGGGGACGGTGAGCGGTTCATCCCCACGCCCGTGGGGAACACGGTCTGCTGACCAAAGGCGCGGTCATCATCGGCGGTTCATCCCCACGCCCGTGGGGAACACATCGTGTAACGGGCCAGCACATAGGTGGCATCCGGTTCATCCCCACGCCCGTGGGGAACACTCAGGCTGGTCCTGGGTGGCCGGGTTCCAGTCCGGTTCATCCCCACGCCCGTGGGGAACACGCGTGATCGACGAGGACTGCGGGTGCTGGCATCGGTTCATCCCCACGCCCGTGGGGAACACGGATCAAGCCTAGCGACGCAGCCCCTGAAAATCGGTTCATCCCCACGCCCGTGGGGAACACGAGGCGGCGTTCTCGCGTGAGTACCTGTGCGACGGTTCATCCCCACGCCCGTGGGGAACACGGGTCCTTCTGCCGCTCCTCCTGCCAAGACAACGGTTCATCCCCACGCCCGTGGGGAACACCCAGGGACACCCACTTGGCGGTAGTGCGCAGGCGGTTCATCCCCACGCCCGTGGGGAACACTTGTCGTCCCGCTCATGCTGCTTCTCCGGTGGCGGTTCATCCCCACGCCCGTGGGGAACACGCCGCTGACATTGGACTGAATCTCTTCCCCGGCGGTTCATCCCCACGCCCGTGGGGAACACGTGGACCTGGCGGCCGGCGTGAACTCGGCAGCCGGTTCATCCCCACGCCCGTGGGGAACACCTGCTGACCAACGTGCACGACGCCTACTCCGGCGGTTCATCCCCACGCCCGTGGGGAACACTGTCAGAAATCCGCCACGCCAACCTGATGACCCGGTTCATCCCCACGCCCGTGGGGAACACGTGTTGGCGAGCCTCTGGAATCGCTCCTGCGCCGGTTCATCCCCACGCCCGTGGGGAACACCGGCGCCGATGTAGCGCAGTGCATCGTCAATCGCGGTTCATCCCCACGCCCGTGGGGAACACGCTCGACGCTGGCGACATCCATGCCGCCAACGCGGTTCATCCCCACGCCCGTGGGGAACACTCGCGCTGCTCCCATTCCTCTGCCTCCCGGTCCGGTTCATCCCCACGCCCGTGGGGAACACTGAAGCACTGCTTGAGAAGCACGCCAATACGCCGGTTCATCCCCACGCCCGTGGGGAACACTTGTCGCGCAGCGGCGGCGCAGGGCGACGAGGCGGTTCATCCCCACGCCCGTGGGGAACACGTCTTCGCAGATCGCGACTTTTTCTAGCGCCACGGTTCATCCCCACGCCCGTGGGGAACACTCACCGGTTTGGCGCTGGACAACCTGATGCGCCGGTTCATCCCCACGCCCGTGGGGAACACGCGGCAAGGCCGAGGGCGAAAGCGAGTTCAAGGGGTTCATCCCCACGCCCGTGGGGAACACCCAGGTGCCGGCGGGCATGGCCAGGTAGTCGGCGGTTCATCCCCACGCCCGTGGGGAACACACGATCACGGTCTGGATGACTGACGCGAACGACGGTTCATCCCCACGCCCGTGGGGAACACGAGGAGATTGGCTCAATGAACTCCGCAAATTCCGGTTCATCCCCACGCCCGTGGGGAACACAGAGCCCGCAAGGGCTGATGATTGCGCTCATGCGGTTCATCCCCACGCCCGTGGGGAACACGTGGCAGAGGCGATCCACCCACACGTCAACCACCGGTTCATCCCCACGCCCGTGGGGAACACTACCGTTCCGTCCGCCGCCTCGATTTCCGTGGCGGTTCATCCCCACGCCCGTGGGGAACACTGGACGAACCGCCCCAACGGCCCCTCACAATTCGGTTCATCCCCACGCCCGTGGGGAACACCACATCTGCGTCAAGAACCCGTCCCCGGGCGCCGGTTCATCCCCACGCCCGTGGGGAACACAAGGAAGGTAGTGCGGTCCACCACTTCGGTGGCGGTTCATCCCCACGCCCGTGGGGAACACGCAAGCTGGCGTAGATGCGCTTCAGCATCACCACGGTTCATCCCCACGCCCGTGGGGAACACTCCTCAACGCCGTCAAGGGCAACTGGCTGAAGCGGTTCATCCCCACGCCCGTGGGGTTCATCCCCACGCCCGTGGGGAACACGGAAATGGAGAAGGGCGAGCTGATGGACCGGTGCGGTTCATCCCCACGCCCGTGGGGAACACAGCGTGGGCGGGGGTGCTTACGCGATCCTGCGCGGTTCATCCCCACGCCCGTGGGGAACACTCGGCCTGTGTTTTTCCGAGGTGGCGGAGCAGCGGTTCATCCCCACGCCCGTGGGGAACACAAGGCGCGACTGCGCCTTTTCATTTGCCCTGTACGGTTCATCCCCACGCCCGTGGGGAACACACGCCAAGGAAGCCAACGACCTGCTGCGCTACCGGTTCATCCCCACGCCCGTGGGGAACACAGCTCATCTGCGAGTACGACCCTCCAGTCGTCCGGTTCATCCCCACGCCCGTGGGGAACACGCGCACGGGTACGCGTCGCCACACGACTTTGACGGTTCATCCCCACGCCCGTGGGGAACACTTGGCCTGGACCAGGAAGCAGCGGCGCTCCACCGGTTCATCCCCACGCCCGTGGGGAACACGCCATGCTGCCGTCGCTGCTGGTGAGATCCAGCGGTTCATCCCCACGCCCGTGGGGAACACGGCAGACGAAGTGGCCTTCAGGACCGCCATGGCGGTTCATCCCCACGCCCGTGGGGAACACCGAACTGTGTTCGCCAACGTAACAACCTGCACCGGTTCATCCCCACGCCCGTGGGGAACACTTGTACTCGGCCTCTTCCTTGGAGTCAGAGCCCGGTTCATCCCCACGCCCGTGGGGAACACAACGGGATGTTCATGCTGCCGTGTCCCAGAAGCGGTTCATCCCCACGCCCGTGGGGAACACGAGCACCGTGGCTCGCTTGGTGACCGTCCCGACGGTTCATCCCCACGCCCGTGGGGAACACCTCTGCATGAAATGCTCGGCATGCCTACCCCGCGGTTCATCCCCACGCCCGTGGGGAACACGCCAGTGGCGGGTGATCATGGCGATGGGAAATGACGGTTCATCCCCACGCCCGTGGGGAACACCGAAGAGGCGGTGGAGCCGGACCTAGGGGATGCGGTTCATCCCCACGCCCGTGGGGAACACATTCGCTCGAAGGCGTGGGACGGCCATAGCCGCGGTTCATCCCCACGCCCGTGGGGAACACCAGGTTCGGCTGCCCTTCGTTCGGAACTTCTGCGGTTCATCCCCACGCCCGTGGGGAACACAAAACAGCGAGTGCGGCGAATACCTGGGATCGCGGTTCATCCCCACGCCCGTGGGGAACACCTCAATGCGGTCCTTCACCCAGGTAGAGAAGTCGGTTCATCCCCACGCCCGTGGGGAACACGCTTCCTGGGCAGTCGGGGCGCTCGTCAACTTCGGTTCATCCCCACGCCCGTGGGGAACACCTCCAGGTCCTCACGCGTGCGCAGGTTCGTACCGGTTCATCCCCACGCCCGTGGGGAACACTGAGGGTACTTCAGTGTCAGCGTGGCAAACGCCGGTTCATCCCCACGCCCGTGGGGAACACATGCGGGAGTTAGCCGACGAGGTGGATGCGATCGGTTCATCCCCACGCCCGTGGGGAACACCCAGCGGGAATATGTCGGTGCTGGACTGCCCACGGTTCATCCCCACGCCCGTGGGGAACACACGGACCTTCCCGATCTGCACATTTTTCATGTACGGTTCATCCCCACGCCCGTGGGGAACACACCCACCTGTTGAACGCGGCCTGGGCCTCCTTCGGTTCATCCCCACGCCCGTGGGGAACACGAACGATCCATTGAAGACGTCCGACCTGACGACGGTTCATCCCCACGCCCGTGGGGAACACGGTGCCCGCCACGTGCCGTCGGACAGACTCTACCGGTTCATCCCCACGCCCGTGGGGAACACCGAAAAGGACTTTTCATGGCGCAACTACTCAACGGTTCATCCCCACGCCCGTGGGGAACACACTTGCTCTAACTTCTTGAAATACAAAGGAATTTTTGACACTTGATTTTTCACCGAAAAATCAAGTGCGAATTACGTTGTTAAAGAGCGGCCGTTCGGTCCGGTTCAGCGAGCTTCAGGAAAGAAGCTCACGAGCTGAATTCCGTCAAACTCGACTGGGGTTCGACGATTTTTACCAGCAGTTTTGAAATCAAAACCTGCGGATTTCAGCGATCCCGGACAGTCATTTCAGCGTGATGGCGGACAGCGTTTCAAACTGATCGCGGACAGTTTGGGCGCGCGCAAGTGCCTGGGTTGATGGTAGCTCAGGTGTCCGCGATCAGCCTGAACCGGGCTGGCGTGGACGGCCTTGGGTTGGTCGGTTTGATGCTCATGCCGGGTCCTGTTTCTTGCGCAGCGACTCGCCTTTGAGCGCGATCTTGTGGGCCGAGTGAACGATGCGGTCGAGGATGGCGTCAGCCAGGGTCGGATCGTCCAGCCACTCGTGCCAGCTGGAGACCGGCAACTGGCTGGTGATGAGAGTCGAGCGGCTGCCGACCCGGTCGTCGAGCAGCTCCAGCAGGTCGTTGCGGTCGGCCGCCGTGATCGGCGCAATGGCGAAGTCATCAATGACCAACAAGTCGATGCGCGCCAGTTGCGCCAGGCGCCGGCTGAAGGAACCATCGCCGTGCGCGACCCGGAGTTCCTCCAGCAAGCGAGGCGCCCGTGTGTACAGCACGGCGAATCCCTGGCGAGCCGCCTGCTGAGCCAGTGCGCATGCCAGCCAGGTCTTGCCGCAACCGGTGGCCCCGGTGAGCAGCACGTTGTGGCCGTGGCGCAGCCAGTCGCAGCCCGCCAGTTGGGTGATGAGGCTGCGATCCAGGCCGCGCGAGCCGCGCCAGTTGATGTCCTCGATGCAGGCGCTGCTGACCTTGAGTTTGGCGGCCTTGAGCAGCCGGGCCAGGCGTTTGCCGTCGCGCCAGTCAACCTCGCGCTGCACCAACATGGCCAGCCGCTCCTCGAAGGACAACTCGGCCGCCGCCGTGCGTATGGCGTCATCGGCCAGCGCGTTCACCATGCCGTCCAGGCGCAGGCCGCGCAGTTGATCCAGGGTATGTTCGTTGAGCAAGAGCTTCTCCTTCTTCAATGGTAGTAATCGGGGCCGCGCACGTTGTCGTGCAGCGGCAGGGCGGCTTGTGTGGCTGGAGCCGACGCGGCTTGCCGGTCCAGCCCGGTGGTGAGGATCGACTTGATGCTCTGATAGGTCGGTGAGCGGATCGCCATGGCGCGAACGCAGGCCGCTTCCAGCCGCTCATGGCCGAATCGCCGCGCCAAGCTCTGCAGGCCGAGGCAGGATCGGTAGCCCTGCTCGGGGTGCGGCCGGTGCTCCATCTGCCAGCGCACCACGGCGGCAGTGGCCTCGCCGATGCGCTCCCCCCAGGCCAGGAGCTTGGCCGGCGTCCATTCCCGGTGGGCGCGGTGCGAAGCGGGCATGTGCTCCGGTGCCGTCGTGTGGGCGCCACGCCGCTCGCTGTAGGCGTGCACGGCCACGCGTTGCTGACGGCTGAGGATCTCCACCGTGGTCGAGGTGACGCGCAACTCGACCTGCTCGCGCACCAGCCGGTGCGGCACGCTGTAGTAATGGCCATCGAGCTCGACGTGGTAGTCGATATTGACGCGGGCGCGTTTGAAGCGGGCGATGGGCATGCGGGCCGCCGGCAGCGGCTTGAGCACAGGTCGGTCCAGGGCCGCGAAGGCGCTGGCCCGGCAGCCGGGCAGCTTCTTGAACGGGCGTTGGTTCAGATCGACCAGCAAGACCCGGATGGCGGCGTTGAGCTCGGCCAGGGTGAAGAAGCGTCGATGCCGCAGCCGCGCCAGAATCCAGCGCTCGACGATCTGCACGCCAACCTCCACCTTGGGCTTGTCGCGGGGGTGAGCGGGCCGAGCCGGCAGCATCGCCACGTCATAGTGGTCGCAGAACTCCTCGACCAGGCGGCCGGGCGTGGTTTCGTACCGGTCCGGCCGGGCAATCAGGGCCCGAGCCTGGTCCGGCACGATCAGCCGGGGCACGCCACCCATGAACTCCAGTGCGTCCATGATGGCACCGACCCAGTCGGCGGCAGTCTGCGTCGGGGTGGCACAGGCAAAGGTGTAGTTCGAGGCGCCGAGCACGGCCACGAAGATCTGGGCGGCACTGATCTCGCCGGTGGCAGCGTCGATCAGCGGCACGGTCTGGCCGGCGTAGTCGATGAACAGACGCTCGCCGGCTGGGTGGACCGTATGCGTCCGCCGAACACACCTTGACGGCTGCGGTTCGGAATATGGCGCGCATGCCCCGCCCCTGAAACCGTGGGTGGGAATCAGCGTCCAGCGGCGAAGAGGCTTCAGCTCGGTGACCAGCGGTGCGGCAGCAGCTCGTCGATCCGGCTTGCCGGGTGCGTCGGCAAGCGATCCAGCACGTCCTTGAAATAGGCGTACGGGTCGTGCCCGTTGATGCGGGCCGAGTGCAGCAGGCTCATGATGGCCGCCGCGCGCTTGCCCGCTCGCAGGCTGCCGGCGAAGAGCCAATTCGATCTGCCGATCGCGATCGGGCGGATCTGGTTCTCGACCCAATTGTTGGAGATCGGCACGTCGCCGTCGCCCACGAAGTGCGTGAGTTCCTTCCAGCGCTTCAGGCTGTAGTCGATGGCCTTGATGGTCGCGGAGCCGGGCGGCACCAGCTGCCGCTGTGCGAGCAACCATCGGTGGAACACGGCGAGGATCCGTCGTGACTTGCGCTGCCGGATCCTCTGCCGCTCCTCGCTGGTGAGGCTCTCGGCCTGGCGCTCGATGCGGAACAGGGCTTGGTAGAAGCGCAGCGCTTGCTCGCCGACCTTGCTGCCATGGTTGGCCCACAGCTCATGGAACTTGCGCCGGCTGTGCGCCATGCACTGTGCCGACGTCACGCCCTTGTCGACGCAGGCCGAGTAGCCGCTGAACCCATCGGTGACCAGCGTGCCCTTCCAGGCGTTGGGCGTCTCAAGCTGCAGAAAGTCGCGCACGTTCTCGCCGCTGCGGGTCTCGCTGAACTCGAACACCACCGCCTTGACGGGGTTAGTGCTCGGCGTGCAGTACGACCAGATGTAGGCCTTGTGAGTCTTGCCGTTGCCCGGCTTGAGCATGGCCACCGGCGTCTCGTCCGCATGCAGCACCAGGTGGCGCCGCAGTTCGTCGGCCAGGGCCTGCACCAGCGGCTGCAGCTGCGCGCCACAGGCGCCCACCCACTCCGCCAGCGTCGAGCGGGCGATCACGTGGCCGGCCCGCGCGAACACAGCTTCCTGCCGGTACAGGGGCAAGTGGTCCATGAACTTGGCCACCAGCACGTGGGCCAGCAGGCCGGTGGTCGGGATGCCCTTGTCGATCACGTGGGCCGGCACCGGTGCCTGCACGATGCGCTCGCAGCACTTGCAGACCCACTTGCCACGCACGTGGCGCTCAACGGTGAACACGCCGGGCTGGTAGTCCAGCTTCTCGGCCACGTCCTCGCCGATGCGCTGCATGGCCTGGCCGCAACCACAGGCCGTATCCGCCGGCTCGTGCGGCACGTCGCGGCGCGGCAGGTGGGCGGGAAGCTGGGCGCGCTTGGGCGCCTTCTTCTCGTCCTCGTCCTTCTTGTCGGCCTTCTTACGATGACGCTGCAGCTCGACGTCGAGCTCATGGATGTCGGTGTCCAGCGTCTCCTCCAGCAGGCTTCTCTGCTCGGGCGAGAGGGTGCTGGCGAAGCGCTCGCTCGTGGCGGCGAACTTCATCCGCTTGAGGATCGCCATCTCGTGCGTGAGCTTGTCGATGAGCGCCTGCTTGAAGGCGAGCTCGTGGTCACGCTGCTGGACCTGGGCGAGCAGCGACTGCACGGCCTGCCGCGTCTGCGGGTCCAAGGCTTCCAGTTGCTGCGCGCTGATCATGGAGAGTCATGGTGCCGAAGGCAGCGACTCAGCGCATCGGCATATCCCGCAATTGCCCGACCTCGGGCAGCTACGCTCATATCGTGCGGATGATGCCGGCCTCGCCCAGGCGTTGCCAGGGCAGGCCCAGCACCAGCGCGTCGAGCTGCACGCGCGTCAGGCTCAGCGTGCTCGCACCGTCCAGTGGCCACACGAACCTGCCGGCGTTGAGCCGCCTGGCCGCGAGCCACACGCCGATACCGTCGTGCACGAGGACCTTCATGCGGTTGGCGCGACGGTTGGCAAACAGGTAGGCGTGGTGAGGATGCGCGGCACCGAAGATGCCGACCACGCGGGCCAGTGCGGCCTCGGTGCCCAGCCGCATGTCCAAGGGCTGCACCGCCAACCAGACGGCATCGACGCGGATCAACCCAGGACCTCGCGCAGCCAGGCAGCGCTGCGCGCGTCCATCTGCAGCTCGGCCTGAACAGTGGTGTCGCCACGGCGGATCTCCACCGCAACGGTGCTCGGCGCTTGCGTCGACGCTAGTGGCAAGGTGGGCGGCGTCTCCTGCGGCATGGGTAGCTGCACAAACGCCGGCACCACCGCCACAGTGTCGTTGTGTCCACTGCTCGGGGCGCACTCATCGGCCTCTCGAACCCAGCGGCGCAGCATGTTGGCGTTGAGGCCGTTGGCCAGAGCCACCGCCGCCGTCGAGACGCCGGGCTGGCGCGCCAGCTCGATGACTCGCGTCTTGAACTCTTCCGAATGCCGGCGCCAGCTACGCCCAGTCGGTGTCCTCGGTTCCTCTGTGCTCAAGTCTGAAGTGCCCATATGTCCACGAATTTGGTCGTGGACACAAGCATCCAACTCCGGTCACCGGACTTCAAGGTGACTTCGGCGGACGCATACGGTGGACCTGGCGCATCGAGCGCTTGAGGCCGGTCACCCAGGTACGGTACTTCACGCAGAAGCTGGTGTACTTGTAGGCTTGCGAGCCGGCGTCGGCCAGGCTGCGCTGGTACTCCTCCCAGAGCAGTTGCAGGGTGACGCCGGGGCGCTTGAGTTCCTGGTGGACGAGGGCGAAGTCGGGTTCGAGCTGGGTGCTCGCACGCGGCACGGGCGGGCCGTACAGGCGGGCTTCCAGGGCAGCATCGTCCAAGGTCTGAGCGATGGCCCAATCCACTCTGGCGGCGCGGGCCTTCATGACGATGCTGTTGACGGTCGTCTTGGCGATGCCCAGAACGCGCGAGCACTCGCGCATGCTCAGGCCCGATTCCAGGTGCAGTCGAAGGGTTTGACGTAGTTGGCGCATGTGAATCCTGGGGGTGGGCATGAGGACCGAAAAATCGGTCAGCATGCCAACGGCTCAGGTCACTTGCGCGCGCCCGGGGTGTCCGGGATCAGATTGAAACGCTGTCCGCGTTCAGCCTGAAATGGTGGCCGCCTTCGTCTGAAACGCTGTCCGCGTTCCGCTGAAATGGGTGGCCGCGATGGGCTGAAATACGCATCAAAACCCGACTCGTTGGTTGCGCGCCAGATCAACACTGCGTTGCCATCCTCAAGCCCCTCGATGACGTGCTGCCAAATGTGTTCGCGCATCTTGCGCGAGTAATTTCCGACGTAGACACCAGCGCGAACCTCGAGCAGCCAGACGGCCATGCGGCCTCGAAGCCTTGGCGGCGCATTTTCAAGAACGATGACCAGCATCGCCCATGCCCTCCGCGTTGGGCAATGCCGGTGGAATCGACTCCGGAGTCGGTTCGGGCGGCTTGATTTCACCTGCCGACAAGATTTCCTCGATATCGGGAATGATCCGTTCGAGGAGCTTGGTCTGCCTGAACACATCCCTGCAGGCCAGCCGCACCGCGCGGTCTGGGTTGGGGGGATTGCTGGCAGCAATCTTGAAGGCAAGTGGCACCACCGACTCGAACTTGTAAATGTCTGCGACGTCATACACAAAGGACAAGGGCTTGCCTGTGTGTATGAACCCAACCGCAGGAGCGTATCCAGCGGCAAGCACCGCCGCCTCCGTGACGCCATAAAGGCAAGCCGTGGCCGCTGACAGGCAACGATTTGGCAAATCAGAGGCATCCCAGGTTTCGGGGTTGTAATCCCGGCCCTTCCACTTCACGCCAAACTGGTGGGCAAGCAACTGGTAGGTACGTTTCACCCTCGCGCCCTCAATGCCCCGAAGTTGCTCCACGCTCCGACGCTGTGGCGACTCCTCGCCGAAGCGCATCGAATACATCTTCCGCACCACTTTCAGCCGAAGGTCATCGTCGAGCGCCAACTTGGCTTGGTAAAGCAGCCGATCCGACCGAGCGCCCCCTGGCTGGCCAGACGAATACAGGCGAACACCGGCCTCACCAACCCAAACGAGAAGAGTTCCAACCCGCGCGGCAAGCGCCGCAGCGCGATGGGAAACCCGCGTCCCAGGCTCCAGCATGATGCAAGCCACTCCGCCGATCGGCACATGCGTCAACACGGGCCGCACACGTTCGCCCATGCAATCGACTACGACGAAGGCCCCGTCAATGACATCAATTTCGCCTCGCTCAATGAAGATGATTGAAAGCCGCTCTTTGATCGGGATCGGCTTGAGTGGCAGCAGCTGGGGTCCGCTCATGATGTTTCGCCTCTAAACGAAAAAACCCGTGGCCAGCAAAGCTCACGGGGTTTGGCGACGCACGTTCACACCGGTCGTCGAACCAGCATCAGGCCGCAACCGAATGCCTTGGCATGCCCCAGACCGCTCTGCAACATCGCCACAAACTTCTCGGCATCGGTCACCACCAAGGTGCCCACGAACTCCACCGTTGAGAATTTGAGCTTGCCGTTCTTGATCACATGCTGCAGATAGCTATCAACTGAAATCTGGTCAGCACGAAACGCAAAGCCGCAGCGCTTGCCCTGCTCGGTAAGCCAACGTGTGCATGCACCAGCCACAAGTTCGTAAGCAGCCGGCCGATCAGCCTCTGGCATTTCAGCCCAGGTCGCGAGGCCCAGTTGAACGAGGTGTTGCCGCTTGGCGTCCATCACCACGTCGTGACGGGAGTGCTTGCCATTGACCGTGCGCGTCACCACCGGGTTGGCGCACAACTCAAACTCCAACGTGTCACCGGTCTGGAGTTGCGGCTGGTACAGCTTGGTCTGCACGCCCCACGCCTGTCCTTCGCGCAATGGCGGGCGCTTCGAGACGACGTGATAGCGGGGCAATCCTCCCACCTCCGTTCGTCTGAAGATGAAATCGCGGGGCGTGCCCTCCTCGGCTGGAAACAGTTGCCACAGCCATTGATGCTCACGGTATGGACCTTGAAGCATTTGATGGGCGGCCTGGTTTTCATGGCCAGGTCGCGGCGAAATCAAACTGAAATGCATGTCAGGCCTCCTGCTTAGACAGCAGAGCAAGGTGCTCCACCCGGTCGCCAAACTGCCACGATCCACGGTGCATCAACCGGTCCTTGCGTGTCACCGTCAAGTCAGCTGCCGTGCCGGCGCTCATGCCATCCGGCCAGGCCAACTTGACCAAGGGCAAAGGCGTTGCTTCGCCAGTGGCTGCACCGAATGCGGCAAAGGCATCGATCAAGGAATCCGCTTTGACAACACACGGATGCAATGGCGCTGACGGAGGGCAAGACTTGCGTCCGAGGTAGAGCACGAACGCAGGCCGCAGGAGCGCATTCCGCAACGCTTCCAAGGTGTGTGGCGCGCCATCACGCGCCTGAACTGCTACCAACAAGTCAACGTCCTGCCGATAGTCACGCGTCGACAAGATCGTATTCAGGTCAGTGCGCGCCACACTCAACTCATCCTTTCGCGTTGTGTGGCGGCGTCCCTTCAGCGCCGTACGTCCTGGCACCTGTGCCGTTTGGTAATCCCGAAGCAAAGTCCCAGCTTGTCTGATCCCCACGCCGTAGAGGTAGCTCGAATTCAGCGCTCTGAGGTTCGCCTCCTGGTCACGTCGCAAACCCAGCGCGGCCCCGAGCAAGCCGGCAAGTGCAGATGCCGTGGGGTAGTCATGGCTGCCGCGGTATTCACCCACTGCAGCCTCACCCCAAGACGCCATCGCACCACGTAGTTGGAATACGAGGTAGTCCATCTCTCAGCCCTGCAAGAAAGCGGCAATCTCCGAAAGCGAACCCGTGCCTTCCTCTGCATTAATCTCGCGGTGGGCGTCGGAACACTGGCCGTACACTTTGTCAAAGCCGTCACGCTGCTTAGACAGTGCGGCGATGGCCTCACTCAGCATCGACTGGTTGCCGTAGGGCTTGACCGGCTTGATGTACGCCTGGGACAAACTGCGGGGCTGTTGCGACCCTTTTTCCGCCAGCACATAGCTGGCATAAGCGCGAGACGCAAAGCTGTTCTGCATCCCCGTCGGGCTGACCTTGGTGATGGCCTGCAGCAACGCATCCAGCGCTTTGCTGACCAAGGCATCGTCCCCATTGAGGTTGGCTTTGAGCAGGTCGCGATTGATACACACGTAAAGGTAGAACAAACCGGCGCCGTAGCCACGCTCGCCGATATGTCCTGCGCCACGGGGGTTCAGGTCATCGACGGCACTGAAATAGTCGTCTTCAACTGCGGCGCGGTGCACGGTGATAGCGTGCGCAACCTGCACTGCCGCTTCGACGTTGAATGCCGGCGAATCAGCCAACATGCGGCCAAACATCGCGATGTCGACAGCGCCAGCTTCGCTGGTGAGCAACTTGAGTTCGGACTCGTCTGGACCGGCCTTGCGCTCGCCACAGGCTTGGGCCAAAGCTAGCACGGCAGCGCGCTCAGCAGGGCTCACGTGGGCAAGCTGTTCGATCTGCAAGTCTTCGTCTTGCTCGGTTTTCTTGTCAGATTTGATCTTGCCGAAACAGGCGGCGATCTGACGGGCCCATTCGCGCGCCTTCTTGTCATCAACGCCTGCTGCCTTGATCAGGTCATAGGCTTCCTTGCCCAGCATGCGTGTCCGCTTGCCGAGATGCTCACCCAACGCTTCTTCAAATACATCTGAAGTCCGCCATGCCCGCTTCTGGCTTTGCGATGAGATCCGCAAACGCAGCGCGTCACCCATCAAGGCAGTCTTCGGACGACCGGTGTCATCACGGTTGAGATTAGACGGTGCGTGGCTGGTGAGAACGTGCAGTTGAAGGAAAGTGGACATTTTTATCTCCCTGACAGTGATGGTGAAAGTTCAGTTGAGGTGCGACCCGCTTCAAAGCCAGTCGTAGTCATAAGCCCAGGCACGTTTGACATCGTTGCCCCAGTACAGAACGGCGCTGGCCAGGCTCAGCAAATCTACTTTTTGCTCGATCAGGGGCAGAGCACGGCGCAATCCGGAGAACAAGGCCTCGTCGTCGGGTGACTCAAGCAAACGCTTGAATCGCAGCTCACTGACTGGATTGCGCTCTGCGCCCTTGGGCCGAGCACTCATGGCCTTTGGCAATGTGAGTTCGCTCGTGACCTTGACGTGCGCCATCAACGCGCAGGCCATGGCCAGCCGGTCGAGCTGATGTCCCTTGCTGAACATCTCTGGGCTGATTGCAACCAGGCGGCTCTGCAAACGCTGGAATGCGGGGCACATCAGCGCCTCGAACACGCTTGACGCGCGCCGCAACTGCGCCCGGCCGCCTTTGTCATCATCAAGATGTTTCCACCAGTCGATCAAGGCTTTGCCGACCGGGGTGTCTTCAGTCAGTTTTCTGGACATGCGTCCCTCCTCAATTGGATTTGGTTACGAGCCGCTTGGAACCCTTGCCTGCGGGCTCTGTGACGGGCAGATTCAACATGGCACGGAGCTTGTTGCCGTACAGTGTGTTTCGAAGCAGCTTGTGTGCGGCAGCTACGCGCTGCGGGTTCTGCCTGCCAATTTGGCCGGCACCCACAAACACCTCGTCAAACAGGCGCAAGCAGGCGCGGCTCAAGGCCTGAAGCCAAAGCTGCCCGAGTTGCGGGCCATCGATGAGGCGACCCTCACGAGCTGAGCTGATCAACAGCTTCAAGTACTCGTAGAACGCTGACTCGGTCTGGGTCCAGAACGCTGCGTCTACGGCGCTGTAGTCGCCGCGGGCATCACCACCAAACCAGGCTGATTTGACGGCACTGCGCAAGGCATAGAGGCTGAACTTGGCTGCTTCTAGCCAAGTGCCAACCATGGCCTCAATCCGCACAACGTCCTGGGTGTCACAGCCTTCCAATCCATAAAGCGGCAAGGTGGACTCATACCAGCACCTCGGTTTCATGTTCTCCATGTCGTAGCCAAAGGCCCATAGCTTCAACTGCGTACCGGCATGATTGGCACGACGGGTGGTCCGGTAATGCTCTAGAACCCGTGCGGGCCGCTGACGCTGTTTGTCATCACCAGCGCCAAGCACCCAGGCCAGCCAGTGCCGATAGCCGAAGCCTCCGGGCTGTGGGTGTAGCGGTAACCAACCCTCCTTGGTTTCGTAATAAGGCGACAAGACATGGTCCCAGGGGCCCTTGTAGTTCAAGCCGTACGGCCTTGTGGCGTATTGATGAATCAACTGCTCATGAAAGCGATGGCAGAGATCGCATTCGCCAGGTTGGGTGGCTTGAAAATCAAGACGGATTCGGCGAGGCATGCCCCAAAAGACATGGAACGGATGCGTTTGCAGTGGCGAAGTTTCGCCACCCTCCTTCTGGATGCCAGTGATGTCTGCCAGCCAGGGGAAGGTGAAGTGCGCCGCCGTCTTCTTCGGGTCGCCGCCATACGCATGGCTCGCAGGCAACTCCATCACGTTGAGCCAGAGGTCATGCCAAAGTGACTGCGTCGGCTGGCAAGCCAACAAAGTGGTCAAGGGGCCACCGCCACGCAAACCAGTGCGATTGCCGGCCCCACCTGCTGGCGCGTTGATCTGCAGCGTCAGCAAGGCGGTAATCGCGCAATGCGGGCAGAGATGTTCGATGCGCCCTCGCTTCACGAAATGGTCGCTGTTGTTCTTGATGGCGTTTTCACCCGGCGAGTCGATCAGCAGCGAGGCGATGCCGACATCAGGCGGGTTGGTCAACGAAAAGTCCTGCAAAAATCGCGGACCGTCGCCGTCGCACTTGAACGCTGTGGCGTGTGGTTGAAACCAACGGCGCAATGAACTCCGATCAGGCGGCGACTGGAACAGGCCACGCCAATCCAGGCCGTCTTCCAACGGAATGGTGGTCGTCAGAAGCCCGATGCCGAACTGCATCAAGGCACCGTTGAAATCGGCCCGCTCAGAGTCGAACGCAACCAGGTCGGGGTCAGACAGCTGATCAGGCGCAATCCAGCGGCGCTCTCCCGTGCGTGTCCGCACGGGCATCCAATTTTCTTCAAACAATTGCATGACAGTTCTCCCTGCATCGTTGTGGCCGAACACTAGCAGAAAATGATAAGAGCCGACTAACCTTCGGATAAAATTTTTTATTTTGCGATAGTGTTGGCTTCTTCAACGTGTTGAAGATGAACCGAGCCGTCTAACGTTCGGACCTCGTTCCCCACCATGGTGGGGATGACCGTATGACAAGTCTCACCCTACGGCCTTCAGTCCAAACTGCGGGTCGTAGGTCCATCGACGCTTCACCTGACGAGCACCCTGCTGAGCCAGCGCAACGCCTTCATGACGCTGCTCAAGCTCCTCAAGCGGCAAGAGCACCGACCACTTGCCCTTATCCGGCAGGGTTTCCTGGACCCGCAACAACTCTGCTTGCTGATCGGCGTCATCCAGATCAGCGGTGGCTGCGATCAACCGTTGTGGCACGCGCACGGTGCTGTAAGCCCAGGCGTAGCGAACCTCAGCGTGATCAACCCACGGCACCAAACGGCCATTGCGCCAGCGGGCAAGCAGCACGCTCACGCTGGGCTCGCCAATGCGGGAGGGCGTTTTGGCATCAGCCCACCAGTCCACGCTGCCGCGCTGGTAGCCAACGCCCAGCTTGATGGAATTCTGTTTGGCCAAGGAGGCCTCACTCATTTCCTCGCCCTCCACGCCGTCAGCCAAGGGCTGCAAGCCTGGTGGAAAGGTTTGGCTCGCACCGAACACACCCTCAATGAGCGTGCGTGCGTCCGCCGGCATCGCGAAGCTGCCCGCCTGCAACAGCTGCGCCGTCAGCCACAGTTGCCCGTGATGCCGATACACCTTCGCGGATTTGGGAAAGGCGGCCTTGAACCAATCACGCGTCGGCTCACGATTCCAGGCAGGCCCCAATACCCATAGGGTCGGGGCACCGCGGCCATCTGCTTGCGCAGCGTCAAAGAGGCGCCGACCTTGAGCATCACGGCGATGGCGCTGCAAGCGGCCGGCTCGCTGAATCAATCGATCAATGGGGGCGAGGTCACTGACTACCAGATCCCAATCTGCATCAAGCGACTGCTCGGCCACCTGGGTTGCAATAACGAGGCGGCCACGCCGTTGCTCGGGCGTGCTGTGTTTGCCAAAGCGCTCCAGAATGAGTTGCTCTGAGCCCAGGCGATCACTGAGAGAAAAGCGCGCATGAAACAACGTCAAGTTATCTGCCGGCATGTGGTTAGCAAACATGGCGTGTGCGTCCAAGGCGTCAATCACCGTGTTGCGCATCCAGCAAACGCACTGCCCCTTTTCCAGTGCCTCCTTGATGCCGGTCACAACATCGCCAACGTCCGCGCAGTAACGCGTCATTACCTTGCGAGACACATCGGCCCGAGTAGCCACCTCGGCCTCAAGCAGTTGATCAGGTCGGGCGGCAGACCAACTGGTGACCAATGGATAGCCCGAACCACATGCCTCCGGCGCTTGTGACCCGGCCCCGGTTGCGAATGCGTCCAGCAGGCTTTGCTTCATGACTTGCGGCAAAGTGGCCGACAACAGGATGGCACTCCCGCCCGCCTGCGCATGGCACTCCAGCAGGCGTTCAAGTACGCCTTGCATATAGGGGTCGCAGGCGTGCACTTCGTCGACCACCAAGACTTTTCGGAACAAGCCCAGCAAACGCAAAGATTGATGCTTCCCTTGCAAGGCAGCCATCAGAGCCTGGTCGATGGTGCCCACTCCGGTCGGCGCGAGCAGCGCGCGCTTGTTGTGATCTGCCAGCCAAGCAGTGCAACGCGCGGTCGCAGTTTCATCCTGCTGGTCAACGTCAGCTTCCGGTTCGCCCGGCTCCAACACCGACTGGGCGAAGGCAGACACCAAATCACGCTGGCCGTTGGCGAGGGTCATGCTGGCAAGGCCGTCGTACAGCCGCATGTAGAAGGTACTCAGCCGACCGTACATGGCATTGGCAGTGGCCATGGTGGGCAGGCCAATGAAGAAACCATCCGCTGAACCCTCACCCATCAAGCGATGTGTCAAAGCCATGGCAGCTTCTGTCTTGCCGGCACCAGTGACGTCTTCGAGCAAATGGATTTGAGGGCCGGTCACCAACTGCACGTCCTCTGCCCAAGCCTGCAAGGGGGAAGGCACGGAAATATCAGGGAACAACTGGTCGAAACCAAGCTGGCACTTCGTGGCAACTGGCAGAATGCCAACCGCGCCAACCGCGCGTTCCGCCTTGATCAAGGCGCTGGCCCAGTAGTCCTTCAAGGGCAGCGGCTCATCGTGATAGTTGAAGTAGTCCTGGTTCGACCCGACCCAATCAGCCAACACGGCCAACCCGGCAACCCACCAAGACAGGCGTCTGCTCTCACGCAGAAAGGCTTTCGGGTTTGAAAAACACCCTTGGTTGAAATCAAAGCCGCGAAGAAAGGTGTTCTTCATCTGAACGGCAAACTCGGTCGCCGCTGGCAGATCGTGGTCACTATGGAAATGCGGTCCCAGATCGCGGCGCGACTCCTCCGGTGGCTGGCCGTGATGCCCGGTGACTGCACGGGCCCAAAAATCCAGGCCGTACATCAGGCCTTCGGTATCAGGCCCAAACCATGTTTCCTGCATCACTCGCGTGGACAAGCGCTCTCGCCAGAACATCATGCCCAGGGAGTCATGTCGAACCGTGTAACTGGTATTGATCGCTCGCTCCTGCAAGCGCTTCACGATGTCGGATCGCTGCGCTTGAAACGCCGAGGCGAACTTCCCGAGGTCGTGAATGGCCAACCAGAAAGCCATCCAATCCAGAAGCTGCGCGTCCGACATCTGCAGTTGCTCTTGCAGCCGGCGGCAAAGATGTGGGGCTCTCTGGAGGTAAACCACGCCGACAGCCGCGACGTCAAGGCAGTGAAAGGGCAGCAAATGCCATTCAGCCCGGCCATCAGCGACTGGCCGGGCTTTCCCCCAATAGTTGAAATAAGTAGGACCCATGTTGTTGTACTCCCTGGCCAAGCTGTGCACGTCGGATTGTTGGCGACAAACTAGCTCACCAGATGAGCCACCCATTCGCCCGATTGCAAAAGATCTTCCCAAGCTGCTCGGGAGGCTCAAAGAAGCATGCCGACGCCCACGCGAGATTTCGATACGAGATTTATGCTGCGCAACCCCGAGTTCCAGTTGAGGCGGAAGGCGCCGAGCTCAATGTGCGTGCGTTGGAAGCAGCTACCAAGGTCAGTCCAAGCCTGCCAAGAAGTGAGCGGCAGGGTGTGTGATGGCGCTGGCTTGGGGTACGAAAGGTAGAACGCTGTACAGCTGATTTTCGGTACACCAACGTACAGTCATCAGCTTGGGGCGATTCCGGACGAATCCACTAAATTGCAGTCAGCAAAGTACTTTCAGCTCTTCTTCGCCCCGCAAGGCTCCAGTACGCTCGGTTCAAGTCCTGCACGGCCTACCAAAAATTCCTCGCAATATCCAAGCGCTTAGCCTCAATAGGCTGATTGGTTTGCAGCCCAGCCACTTCGGCTGATTCACCTCGAATTTCCCAGATCCAGCGCCGCGCATCAGGGCGCCAAGTGGCAAGTGGCCGTTGCCTGACGACCCGCAGCGGCGACTTCCGTTGGGCGGCCACAGCAGGTCACCCAGCAGTGCAATGGTGTCACCCAGGCTCGCGGCTTCGATGCGGTTCTTGTTCAGGAAGACCTGCCACTGGCGCAGCTTTGCAGTGTCTTCGCTGCGCCGCGTTGCCCGGGGCGGCCCCGAAGTTCCTGGCTTGCTTCATCGATGGACGCCACATCCTGGGGCCCACGCCAGAAGAGGTGGCGGCGCGCCATTGAGGCTGATTCGACTTGGTGGAGCAGTTGCAAATGGCGAGGCTTCCGTTCTCTTACACTCTCCAAATGTCCTTTGGCCGTTCCCTCAAAGCTCTCATCGCGTGGATTGCGTCCGTCGCGATACTGATGAGTGCATTGGCACCGGCGATGGCGCAAACCCTTCGACATGACGTGTCGGCAAGCTGGACGGAGATCTGCAGCGTCACTGGCATGCAGTGGGTAAAGGTGGATGGCAGCCGCCAGACCGGGACTGACAAGTCCGGCTCCACCGACGAGGGTGGTTCGAAGCACGGGCTGAAGCAATGCCCTTACTGCTCGACCCATTCCCCCGTATTGGGATTGCCTCCAACCGTGTCCACGGCCCTGCCAATCAAACCTAGGGCAGCCTATTGCCCTGCGCTGTTCCTCACAGCGCCTCGAACCTTGTTCGCCTGGGCCGCTGCCCAGCCTCGCGCGCCGCCCTTCCAAGCCTGAGCTTTGGAGACGGCTGAGCCTTGGCAGATGGCGCCGGCTCAGCAAGATGCCGGCAGCCGCCACGCGGCCTGCCCCACCGCGCATTCGCCGGTTCTCGCCAGCGAGAAGACCGGCCCAAGACCTCACTGTATGAACAAGCTTCCTCCTCTGACGACGCTCGCGTTGGCCTGCCTGACCCTGACCGCCCACGCCCAGTCGGAAACTCCCTCCCAGACCCTGCCCACTGTCAAGGTGGACGGCCAGCGCGACACCTACAAGGCGCCCGATACGGCCACGGGCAATCGCACCCTGACACCATCCCTCCAAAGCCCGCAGAGTGTTCAGGTGATTTCTCGGGCCGTGCTGGACGATCAAAACACGCTGCAACTCAGCGATGCGCTGCGGAACGTGTCCGGCGTGCAGTTTGACTTCGGTTTCAACGGCAGCGCCATGCCGCTGACCATCCTGCGCGGTTTCCCCAGCGTGTCGATGACCGCCATGGGGGCGATGTCGGGCGGCTCGACCTATTACCTGGATGGCACCAAAGTCACCGGAGTACCCATCAACATGGCCAATGTGCAATCGGTGGAGGTGGTCAAGGGCCCCGCGAGCGTGCTTTACGGGCGCGCCGAGCCGGGCGGTTTGGTCAATGTGATCAGCAAACCCATCAGTTCAGTGGCCAGTTGGAGCCTGGAGCAGACGGTGGGCCAGTACGGGCTGTCCCGCACCGCCGTGGAGGCCTCCGGTGCGCTCAACGACGATCGCAGCCTGCGCGGCCGTGTATCGGGGTCGTACTCCACCGCAGATTCGGTCCGCGATTTTGTCCGCGACAAGCTGGGCGCCTTCAGCGCAGCGCTGGCCTGGCAGCCCAGCAGCCAGACCACATTGACCGCCACGCTGGACTACAGCGACCAGCGTTATCGCACCGACTACGGCGTGCCTGCAGCGGGCAACCGCCCGGCGGACCTGCCGTGGTCGCGCCAGTTCAACGATTCCCCCGAGCTGTCCTCCAGCAAGACCACCAGCCTGCGGCTGGAGCTGGAGCACCGTCTCTCCAGCCAGTGGCAGATCAAGAGCAAGCTGCTGAGCCTGCGCAGTGACACCTCGGAAGTGGACATCGCCCCCTACCGCGTCGACCTCGGCGCGGGCACGACCGCGGACGACAGCTGCCCCGGAACCGGCAATCCGATCTGCCGCTACTACTTCAACGTCCGACCGGATGGCCGTTACAAGCTGGATCAATTCAATGTGGACCTGATCGGCAGGCTGGAAGCGGCCGGCCTGGATCACACCCTGCTCTTCGGCGTGGATGTCTACAGTGCGCGCAAGACCGGCGCGTTGTATTTCCAGCAGGTCAGCGCGGTGGACATCTACGAGCCGGCGCTGGGGCATACGGCGCCGCTGGACCCGTCCTCGCGGGTGCCCGATCTTGACGACAGCACCCGCTGGACCAGCGTCTATGTGCAGGACCAGGTGGCTCTGGGCCATGGCGTGTTCCTGACCGGTGCCTTGCGCCATGATCGCACCAGCGCCATCTACGCGGCACCGGGCACGGAGCCCAACAAGGCATCGTTCACGACGCCACGACTGGGGGCGGTGTGGCAGTTCGCTCCCAACCAATCGATCTATGCGCAGTATCAGGACGCCGTGTCCACCAACAACGGCCGGGACACTGTGACGGGGGCGGCGCTGCCGGCGGAGCGGGGACGTCAGTTTGAAGTCGGCCACAAGGTGGAGCTGTTGGACGGCAAGCTCTCTTCAACGCTTGCGGTCTACGAGCTGACCAAGCGCAACCGCTCGGGGCAGGTACCCATTGACGAGGCCCCCTACTACAACATCGTCACCGTGGGCAAGGCACGTTCGCGCGGCTTGGAATGGGACCTGTCGGGCCAAGTCAGCCGGAGCGTCTCGGTCATCGCGTCGTATGCATACACCGACACCCGCGTGCTCGAGGACCCGAGCTATGAGGGCAAGAGGCTGACCAATGTGGCCCGTCACGCCGGCAGCGTCTGGGCGCGCTACGCCATTGACAGTCAATGGAGCACCGGCGCGGGTGTGTTTGCGCAGGGCCAGCGCGAAGGCGATCTCGGCAACACCTTCCAGCTGCCGGGCTACGCACGGGTGGATGCAATGCTTGCCTATCGGTTTGGCTGGGCCGGCGCCAAGGCTTCCCTCCAGCTCAACGTCGACAACCTGTTCGACAAGAAGTACTACACCGCCAGCCACCCCTGGTCCCAGGACTGGATCAAGCTCGGCTCGCCGCGCGCAGCCCGCGCCACCCTGCGGCTGGACTATTAAACGGGAGGCCTGAATGAACACCCACGCGCCTCTGAATGCGCAGGACGATGGCAGCAAGAACAGCCGCCGCGGCGGCCCTGGACACGGCAGCGACGGCAACGGCAACGGCAGCAGCAGCAACAACAATGAATCCGCGCTGTACCGCCGAGTCTGGCGCTGGCATTTCTATGCAGGCTTGGTCTGCCTGCCTTTCCTGATTCTGCTGGCGGTCACCGGCGGGCTCTATCTGTTCAAGGACCCGATCGAGCACTGGATCTATCGGCCCCTGTTGACCGTGGACGTCAAACCCGGCCAGCCGTTGAGTGCCGAGGCGCTGGTGGATCGTGCCATGGCGGCCCAACCTGGCACCGCCGTGCGATTCGTCTCACCGGCCGCGCCGGGCCGCAGTGCAGAGGTGGGCATTCAGACCTCGTCCAAGACTGTGGTGGCGGTGTACATGGATCCCATTGACGGCCGCGTGTTGGGAGAAGTGGCCGATGCCTCGCGCCTAATGACCGTCATCAAGCACCTTCATTCTCTGGCCCTCGCTGGAAAGATCGCCAATCTGTGGATCGAGGTGGTGGCGGGCTGGGCGATGGTGCTGGTCGTCTCGGGCCTGTTCCTGTGGTGGCCGCGGGGCCGCTCCGGCGGTGTGCTGAGCGTCCGTGGACAGCCCCGGCAGCGGCTCTGGTGGCGCGACCTGCATGCGGTCACCGGCTGTGTGGCTGCAGCCGCCATCCTGTTTCTGGCGGTGACGGGAATGCCTTGGTCCGCATTCTGGGGCGAGCAGTTTGGCCGGCTCACCAGCACCTGGGGCGTGGGAACTCCGCGCTACGTCTGGGGCGGTGCACCGCCCTCCACGCTGCCGCTGGCAGGATTGCCGGAGGTGCCCTGGTCATCGAGCCAGGCAGCACTGCCCAGGTCCACCTCGGGCGGGCATGAGGGCCATGAGCATCATGAGGGCCACGAAGCCCATCAAGGACAAGAGCAACAAGTGCCGGTGGCGGCCCCGCCGGCCTCTGCAGGCGCTGCGGGCGCTGCCCGGTCTCTCAACTTGGATCAGGCCTTGCAGATCTTCGCCCGCATGGGGCTGCCGGCCGGCACGCCGGTGCGTCTGCCCAGCGGGCCTCAAGGCGTCTATTCGGCCATGCGCTTTCCGGACGACGTGCGGGACGTGCGGGTGGTGCATCTGGATCGATACAGCGGCGCCGTTCTGGCTGACATCGGTCTGAAGGATTACGGAGCAGCGGGGCGGCTCACCGAATGGGGCATCAGCCTGCATACCGGCCGTCAGTTCGGGCTGTTGAACCAGCTGCTGATGCTGGCGGGGTGCCTGTCCATCGTGGTGTTGGCAGTGTCCAGCGTGGTGATGTGGTGGAAGCGCCGCCCCCGTGGGCGCCTGGCGGCGCCGCCGCGTCGTGCCGGGGACCAGGCCGCCGTGGGCGCGGTGGTGGTCGCTGCCTTGCTGGGCCTGCTCTATCCCTTGCTCGGCGCCTCCATGCTGGTGGCGCTGCTGGTCGATACGCTGCTGCCGGGCCGCTGGCGGCAGCGGTTCGGTCTGTAGGCCTCTTCATTACACGAGATCCTTGATGACACCCAACCCCCGTCGACACTTTCTCCGCGCGGCTGCGGCGGCGATGGCCGCCTCACCCTGGCTGGCGCAGGCCGCCGTCCCGCCGACAGCGACGCACACCGCCAGCGACGGCATGCAGAACCTGCCTGCCGACTGGACCGGAACGGAGCAGATCGGCATGCTGCTCTACCCCGGCATGACCTCGCTGGACTTTGTCGGCCCGCAGCACATGTTTTCTTCGCTGATGGGCGCCAAGGTGCATCACATTGCCAAGACCATGGCGCCGGTGACCAGCGACTCGAACCTCAGCCTCGTGCCCACCACGACCTTGAAGCGGGCGCCACGCGATCTGGACATCCTGTTCGTTCCCGGTGGCGGCGACGGCACCTTGGCCGCCATGCAGGACGCCGCATTGCTGGCGTTCCTCGCTGATCGCGGGGCGCGCGCGAAGTGGGTGACCAGCGTCTGCACAGGCTCGTTGATCCTTGGCGCCGCCGGTCTGTTGAAGGGCTATCGTGCGACCTCGCATTGGGCCACCCGTGCGGTGCTCAAAGACGCCGGTGCCATCGAGACGGAAGGCCGAGTCGTTCGGGACCGCAATCGCATCACCGGGGCGGGTGTCAGCGCAGGCTTGGATCTGGGCCTCACGCTGGTGGGCCTGCTGCGCGATCAATCCTATGCGGAGACGGTGCAATTGCTGGCCGAATACGCCCCGGAGCCTCCGTACCACGCCGGGTCACCGCAAACCGCGTCCCCTGCGGTGCGGGCGATGACCGAGGCGATGTTCCCCGAGTTCAACCGCAAGGCCCGTGCCGCCTTGATCGGGCGCACCGAGGGGCGTCGTCGCTCCTGAGCTGCACTCAGCAGCCTCCCACTCCGAGCGTCCCCGCAAGGCGTGGGGGCTGATCTTTCGTGCGTCACGCCAGCCAGTGCCTGATCGCGGCTGACCGAGCTGGTGACGGCATTGATACGCCGCGTGGTGCCCGGTTCCCAAGAAGAGACACGCGCCCAGGTGCCAGCGGGCTGATTGGCCAAGGGGGAGCCGTTTAATACGTTCTTGATCGACGTGGAATCTGCTTCCAGGTGGGTCAGTTGAAGGCTTGCGCGGGTGAAGGCGTCCAACGCGACATCACCCGCGAGGTCAGCAATCCGATTGCGGGTGGTGGAGTCACCGAAGGGATCACTCAGTTGCCGGTCCAGCGGTACGGCGACCGGGCGGCCGTTGAGTGATGGCAAGCCATCGTCGGGCTGGTACGTCTGATTCGTGGCTTCGACACTGGCGCGCAGGTGGTAGAGCGACCCACCCCTCTTGGCGATGCCCACCTTGACGCCATTGCGTTCGTCCGGCACATGGCGCCATTCGCTGCTGGTCGGCTGAGACGCTAGGGATCGAGAACGGCGCTTGCCGCAGCGCGGACTTGATCCCCAGCACGAGGGCCAAAGCGATCGTGAGTGAGGTGGGTGTCATGAGGGGGCCCGGGAATCAGAACAGGTAGCTGGCGGACAGGCGGGCCGAGCGTCCCGCGCCAGGCTGCAGCATGTAGTTGAAGGTGCTGGCGCTGCCGCCGGTGTAGTAGGAACGGTCCAACACGTTGTCTACGTTGAGCTGCACGCGCCACTCGTTGTGGCGGTAGAACACCGCAACATCGCTCCTGACGTAAGCGCTGAGTTTGTAGCTGTTGGGCAAGGTGGCCTCGCGGGCCCCCACGTAATAGACGCCCGCCCCGATTCCCCAGCCCGGCAGCGAAGCAAGGTCCCAGGTGGACCACAGGTTGGCGTGATGGCGCGGCACGTTGGTCAGTGCATCGCCGGTGGGCAAGCTGCCGTCACGCTTCACGAAGGCATCGGTATAGCTGTAGCTGCCCATGACTTTCCAGGTGTTGGTGATCGCCCCGGCGAGGTCCAGCTCCAGGCCCCGGCTGTTCTGCTGGCCGGTCAACACCTGACGGGTCGGATCGGTGGGGTCGGTCGTGAGCATATTGCTGCGTTCCAGGCGAAACGCGGCCAGTGTCAGCAGCAGCCGGTTGTTGAACAGTTGCTGCTTTACACCCGCCTCCCACTGGGTGGCGACTTCGGCCTCGAAGGTGTTTTCATTGGCGCCATGACCGACGTTCGGCGCGTGGCTGCGGCTCCAGTCGGCAAAGACCGAGGTCTGGGCGGTCGGCAACCAGACCAGTCCCAGTCGTGGCGACCAGGCCGATTGGCTCTCACGGCTGGTTTCGCTGCCGGCCACCAAGGCCCGGTTGCGGAAGTGGTCTGCCCGCAGGGCCAATGACGCTTGCCAGGCCGGACTGAAGATCACCTGATCTTGAATGAAGATCCCAAGGTCTCGGCCTTGACCCTGATGCGAGGCATTGCTGCCCAGATCGGTGAGCGGGAACTGCACGCTGGGGGCGGTCAGGTCCAGGGTCAATCCATAGCTCCGGGACCCTCGGCTTCCTTGTTCAAGATAGCCATAGTCCCCCCCCGCCAGCACTTGATGCTGGAAGCCGGCCAGATTCACCGTGCCCAGCAGTTCAGAGCGCAGCCCGTATTGCGTGGATTCCTCCACAGAGCCTGAATAGACCGTGAAGTCCAGTAGCTTGTCCGTGGCGGTTGTGGTGTTGGGGAAGGTCTGGGTGGATTGCTGACGTGCGTAGGTGTACTGAACGGCGGTGCGCAGGGTCCACGTCTCGTTGAATCGATGCTCCAGCTGCGCGGTGACGGCGCGCGTGTCATTGCGACCGAAGTCCCCGGATACGCCGGCGGCCATGCCGTCAGTCAGTCCGTAATAACGTTTGGTGTCGAGCTTCTTGTAATCCGGGATATTCGGGACTCCAAAATCAAAGCCCTGACGGCGCAGCAGATTGAACTCGGTCAGCAACGTGACCGAGGTGTCGGCATCCACCGACCAGCTCAGTGCAGGCGCGATGGACACACTATTGAATAAGGCATGGTCCCGCTCCATGTTGTTGTGCTCGGCGGATGCATTCAGGCGCACGCGCAGCGCGGGGCTGGTCGAACGGTTCACATCCTCTGCGGTACGCGCTTGATCGTAAGAGCCGCCGGTGAGGCGAAGCTCGGTGAAGTCGTTGCTCAGCGCTTGCTTGGACACGGTGTTGACGTAGCCACCCACCGCTCCGACGCCCCCATACAGGGCACCCGACGGTCCCTTGAACACTTCCACGCGCTCAATGTTCTGGACGTCACGGAAGGCGAGGTAGCCGAAGTTCCGGAAACCGTCGCGCAGGCCGTTGTTTTCGCTGAAGCCGCGGATGTTGAAGAAGGTGGCACCGTTTCCGCCGTAAGTGGACTCCGGCAGGATGCCGCTGACGTTTTCAATCAACTGGTCGGTGCGCGTCACATTGCGATCCCGCAGCACCGCTTGGGGAACGACCTGGATGGCCGCAGCCTGGGCGCTCAGGGGCGTGGTGGTGCGGCTGACGCTGACGGATGCATCCGGCAGATAGCTGGCAGCAGGGGCTGTTCCCGTCACCAGGACATCCGGCAGCTTGCCGGCGTCTTGGGCCAGGGCGGGCACCAGAAACCCTGCGGACAGGGCGGCTGGCAGCAGCTTCAAGGCCTGGTTCAGGGTGGTGAACGGCAAGGAGGCCGGGATGGACATGAGAGACCTTTTGAATCGATCAGCGCGGTGCGCTGGAATGGGCGGCGGTGTGGGAGGGCACCGAGCTCGATCGGCGAGGCGATGCGTCGGCACTTTGATCCTTGGGCTCGGCCCAGCGGGGCGCAGTCGCTACCGACAGGCACTGGTGAAGCGGCCGCCCGTTCGGGGCAAGACCTGTCAGGGTCAATGCGGTGGCAGTGGCTGCCAAGGGCACCACCAAGATCGCAGCCAGGGAGCGCAGCGCCACTGCGAGCTCGCGCCCGTATGCGGTCTCTGCGAGGTCATGGGGAACTGTCATGGCTGGCCCCCCGGAATGCTCAGCCACCAGGCCAGCAAGGCAGCCATGGCCGCCGCATTAAAAAGCGTCATCACGCGCAAGGCGCGCTCGATCCGTGACATGGTTCACTCCTGAACTGGGCGCGACGGACGTGAGGTCGCCGGGCGCCATCCACGAAGACGGGACCGAAGGCCGTTCAGGCCGTGCTCGGACCGTACGGGAGGTTCAAGCGTTCAGGGGTGGGGCGCGCGCCTGGACGGCGGCCCAGGCGAATAGCGTGCGCGCTGCGCTGAGGAACAGCGGCGGCAACGGGTCAGCGAGGAGACGCGCCGGCAAGCCGGCGTCTGGCGCGGGCGGCAACCCCAGGTCAGGGACGTGGGAGGCGCAGTAGCTGCAGCCCTTCATGCCAGAGGCTTTGGGGGAATCCGGAAGCTGGCCATCCGTTCCCACCCGCACCAGCTTGGCGCCGGTGACACTGCAGACCTCTACCCACGCGCCCTTCATGTCGGGCACAAAGGCCCAGGACAGGCTCGGCGCGAGCGCAGCCCACAGGATGGCCAGCGAGGCCATCCATGCGGTGAATGCGTTCTTGCGCCGGAGATGCAGCATGGAAAAAGTATAGAGGGCTGGCGCGACTGCCGCTTGATGGCAGGGCGATCTCATCAAAGAGTTGTGCGCACGTTGCGTCCAGATCACTAGCCGGAAAGATTTGTCTGGCGTGGACGCTGTTGAACGAATGGTCGCCCGATACACTCGCGCGCCTTTGCGGCCGTCTGCTTGCCAGCGGGGTTGAACGGGAAACAGGTGCGCATCCAGGAACTCCAGGCGCAATGCCTGTGCGGCCTCGCTCGTGCCCATTTCTCAATCTCTCAATCTCTCAATTTCTCAATTCCTCAATTCCTCAATTTCTCAATTCCTCAGCGCCATTTTTGAAACCCCGGCGCGGACTGCAGCACTGATCAGGCATGCGACGGATAGCATTGTTGTGTTTTCTCAATGTCCACGCTTCCCTTTGAGGGAGATCCCTTCTATGGAAGGGTGCTGCCACTACACTACGCGCCGTCCCCTTGATCGAGGCGAGTGACACAGCGGATGCAATACCGCTGCCGCTCACAGTCCTGATGTACCGGCTCCCTCACACCCCACGCACTCGCATTCTCTGGTTGGCCATGCTGGCCATCCTGTGGGGCGTCATGGCGCCGTCCCTGACATCAGGGTTGGCCCGATCCACCGGCACGGTCTGGATTGAAGTCTGCACCTCCATGGGCACCCAGCGGATCGCCGTCAATGACGACGATCCGTCGCCCAGCACCGAAAATAGCCGCCGAGCGATGTCGGACTGCGGGTATTGCAGATTCCAGCATCACCTCCCTCCCATTGACCCAGCATCGCATTCTGGAATGCTGGTGTCCCTTCCTGCGGATGACGCACTCCCGCCTGCTGGCGGGGGCCGCATCCCTGCGCGCCACAACTGGCCCGCGCACTTCAGTCGCGGCCCTCCCGCGCGCGCCTGAGTCTCCCTCATCGTCTCGGCGTGCGTGACGCCTGGCCAAGTCTGCGGCTGTCTTCCTGAGGCGCTTCCGCAGAGGCTGGTGGCTGCGCGCGTCGCATCGGACTCCCTCTGGTCGAAAGACATTTCATGCCTGATTCAGAAGCGGCAGGCCGCGACTCGCCTGCGGCTCACCCGAAAGCCATTCGGTCCTTGTCAGACCGAAGCATCGGTCTGTGCTCGCAGTCGCAGAGCCGATGGGCAGGGTTGTTGCACTGTTCGGCGCCTTTGGTGTGGATTCCGCAGGCGGCCGCATTGGCGGGTTCCGTGCAGCAGATCGCTGCGGGACAGACCTGGCGTGCGGTGCTGATGCTGGTGCTGACCTTCGCTCTGCTGGGCCTGGTCCGTGCCAGTCTGGAGGCGTGGGCCTCTCGACGCGCGTTTCAGGTGGCCCGTCGTTATGTGCATGACATCAGAACCGAAGCGGTGGCCGCACTCGCGCAGCGTGCGCCCCTGGATGGAGCCGCCATCACCTCCGGCGCCGCCGCCAGTGTCATCGCCGAACAGGCGGAACTGCTGCTGCCCTGGCAACTGCGGTATGAGCCGGCGCGCTGGCGCGTGATGGTGGTCCCCGGCGTTATTGCGCTTACGGTCGGTGGGCTGTCCTGGATGGCGGCCCTGGTCCTGCTGCTGACGGCGCCCGTCATGCCGGTCGCCATGGCGCTCATCGGATGGAGGGCGCAAGCCGCCAGCGAAGCGCATCTGGGTGCGATCGGCGGCATGAATGCCTTCCTGATGGATCGACTGCGCGGCCTCTCCACCCTGCGGGCACTCGGCGCTGTTGATAGGACTGCGCGGCGTGTGCGCGATTCGTCTGAAGATCTGCGTGCGCGCACCCTGCGGGTCTTGCGCATCGCCTTCCTGTCGTCTGCAGCGCTGGAGCTGCTGGCCTCGCTGGCCGTGGCCATGGTGGCGGTCTATGTGGGCTTTCATCTGCTGGGGCAATTGCCGTTTGGCAGTTGGGGCGCGTCCCTCAGCCTGGGGCAAGGCCTGTTCATTCTGCTGATGGCGCCAGCATTCTTCGAGCCTCTGCGTGAACTCTCCGCGGCTTGGCATGACCGGGCCGCAGGGCAGGCCGCGCTGGCGGCCATCCGCAGCCTCGTGCAACCGGCCAAGGCTGCGCCTTCGATCCCCGGCGCGGGGCAATCGCCGTCGGGTGCATCGGCATGGAGCTTCAGGGAGGGGCCCCCGGCTGTGGAGGTTCGGGGACTGAGGGTCGGACAAGGGCTGGACCGCGCATCATCCAGGGCCGTGAGCTTTCAGGTTGCTGCCGGTGAGCGGGTGGCTCTGGTCGGCGCCAGCGGATCCGGCAAGTCGATGTTGCTCGCCACTTTGGCCGGCCTGGTGCCTGCGGCCGCCGGCGGCCTCACCATTGGCGACGAAGCGATGACACAAGTGTCCGCCCCCGCCTTGCGTCGCCGGATTGCCTGGCTGGGCCAGGCACCACATCTGTTCAGCCAGACCGTGGGTGACAACGTGGGGCTGCAACGCTCGGCGGTGAGCCGCGATGCCATCAACGCGGCGCTCAAGAAGGTGGGTCTCGTGACGCCCGAGGGAGACATCTCCAAGCGCTTGCTGGGGGAGGGGGGCATCGGTCTGTCCGGGGGAGAACTGCGGCGGGTGGGGGTGGCTCGCGCCATGGTGTCGCCTTCTGCGGATCTCTGGCTGGTGGATGAGCCGACGGCCCATCTGGATGGGGCCACAGCCAGCGCCGTCATCCATGCGCTGTTGGAAGCGTCTGACGGCCGCACGCTGATTGTGGCCACCCATGACCCCGCCTTGATGGCGCGGCTGGATCGGGTGATCGACCTCGATCGCTGCTCGCCTCTACCGGGCCAGGCAGACGCAGCGCAGAAGGGCCCTGTCGCCAACAGCGAGGTGCTGGCATGAGCGAAAAGCCTCGATCCACAGCGCTGGGCACGGCACTGTGGCGGCGCCTGACTCCCGCAATCAGGCGCCGCATGGCCTTGGGAGCGGGCCTGGCCTGCGTCACAGCGGCGGCAGGACTGGCGCTGTTGGGCCTCTCGGGCTGGTTCATCACCGCCACGGCACTGGCGGGGATGTCCGCCGCAGCCGGCGCCAGTCTGAATGTATTTCTGCCCAGTGCCGCGATCCGGCTGTTGGCCCTGGGACGCACGGCTGGACGGTATGCCGAACGTGTGGTCACGCACGATGCCACCTTCGCTGTGCTGGCGTCCTGGCGCGAGCAGTTGTTCAGGGCCTGGGCCTCGACGACTGCGGTGCGGACACTCCAGAGACACCCCGCCCGTGTGCTGTTCCGGCTGACCCAGGATCTCGACGGCCTGGAATCGCTCTACCTGCGCGTCTGGCTGCCCGTGGTCGTGGCATTCACCACCTCCTTGCTGACAGGTGTCTTGCTGGGCTGTCTGTCCGTCTGGCTGGGGGCTGCGGTGACACTGTTCCTGTGGGCCTCGGGCGCAGGTGTGTGGTGGGCGGTGGCCAAGCGTTCCCGCATGGAATCCATGCGTCGCACCGTGCTGCTGGAACGTCTGCGGGCGCACACGGTGGATCTGGTGGCGGGGCAGGTCGACCTGGTCATGGCGCAGCGATGCGAGGCGCACTGCCAGCGTCTGGCGAGGACCGATGCCAGGCTGGCGGCCGTGGAAGATCGCTTGCATCGGCTGGACTGCCGCAGCGCCTGGTGGCAATCCGTGAGCGGTCAGATCGCTGCGGCCGCCCTGCTGGTGAGCCTGGCCATGCTGGCAGAGGGCGGCCCTATCAGTGCCCCCATGGCAGCCTTGGCCCTGTTCAGTTTCTGGGCCGCCCTGGAGTCGGTTGCCGCACTTCGGCGCAGTGCGATGGAGGCAGGGCGTTGCCAGCCTCCGCTTCGCCGTCTCGGCGCAGCGCTGGGAGGCACGCCTGACAAGCCGTCTCCGCATGTTGCCCATGACCCCCCTGGCGGGGCCCGCAGCGCGGTCCTGCTTTCAGGCGTGGACGCCGCTTATGACCCTGGCCAGGCCTGCGTCCTGCAAGGCATTCATCTCTGTCTGGCCCCTGGTGAACACCTGGCGGTGGTGGGCCCCAGCGGCGCTGGCAAGTCTGCGCTGCTGGCGGCAGTGGCCGGAGAGATCCCGATTTTGCAGGGCTGTGTGCGAGCCGCTCGGAGCAGCTGGATGACGCAGCGCAGCGAGGTGTTTCAGGACACTTTGCGAGAGAACCTCCTGCTCGCCCATTCAGAGGCCTCCGAGGCTCAGCTGGTGGCCGCATTGCAGGCCAGTGGCCTGGAGTCGGACCCGCAGCGCCAGCGATCCGCGCTGGACCTGCAGCTCGGGGAGGGCGGGCTCGGACTTTCAGGCGGCCAGGCGCGGCGTCTGGCGCTGGCTCGACTGTTTCTCCATCCCTGCGAACTGTGGCTGCTGGACGAACCGACGGATGGATTGGACGCGCCCACCGCCCGCGATGTGTTGGCCCGGCTGCGGCAGCGGGGCCGCGACAGGACCCTGTTGATCGCCACCCATCTGCGACGGGAGGCCGAGTGGGCCGACGCCGTCGCCGTGATGCATCAGGGGCGGCTGCAGGCCCTGCATCGCCGGGGATCTTCCGAATTCGACGCGGTGCTTGCATCGCTTCGCCCTGATTGAACTTGCAACGAATTTCATCCTGAAAGGACCATGACATGGAGCTTGATCTCGTCGGGTTATCGCGACTCCAGTTCGCGATGACAGCGCTCTATCACTTTCTCTTCGTCCCGCTGACCATCGGTCTGGCGGTGCTGCTGGCCATCATGGAGACCATCTACGTGATGACCGGCCGACCGATCTGGCGCCAGATGACGAAATTCTGGGGCGTCTTGTTTGGCATCAACTTCGCGCTGGGCGTGTCCACAGGCATCGTCATGGAGTTCCAGTTCGGCATGAACTGGAGCTACTACAGCCACTTCGTCGGGGATGTGTTCGGCGCGCCGCTGGCGATTGAAGGGCTCATGGCCTTCTTTCTCGAAGCGACCTTTGTCGGCATGTTCTTTTTCGGCTGGGAACGCATGTCACGTCTGGCGCACTGCGTGGTGACCTGGCTGGTGGCGCTGGGCACCAACTTTTCGGCGCTGTGGATTCTGGTGGCCAATGGCTGGATGCAGAACCCGGTGGGGGCGCGGCTGAACCCCGACACCCTGCGGATGGAGGTGACCAGCTTCTATGACGTGGTGTTCAATCCGGTGGCCCAGGCCAAGTTTGTCCATACCGTCTCGGCGGGCTACACCGTGGCCGCGCTCTTTGTGCTGGGCGTCTCGGCCTGGTACCTGCTCAAGGGGCGGCATGTGGATCTGGCCAAGCGCTCCATGACCGTGGCCGCGTCCTTTGGCCTGGCTGCGTCGCTATCGGTGGTGGTGCTGGGGGACGAGAGCGGTTATGCGACCAGCGAGCACCAGAAAATGAAGATGGCCGCCATTGAAGCCATGTGGGAAACCCATGCCGCACCGGCCCCATTCACTGCCTTCGGATTCCCCGACCAGGAAGCTCGCAAGACGCACTTTGCTGTGGAAATTCCGTGGGTCATGGGGCTGATTGGCACCCGTTCGCTGGACAAGGAAATCCCGGGAATTCAAGCGCTGACGCAGTTGTCGCAGCTTCGGATCCGGGAAGGCCTGCTGGCCTATGACGCCTTGCAAAAGATCCGTGCTGCCGGCGCCGCCACGCAGGTGCCACCTGCCGTGCTGGCGCAGTTCAACGAGCACAGCAACAAGCTGGGTTATGCGCTGCTGCTCAAGCGCTACGTGGACGATCCCCGTGATGCCAGCGAGGCGCAGATCGCTCAAGCCGCTTGGGACACCGTGCCTCAGGTGGCCCCGCTGTACTGGTCCTTCCGGGTGATGGTCGGGCTGGGGATGTTCTTCATTGTGCTGACCGCCACCTTTGTCTGGCTGTCGGCCAAGCGGCGCCTGACGCGACATCCCCGACTGCTCAAGCTGGCCGTGTGGGCGATTCCGCTGCCGTGGATCGCTGCGGAGTGCGGTTGGATCGTTGCCGAACTGGGTCGCCAGCCGTGGGCGGTGGAGGGGGTGTTGCCCACGGTCGTTGCGGTCTCCGAACTGGGAGCGGGCACTGTCCTGGCGACCTTGCTGGCGTTTGCTGGCCTGTACACGGGGCTGATCGTGGTGGAGATGAAGCTGATGATCAAGGCGATCCGGAAAGGGCCGGTCGAGGAAGGGCAGCGCTCGCATGGCGCCGCCGCGCCGCTGGTGGGCAAGGTGCCCCCGAGCCTCTCACAACCCACCACCTTTGAAGCCAGCGGAGACGCAGCATGATTCTTCACACACTTCTCGAGTACGACGTTCTGCGCGTGATCTGGTGGCTGCTGCTCGGCGTGCTGCTGGTGGGATTTGCCGTGACGGACGGATTCGACCTGGGCGTGGGCACGCTGTTGCCCTTCGTGGCCCGTGATGATCTGGAGCGGCGCGTGGTGATCAACACGGTCGGTCCGGTCTGGGAGGGCAACCAGGTCTGGCTGGTGCTGGGCGGTGGCGCCATCTTCGCGGCGTGGCCGCACATCTATGCCATGTCCTTCTCCGGCTTTTATCTGGCCATGTTCGCCGTGCTGTTGGCGCTGATCCTGAGGCCGGTGGGATTCAAGTACAGAAGCAAGCGCGAAAGCCCGCGATGGAGAAACACCTGGGACTGGGCGCTGTTTGTGGGCGGTTTCGTGCCGGCATTGATCTTCGGCGTGGCGCTGGGCAACGTGATTCAAGGGGTGCCCTTCCGCTTCAATGACGATCTGCGAATGATCTACGCAGGCAGCTTCTTCGGACTGCTCAACCCGTTCGCATTGCTGTGCGGCCTGGTGTCCGTCTCCATGCTGGTGATGCACGGCGGCGCATGGCTGGCGCTCAAGACCCAGGGCACGGTGGCGGACCGGGCGCGTCGTTACGCCAGTGTTGCTGCCGCATTCACCGTTGTCCTGTACGGCATCGCGGGGCTTTGGCTGTGGTGGCGCATTGGTGGCTATCAGTCGATCACCTTGCGAATGGCCGATGCCCCTTCCAACCCGTTGGCAAAGGTCGTGATCAAGGACATCGCGCAGGGCTGGTTCAGCAACTATGCGCAACACCCTTGGACGCTGTTGGCGCCAGCCTTCGGATTCGTCGGCGCCGTGCTGGCCGTGGTGGGCCTGCGGGCCCGATGGGAAGGCCTGACGCTGGTGTTCAGCGGGCTGTCGATTGCCGGGATTGTGCTGAGCGTGGGGGCGTCCATGTTCCCCTTCATCGTGCCGTCCTCGATCGATCCGCGCTCTTCATTGATGGTCTGGGATGCATCGTCCAGCCATATGACGCTGTTCATCATGCTGGTGTGCACGGTGATCTTCCTGCCGGTGATTCTGGCCTACACCACCTGGGTCTACCGAGTGATGTGGGGCAAGGTCAGCCCGCACGACATCACCCATGGCGACCACGCCTACTGAACGCGACCGACCCGCGAAAGGAACTTCAATGTGGTACTTTGCTTGGATTCTCGGCCTGCCGCTGGCGGCCGGTTTTGCGGTCCTGAATGGGATCTGGTTTGAGCTGATGGAGGAAGAAACCCTCAAGAAGCAAAAGGCTGCGTCCGGACAGCTCCAGACAGGGGAGGACGGGGACTCCCCTGTCTGAGCGTGGGGGGATCGCCGCCCGGCAAGGGCGGCTCGCCTGGCTGCCTGCGGGGGGAAGCCTCTGTCGCCCCGGTAGCGGGTGATCGCCATGGGGCAGGCAAGCCTGGCCCGCCTCCCGGCGGGCCGTCGGTTGAGCCTGGACCGCCTTCAGCCGGGCCGTCCGTTGAGCCTGGCCCGCCTTCAGCCGGGCCATCCGTTGAGCCTGGCCCGCCTTCAGCCGGGCCAGTGGCCCATCAATGCTGATGACCGCTGTGTTCGTCCTTGGGCGCCAACATGGTGTTGATCTCGCGCACCGGAGCGATGACGTCCTGGGTCTGCCGGCGCCCGCTCTTGTCCTCGAAGATCAGCGTCAGGGGCACCGAATCGCCGGCCTTCACCTGGGAGGGCAGGTCCAGCAGCATCAGGTGGTAGCCGCCGGATTTGAGCTCCACCACCTTGCCTGCCGGCAAATCGATGCCGGCCACTTGCCGCATCCGCATGATGTTGTCTTCCATGAGCATTTCATGCACTTCGGCCTTTGGAGTCAGTGGGGTCTTGACTGCAACGAGCCGTGTGCCGCTGGGGGACGTCAACTGCATGAAGGCACCGGTGGCCTTTTGATTGGGTACTGTCGCGCGGACCCATGGGTCCTTGACGGCGACCTGGGCCTGGGCCTGGACCGACACGGTCATCAGCGCAGCGACAACAGGTGCGAGCCAATGGATTCGAAGCTTGTGCATCAAAGTCTCCTTAAGAAATTGCGGCATGGCAGCGCCGCGGATGGGAAAACAATCGCAATCACGGCACCATCAGCATGCGCACATCGGCAGCCAGATCCGCCGCACTCATGCCATGGGCGACCGCCACACGAAGACGCCCCTTGGGGTCGAACAGGTAGCTGATGGTGGAGTGATCCAGGGTGTAGCTGGAGCCCGTCGACACCTTGTGGAAGAACACCTTGAAGTTCTTGGCGGCCGCAGCGGTACCGGCTTCATCGGACCACAGGCCCAGGAAGGACGGATCAAACGCAGTTGTGTATTGGGTCAGCACCTGCGGTGTATCGCGCTCCGGATCCAGCGTGACAAACAAGACCTGCAACAGGTCTGCATCTTTGCCTAGCAGTTGCCGGACGGCAGCAGCGCGGCTCAAGGCCGTGGGGCAGACATCCGGGCATTGAGTGAATCCGAAGAACAGCAGCACCACCTTGCCGCGGAAGTCGGCGAGCTGCCGTTCGCGGCCTTGCGGGTCCCGCAGCTTGAAGTCCTGTCCATATTGGGCGCCCTTGAGGCTGGTGCCGTGAAAGGGCGGCTCGCTGGCTTCGCAGCCGGTAAGCCCGCTGATCAGCAGTGCTGAGGCTGTCACCACCGTGCGGCGATTGAGGTTGATAGGGGTCATGATTCCATCCTGTTGATTGGCGTTGCTCTTACAGGCGCGGAGACAAAGTCACATAGCCCAACCGCAGCGGCGTCGGCATGACCACTGGGAATGCAAAGTACTGATAGGTCTCAAAACCTTGTCTTCCGGTTACGTTCACCACGGATAGCGACAGCGTGTAGCGCAGGGATCCGGTCAGAGGAATGGGGCCGTAGGTGGCCTGGTCCTGAAGGTAGACAGCGCCGGTTTCATCACGATCTGTCGGCGTGAGCGACAGGGGAGCAAGCTTCAGGGTTGAAGGCTTATGGGTCATCGAAGGACGCGCAGCGGCATATCTGCCACCGCCTTTTCATGGGGCGGGTGAAGGCCTCGAACCTGCATCGCGCTCGGCGTACCGTATCGGGTCGCGCATGGGGCGGCCTGTGGGGGCGCCCACAGAGCGGAGGGCAGAACGAAGCAGGAGGTCGGTCGTGGCGTGATCAGCCCGAAGCGGGCCAAGCCCCTCAGGTGAGCAGCACTGAACGAGCGCGTCGCGGTGACGCGTTCAGGTCAACAGCGGGGGACCCCGCGCCAGGGAGGGCGCCCAGGGCAATAGCAGATACGGTGCCTGCAGGAAGAGCGAAGGCCACTCGAATTGCAGCGTGGTGCGCACGGTCCACAGCAGTTCGGAGGGGGGCAGGGACGGCGTGCCGTGATGGATGGAGCAGCATGGGCAGTCCATCGAAGAGGCCGTCTTGGACACCGGGCTCTTGCCGGTCTGGTCCTCGGACGCCGTCGGCAGCTTCACCCTGACGGTGCCGTTCGCGGAGCAGATCTCCGACCACTCGCTCCCGGTCGCGCTTGTCCAGACATGAACAAAGCCGGGCAGCCATGCGCCCAGCAGAATCGTCAATGAGACGATCCACGCAAAGCGCGTGACAGTGACCCTGTTGGCGAGCATGGGGGCATTGTAGGAGGCGTGCCGCTGCAATGCCTCACCGCAGCATTGGACGAATTGTCCTAGGCCGCCCACGGGGCGGACTTGCAAGCGGCAGCACGTGGTGCGCTGAAGGGCCAAGATTGCGCGGATCGACCAGGACATGAGTCGCGATGGGCCCGGGCCCACATGTCCTGGTCCGCTTTGCGCTTCTTGTCTCTTCAGGGCAATGACAGTGAGGCGTAGAGTTCGCGCACGTGGCGGACGTGTGTCGGCCCAAGGCGGCTGGACCGTCTACCGACCCATCGTCCATGGCTCACCCATCCAAGTCCAACAGGAGATCCCATGTCGCAGAAGGTCTTTGTCGCCGGCGCCAGCGGCGCAATCGGCAAATCCCTTGTTCCGCTGCTGCTCGGGGCGGGCTATTGCGTCTACGGCGGCACCCGCCGCCCCGAGCACGCGCAGGCACTCGAGGCGCTGGGGGCCACCCCCGTGCTGCTTGATGTCTACGACGCCAAGGCGCTGAAGGACGCGCTTGTGGGCATCCAGCCGTGGGCGGTCGTCCACCAACTGACCGACCTGCCGCGCGGGCTGGATCCCAGCTTGATGGCACAGGCCGTGGTCGCCAACGCCCGCATCCGTGAAGAAGGTACGCGTCATCTGGTCGCTGCGGCGCTGGCCAGTGGTGCCACGCGCCTCGTTGCGCAAAGCATCGCCTGGGCCTATCAGCCAGGGGCCAAGCCCTATCTCGAGAGCCAGCCCCTGGACCTGTTGGCCGAAGGGCCCCGTCGCACCAGCGTGCGAGGCGTGGCGGCGCTGGAGCGCCAGGTGCTGGGCGAAGCTTCCCTGCATGGCACGGTGCTGCGCTACGGCCATATCTACGGCCCCGGAACTGGCAGCGAAAAACCGACCGGCGCGAGCCCGCTGCATGTGGAAGCCGCCGCCTACGCAGCGTTGCTGGCGCTGCAGAAGTCGCCGGGTGGCATCTTCAACATCACCGAAGACAACCCGGATGTCAGCAGCGAAAAGGCCAAACGCGAACTGGGCTGGTCCCCGGCCTGGCGCCTGGCCCCCGCTGCCGCGTCCGCCGAGTCTGCGGCGTCCGCATAGCCTGCATAGCCCGCATAGCCCGCGCGTCATGCACTGACCTGGCGGCCGAAAGACCGTGGGTCTGAGTTGAAGATCGGCTCGGAGACGGGCGCTACGTGTTGTTGATCAGGGCCGGCGGGAACTGCTCCGGGGCGGACGCAGGCCCCCACCGTGGGGGCATGGCCCAGCCCGTGACCGGCAGGTGCCGATGGCTTCGGTACATCACTTCCACCACTGCACTGCGGGCGGTGGTGAAACTGAAAGTCCGTGCGTCAAAACGTCTTCTGCACCTGAATCTTGGCCGTCCATTGCCTTGCAGAGCGCACCACCTGCTGCACGCTGCCATTGGCATCGGCGTAGCCATCCCGCAAGCCGTCATCCGGGCCCGGGGTCACGCTGACGCTGGCATGCACCTGCAGATCTTTCGCCACCTTCCACAGTCCGTACAGATCCGCACTGTGGCTATCGTGCGTCGTCGTCGAGCGCGTCAGAGAGCTTTGGGTGTAGGCCCCCTGGCTGTACGTGTAGCCCAGGCCCACCGTGAAGTCGGTCGTCGGTCGGTAGTCAACGCCCGTGCTGACGGTCAACGGCGCCTGCTGGCTCAGCCGGTTGCCTGGCCCCGGCAGGCTGTCCACCCGGGACCAATTACGTCCCACGCTCAAGCGCACATCCGCATCCGGCGCGTTCCCCAGCAAATCTTTCAGCTTGGCCTTGCCTTCGAACTCAACGCCACTGGCGCTTGCATCTCCACCGTTGTAAGGCGAGGTCACCCAATGGCCGTCTGCCGCCTGAAACAGCTGCTGGAGGATCACGCCTTGAATACGCTTGGTGTAGACGTTCACGCTGAGCAGGCCGCCGCCAGACAAGTAGTGCTCATACCCCAGATCAAGCGCCCATGCCAGTTCAGGTCGAAGCGCGGGATTGCCCTGAAAGTCAGACGTGGTGGGTGAGTTGTCGGCCGTCTGCCACCGGCGTGGAATGAGATCCTTGGTGGCCGGCGCGCGGTACGTGCGGCCCAGCGACAGACGGAGTTGGTCAGATTTGCTGTCCGGAATCTTCCACAGCAACTGCATGGTCGGGCTGAACACGCTGGACCGCTGCGCGATGTCCGTGTCGTCGTTGCCCGTCACCTTGGTGTGCAGGCCCTCCCATCGCATGCCGCCATAGAGCGCCAGTCCCTTGCCCAGGGAGATTTCATCTTGCACATATAAAGCCAGGCGAGTCACCCGGGCCTCATAACGCTGATCAAAGCTCTGCGTGGCATGCCCCACCGGGCTGGTCTCCGTCTGCGTGCGCTGTTCATTACGCTGGGTCAGTTGCCCATCCCAGCCCGCGTCAATGACCTGGTTCTCCCGGAAGGCCTTGCTGTACTTGCCGGTCCAGGTCCCCGTGGTGTCCTTCAGATGACCCACCACCCGCCGGTCGACAATGTGCTGAGCCGGGTCTTCGTAGAAGGCACGCAATCCATCGGCGTCCACGTCCGTCAGGGCCGTTGTCACCCGCTGATCCAACTGCCCTGCGTCGTCCCAATTCAACTTGAGAGCACCCGTCAGCCGTGCCAGCAAGGAGTGGCTGGGCAAATGAAGACTGTCTCCCGCAAATTCCGAAGGGGTGCCGAATGTGGCGTATCGGACTTCGGTCTCCTGCAGGCGGGAGTGCTGGGCCTGCACAAAACCGTTGAGATTGACCGAATCACCCTCTCCCCATTTCCACAATGAGTTGGCGGTGAGGCCAGCGGTGCTCTTGGTCAGCGTGTCGTCGGTGTTGGTCATGCGCCTGTAGAGGAGGGTGTCGGCAGCATCTCGCCCGATCTGTTCGGTGGTGCTCGACCAGCGGTCACGGTTCACCCCCACATTCGCCGCGAGCGACCAACTCCCTGCGTCGTTCTGCTCGCCGTATTCGGTGCTGGCCTGACCCGACACCAGCCCTTCCTTGGTGCTCAGCCCGACCTTCATGCCGTGGTCCCGCCGCTTGGCACTGCGCCGCAGGATCACATTGATGGTGCCGGCAATGGCCTGGGTACTCTGGTCCGCAGTGGCCGTCCGGATCACCTCGATGCGTTCGATGAGGTCGGGCGAGATGGAATCCAGTGTCACGCCGGGCAGTGCTGGCTCCCCATTGATCATGAGCTGCGTGTAGCCCTCGCCCAGCCCTCGCATCCGTATGGACGATCCGTCGCCGCGTGACTTCGTGACCGTGATGCCGGGGACTCGCCGCAGAACATCGGCAAGGTTGGTATCGCCATAACGGGTAATGGTCTCGCGGCTGATGACCGTCTTTGCGGCAGTGGCGTCACGGCGGTCGTCGGCCTCTTTGGTGCCGTTCACCGTGACCGCCTCCAGCACCGTCTTCGGTGCCGATGCAGCGGCGGCGGGCGCTTGTTGCGCCATCGCCCCCAGGGGGCACAGAGTCAAACAAGCGTTGGCGACCCACGTGAGCCGCGCGCGCCGGACCCGGACCGTCATGCCAGCCTCCGTTCAAAGCACACAGCTTCCGGGCGGCCCACATAAACACCGAAGTTCTCACGTTCCACATAGCCGTGGTGCTTGTAAAACTCCACCGCCACGGTGTTCACCCGACGGGTCTCCAGCCAGGCTTCACGGTAATCCAGCGCCACGGCGCGTTGTTCCAGGTGCTTCAGGATGGCACTGCCGATGCCGGCACCCGCCACACGGCTGTACATGCGTTTGACCTCGCAGACATCCGGCCGGCCGGCTGCATCCAGCAACCGGATGGCCCCGCAGCCGCAGGCCTGGCCGTCCCGATAGGCCACCACGAAGATGCCCCGCTCCTGCACACTCTCTGCGGTGAAATTTTTGGCGCCGCTGCTGCCAGTGATGGACTTCAACCGCTGCGAGAGCTCATCGATCAGGCTGATGGCGTCCGAGGTGTCGGGGTAGGTCTCAATCAATTGAATCGTCATTCGGATTTCTCAAACGGGTCAAGTCGTGTGGAACAGGGTGGATGCATTCGCCGCACTGGCGGCCATTTGAAAAGCACGGTGCCAACGGTCGGTGTGGCGGTCGAGGAAGAAGTGAGTGTCATCGACCCACAGCGTCGTGCAGTGCTGCGTGGTCAGGGCGGACCAGGCATGCACCTCGTCCATGCCGGTGAGCGCATCACGAGTGCCTGCCAGTGTCACGATGGGGCAGCGCAAGCGCTCCCGAGGGACATATCGGTAGGTCTCGATCAGCTCGTAGTCGGCGCGGATCCCCGGGGCAAAGCAGGCCAGTACATCAAGGTCGCGCAACACCACGTCGGGTGTGCCGCCAAGGGCCGCCAGATGATCACGTAATGCCGGCAATGGCAGTCGATGGACCTCCCCACCGGCGGCAAGATGCTGCGGCGCGTTGAGCGCACACACCACCAGCGCAGCCGGCGGGCGTCCCGCGGACTGAAGCAGATGGGCGGTTTCGAAGGCCAGCAGGGCACCCAGGCTGTAACCCAGCAAGATCAGCGGTTGATCGGTTTCCGCCAACGCCTCGCTGGCCTGCTGGCAGAGGCGATCCAGCTGGGTCACCGGCGTTTCGCGCACACGCCGGCCGCGTCCCGGCATGACGAACTCCGCCAGGCCCAGGCCGATCGGCAAATGCGCGAGCAGCGGTTTCAGAGCGCCCGCGCCTGCCCCTGCGAAGCCGAAACCATGAACCAGCAGACCCGGGCGATGCACATCAAAGCGTTGCGCGTTCAGCATGTCCCTCAAGTCCGCCTCTGCGCTGCCTGCTGCGCCACGCGTTCGACCTGGCGCCGCAGCACTTTGCGCTGAATCTTGCCAATCGACGTGCGCGGCAATTGGTGGGGGGCCACAGCGGTGGCGATGATGGGGGTCTCCGGGGCGAGGCGCCGCAGCGTCGCGTCGATGTGCGCCGTTAACTCAGGGTTGGGATGGTCCGGGTCGGCGCAGTAAAACACCACCACCACCGGCCCCTCTTCCCCCTTGCCATCGCACACCGCAGTGTGGCCACCCAGCACACCCTCCAGACGCTCGATGGCCTCTTCGAGCTCATAGCCATGGATGGGCAGGCCGGCCACCGCGTCTCCCTCTCGATCGGTGAGATAGAGATGTCCGTCCCTGATGAAGGCGCTGTCGCCGGTGTCGAACCAACCGTCCGGCAGGAAGACGTCATCCCGGACCAGACGGAAATAGCTGCGCGTGACCGATGGGCCACGGAGGTGCAAGCGTCCCACCTCGCCTTCGGCGAGCACCTCATTGTCCGGACCGACCACCCGCATGGCCGCGCCCGGGATGGGCGCTCCCAGGTCCACGAATCGGTCGCCCGCAACCTGGAGCCCCTGCGCCCAGGTGATACCGGAACAGGTCTCCGACATGCCGAAGGCCGGCCGCACTGCATCAGCGCGCAGACCACACCCCTGCAACTGTTCGGCAAACTGTCGCACGAAGCCGGGGCTGATACTTTCGCCGGCGTTGACGAGGAAGCGCAGCGCCGAGAGGTCCCAGGCGCGCGGGGCCTCGTGCTCCAGCCGTTTGGCCACCTGGTTGAAGACATGGTTGGGCACCCAGCCCACGCTGGTGCGCCAGCGTGCCATCAGATCCAACCAGCGGAAGAGGTCCGCCCGGACGTACGGGTAGGCAACCAGCACCTGGTCTGCGGCCACGCAAACCGGAAGCACGCACAGGAACACGACGGCGCCCACATGGTCCATCGGCATCCAGTTCATGAACACGTCACGTTCATTGAAGGCATTCATCTGCGCGCTGCCGGCACACATGCCCAACAACGCCGATTCGGTCTGTGTGGCGGGTTTGGGTGTGCCGCTCGATCCGGAAGTGGGGAAGATCACCGCCAATCGGTCAGGGTCGGGGGGCGTGGCCTGCGACGCCACCGCTGTGGACACGCCGTCGGCGCCATCCTCCGCCAACAGCGCATCGGGGGTGAGCACCAGCAGTTGCGGCCAGCCATGCTCATCTTTAAGCGCTGTGGCGCGTGTCTGTTCGGCCGTGGAGACCAGCAGCGCCGTCGGAGCCAGCACCTGCAGGGCGCCCGCGAGCCGCTGACCGCCAGAGGCGTCCGCCGGCAGGGGCTCCAGCGCGTAGGTGGGAATCGCCACCGCCCGCGCCAGGAAACACGCCCACAGCGCCAGCACCCATTCGTACGGGTCGGCCAGGCGCAGAACGACGTGGCTGCCAGGCGTCACACCCTGCCGGATCAGGCCTGCGGCGGCACGGCTTGCCGCCTCATACAGGGTGCGATAAGTCCAATGACGTTCCCGGCCGCTGCTGTCGATGCAGGTCAGACGCCCGTCGCCACGGACGCGCGCAGCATGAGCCAGGGCGTCGGCAAGGCTGGTGCGCTGGGCAATGGCATGTTCGATGGGAGGCGCCACCACCAACGCGGCGCGGCGCTGCTGGAGGTCGACATTCTGGGACAACATGTTCATGCGTTGATGGCTTCCGATGGCATCAGAGAAAGTGTTCAAGGACCACGGTTCGGTCCAGCAGCGCCAGCGCCGCAGGCTCATGGACCAGCGCCTCCCGGGCGCGATCCAGCCAGGCGGCCGTCGGCAGGACCGGCCGGCAGGGCGCCTGTTGCAGGTCGAGCGCGGATGTGGGAATGCGCCATTCGCGCTTCCAGGTGAAGTCGATCTGCTGGTCGAAGTCCAGCGTCACATGCCGGTACAGCAGAGCCGCAGGCAAAAGGGCCGCCTCCTCGGCGCGCTGGTAGATGACGGGGCGGCCCCCGTGTTCGTACACCCATCGGCGCTCAAACAGAAGGCCCACCGGGGCGTAGTTGATGCCGAAGTCCTTGGCGCCGGACAAGAGCTTGGCGGAGAGCGCCAGCGGAACCTCGGTGAAGCCCACGATGGGGCTGTCGCCGAGCACGTACGGCGGCTTGTCGCCACCGATACGGGCGCGGCTCAGCAGATCCAGGAAATCACGCTCCATATCCGGGCCGGGTTTGACCCAGTAGGTCAATGAATCGGTGAGATCGAGGCGAAGTCTTCTGTCCATGATGTGGCGTGCTTGATTCAGGGAAGGGGCGCAAACAGGCGGAAAGGCCGGGGCGAGCGAAGTTCGATGGCCACCAGGCAGCCGGCCGTGGCAAGTGCGACGACCACGGCGGTGGTCACCAGGCCCACCTGGTCCGAGAGCCAGCCACCGGCATAGATCACCACCACCAGTCCCAAGGTGGCGGCCGAGAGCGCCAGCGGGGAGACCAGGCCGAGCTGTTCACGGGGGCAGTGGGTCACGATGTTTTTCTGGCAGAACACATACGTCACTTCAGACAGCATGAGGAACACTGCATAAGCGAGCAGGCTCCAGGCCGGTTGCGAGGCCAGGATCGACAGCAGCATCAGTGCAGCGGCCGCTGCACTGATGCCCCAAGGTTCAACGCGGCCCGCGATTTGCCGCTTCTGCATCAGGAGGGTGACGATCACGGCCCCCAGGAAGAAGGACACGCTGGCCAGCGCCTGGAGCAACATGACGCCGCGTTCCCCCATGTCCAGCCGCGTGATGGGGAGGAGGGTGCGTGCGATGTTGTGGAAGCCTTGGAAAAAGGCCGTGGAGACAATCATGTAGGCCACCTGTCGCCCCAGCAGCGGGTCGGCACGCACGGCCCGCCAGCCGTCGCGCAGCACCGCGTTGAAGGCGGGTCGAGCAGCCGCTGTGGTGCGTGCAGGCGCGCGGCCCAGGGAGAGATAAAGGCCGGCGGACAGCAGGAAGCTGGCGGCGTCCAGCAGCGCGATGTGCAACAGCGCCAGGTGATGGATCAGTACCGCACCGACCAGCGACCCCACCGAGATGCCGATGAAGGTGGCTGTGCCGATCATGGAGGCGGCACGTTCGATGTGGTCGTCCTCCACGTGGTCCCGCATGGCCAGGACGCGAGCCGATTTGCCGATGCTTTCGGCCAATCCGCGAACCAGCAACAACAGATAGACCGCCGGCAAGGCGTGGACGAACAGACCCACCAGCACGGACACCACCCCCCCGGTGAGCTCACACGCTGCCGCGAGCCGGGACGTATCGAATCGGCCACCGAGCCATCCACTCAACGGCGCCGAAGCGACGGTGGCCAGCCACTGGGTGGCAAACACCCCGGCGGCTGCAAAGTTGTCGCCGGTCTGGCGATAGACATAGACCGATAACGACAGCATCAGCAGGAAGTTGCCGGTGGTGCTGACGAAGATGGCCAACCATAACCGCGTGAATGCGGTGCTGCGCAACAAGCTGTTCACAGTTCATACCTCGACAGGTCGATGCCGTGCGCCTGCACGAGGCGCACACCTTCCTGGCCAATCCAGGTGGCGAAGTCGTCCACGAGGGCGCGATGGGCGGTGGTGTTGTGGTCGGGGGCGATGGCCCAGCGCAAGGCGCGCTCGCAGTCGTCCGCCCGGGTGGGGTAGAACTGGGAGAAGGTCTGCCAGCAGGGGTAGAGGTCCCGCGTGTAAAGCCCGGCCCGATCCATGGTGAGGTCAAACGCGGCTCGCACCACCGCCTTCATCATCCATTGGCAGGTGGCCGTGGCCTGCGCAGGGCTGTTGTCCGAGGCAATACGTGCCGCATAGTCGCGCATGCGAAGCGGAAGGTACATGGCCTCTGCCATCAGATGAGGACCCACCCGGTAGGGCTGCAGCCCGGCGGCCAGATCTTCGCCGTGAATGCGGGCGGACTGCGTCTTCACCAGGAAGGCCCAGGTGCTGAAATAGTTCCGCACCACATCATCGCGGCGGCAGACATTCAGCTCGAAGTCGATCAGGCCGGGTGCGGACGCCTGGAACTGCGCCAGCGTATCGCTTGGAAGGTGCGGGCAGACGGGCTCCGTGCCGTCCGCCACGACGGCGAATGCGTCGAGATCGGACACACCCGCCACGGCCGTTCCACGCGCCACCGAACCCCTGACATACACCGCCACCAGGGCCGCTCCGAAGCAGTCATCAAAAAAGTCGATCAGCCTGTCGCGCAGGGCGACGGGCACATGGTCTGCGCGTGTGTCGTTGACCAGCCATCCGTCCCCATCCACTGGATGGAAGGAGCCCATGGGGCGGATCAAGGAACGCATGCCGGGTGAGGCATCGGCGACTGCAACGTTACTCATGCATCCACCTTCTCAAAGGTGGCAATCGCCACTTTCACAGCGCGCAGGGCAGCGGGCTGACCTGCATAGGCGCCGACCAGTTCGAATGTTTCGATGATCTGCTCCCGGTCCCATCCCGCTTTCAGGGCGGCGCCGATATGGAACTCCAGCAAATCGTCATGTCCGGGCTGCGTGGCCGACAGCGCCAGGGCCACCAGCAACTTGGTGCGAACCTCCAGGCGCTGGTCGTCAGCGAAGCGGTCACCAAAGTGCTCGATGGTGTGTTGCTTGAAACGAGGTGCATGGACGCGCATGCCGTGCAGCAAACCGTGCGGGTTGCCCAGGTCCAGTTCAATCCGGCCCAGCACCTGGAGTCCGCGCTCCAGCCGGGTGCCGGTGGTGGCAGCGGTCGCAGTCTCTGTCGCCGTCACTGTCGCAGTCGGGGCTTCCGAAGCGGAAGGGAGTATGTTCGTCAGGCTCATGATGGTTCCTTGATATCCAGCCGATCCGCTTGTGCGGCGGCATGACGGGCGGCCCGTTGCTGCAGGTGGGCCCGGCGCTGTCCGAGCTGCCTGTCCATCGGCACCGGTGGCGCGCTTGGGCTGACAGCCGTTGCCGCGCGGGTGTCTCCTGAGTTCGCGCGCAGATGGGCGGCTAGCGCGGCAATGGTCGGATGCTCAAACAGATCCACCACATCCAGGTGACTGCCAAACCGTGCGGCCAGCCGGTCGCGCGCCTGCACCATCAGCAGGGAGTTGGCGCCCAGTTCGAAGAAGTTGGCATGACGGCTGGGCGCCCTGCGGAGTTGAAGCAGGGTGGACCAGGTCGCCGCCACCTGCTGCTCGACGTCGTCGAGCGATTCCTCGGCGGCTTGCGCCAGACGGGCGATATACGGTGCCACGTCGGGCAGGCGCCGCCGGTCCACCTTGCCGGTTGCCGTCAGCGGCAGCGAGTCCTGTAAAACGAACAGAGCCGGCACCATGGCAGCGGGCAGTCGCTGGGCCATCGCCTTCTTCAGGGTTTCGACATCGGGCGGCGTGCCACGAACCATATAAAACGCGCACAGCCATTGCAGACCGTTCTCGTCTTCATGCAGCGCGGTGGCGCAATGGCCGATGCCCGCTTGCTGGCCCAGGCAACTGTCGATCTCACCCAGCTCGATGCGCAAGCCTCGCAGTTTGATCTGGAAGTCGATACGACCGTGGAACTCCAGGACACCATCGCTTCGCCACCGCCCCAGGTCACCAGTCCGATAGAAGCGCGTCGGTGCCTGCTCATGCGGCAGTTGGGCCTGAACAAAGACGGCGTTGGTCTGATCGGGCAGGCCCTCATAACCTGCTGCCAGGCCGGGCCCGGTGATCCAGATCTCACCGATCGCGCCCGCAGGCAAGGGGTGACCGTCCGAGTCCATCACCCACAGCGACGTGTTCGGATTGGGCTGCCCCAGCGGCACGGTGAGGGTGTGCAGGTCGCGCGCCTCCACCTCATGGGTGGCGCTGGTCATCGTGGCCTCGGTCGGGCCATATTGATTGATCAGTCGCAGCGCCGGACCCAACAGGCAACGGGCTCGGCTGCAGTCATCGCCGCGCAGCCGCTCACCGTTCAACATGAGCACCTGAAGCAGGGGGCCGAGGGGCGTCGCAGGCTCGCCGCTTTCGGCCTCGGTGAGCAAGGCACGAAGCAGCGTCGGCACCATCGACAGCACATGACTGACACGGCCGTGGTGCAGTCGTTCCAGGATGCGAGCCGGGTGGCGCGCCGAGTGGTCATCCACCAGGACCGCGCAGGCGCCGCAACCCAGCGTCGCGAACAGGTCACGCACCGACGGATCAAAACTGAAGGCGGTGAGCTGAAGTACGCGGTGACCCGGGCCGAGGCCAAGCTTCCGGATGAGAAACAGCAAGTCATGCGTCACGCCCGCGTGAGGGATGATGACGCCCTTGGGTGTGCCGGTCGATCCCGACGTGAACATCTGGTAGCAGGGGCCACTCGCCGGCACCTCATGGTCCAGGCGGGCCGCCGGGCGAGTCTCATCAGCGACCCCGTGGGGAGCAATTCGCCGCAAGGCGGCGCTGTGCGGGCCCGAGGCTTCCATTGCGGCGTCCTGGTCGGCAGCCACCACCATGAATCGGCAGTTCACGCTGTCCAACACCATGGCCCGGCGTGAGAGGGGCCAGTCGGGATCCACCGGCACATAGGCGGCACCGGCTTTCAGAATCGCCAGCAGCGTGATCGTGCGGGATACGCCACGGCCTTGCGCCACGGCCACCCGTTCGCCGATCTTCACGCCCGACTCGACCAGCCGGTGCGCCAGTTGGTTGGCGCGCTGGTCAAGCTCCCGATACGTGAGCACCGTCTCCCCGCCGTCCACCGCCGGGGCGTCCGGGGTCCGGTCGACCTGCCGTTCAAACAGGCGGTGCACCGGAAGGTCGAGTGGCAGGCTGGAGTCGGTGCGGCCGACCTGGGACGCCAGGGCGCGGGCGCCTTCTGCGTTCACCAGGCCAAACGTGCGCAGAGGGGCATCGGGCTGGGCGGCGACACGGGCCAGCAATTGCTTCCAGGCGTCAAGGGCGGCGCCCATCGAGGCTGCGTGGTAGAGGGACGGGCGGTAGTCGATGTAGCCCTGCAGTCGCTCAGCACCATCCAGCACATGGATGTTGATGTCGTACTTGGCGCCAGGGTGGACGCCGCTGTCCTCCGGGCTGAGAGGGTGGGCCTCAAGCTCCCCGAGCTTCAGCACCTCGCCCCCGATGGGGTCGAGCACGAACTGCACCTGGAACAGGGGCGACAGGTCGATGCTGCGCGGCGGGTTGAGCGCGTCGACCAGATCTTCCAATGGCACCTCGCGTCGGTCGCGTGCAAAGGCCAATGCATCGGTGGTGCGCGCCAACAGTGCGTTGAAGTCGGTGACCTCGCTACAGTCCACGCGGACCGCCAGGGTATTGAGCAGAGGGCCAATCACGTCGTCACTGCCCGGAAGGTCTCGGCAGGCCATGGGGACACCGATCACGATGTCGTCCAGGCGGCTCAGCCGCGACAGCACCCAGGCCCAACTGGCCAGCAGTACATGAAACGGCGTGGTGCCCTGCCGGCTGGCCAGGCGGTGGATGCCGTGGCTCAGTGAGGCATCCCAATCGAAGCTGAGCCGCTGGGCGGTGCGGACAGTGTCCGCGCGGCGCGCGCCCTCCCGGGGCCAGTCCAAGGGCAAGGTGGAGACGTTGGGGGCGCCACGCAGGTGAGCCGTGAGCTCAGTCAGCGCCTGCCGCTGGTGTTCGTCATCGCGAAGCCGACGCTGCCAGGAGGCCAATTCCGCGAACTGGACGGCGCGTGCGGGCTGCCAAGGCGCGCGTTGATGGACGCGGCACTCATAAGCCAGAGCGATGTCGCGCAGCAGCGTGCGTAGCGAGAGCCCGTCGCAGCCGATATGGTGAATGTTGGCAAGCAGGTAGTGACGGCCGTTGTCCACGCTCAGGCATTCGAAGCGGGACAGCAACTCGGTGGACAGGTCGTAGCGGTGGCCGAGGAACTCCGCCATGCGGGCCGATGCCTCGGCGGCGGTGCAGGCGGTGGAGCGGATGGGCACTTCGTCGGCGGGCGCGGTCATCAGCACCGGCAGGTCATGCCCCTCATGCTGGACCAGCCGGCTACGCAGAATCCAGTGCTGCTGGGTGACGTCCCGGATCGCGCCTTGCAAGGCCGCTTCATCCAGGTGCCCGTGCAGGCGGTAGGCGCAGGCCATGTTGTAGGCTGCACTGGGTCCCTCCAGCCGGAACAGAAACCACTGGCGCCGCTGCATCGGCGTGAGCGGGACTGGGTCCGTCTCCGCGAGGCGAGGCGGGGCAAGCGAGACGGACGCGCCCGTGCCTGTCGTGGACTGCTCGGCCACGGCCTGGGCCAGCGCCGCCAAGGTCGGGTGCCGAAAGATCAGGTCTACGGGTACATGGCAATTCAATTGCTGGCGCAGAGATCGCACCAGTTCCAGTGCCAGCAGCGAATGTCCGCCGAGCGAGAAGAAGTTGTCGTGGGCGGAAATCGGCCGACCCGGTGACAGCAGGGAGTCCCAGAGGGCTGCGATCTGGCGCTCGTGTTGAGTGGTCGGCAGCACTGGCCCAGCGGCTGGGTCGGCGACGGCGAACGCCGGTTCTGGCAGGGCCATGCGGTCCACCTCACCGTTCGGTGTGCGGGGGAGTGCATCCAGCCGCATCCAGGCACCGGGCAGCATGTAATGCGGCAACAAGGCGGCCAGTTTTCTCTGCACCGTGGCGGTCTCCGTGCCGGAGCCGTCCATCACCACGTAGGCGGCGAGGCGCTGGTTGCCGTCCGGATGAGCCAAGGCTTGTACGCAGGCGTCATGCACCTCGTCCAGCGAGCGCAGGGCCGATTCGATCTCACCCAGCTCGACGCGGAAGCCCCGCAGCTTGACTTGCTGGTCGGCACGGCCGTGAAAGCGCAGCCGGCCGTCGGCCCGCCAGCTCACCCGATCACCTGTGCGGTAGCAGCGGCTGCCTGCGGGCGCCTCGAACGGCGCGGCCACGAAGTGCTGCTGGGTCAGGCTGTCCCGTCGCCAATAGCCCGGCGACACCGCAGGCCCGGCGATATAGAGCTCTCCCCGTACGCCCAAGGGAACCGGCTGCCCAGCCTCGTCCAGCACCTGGCAGCGATAGCCAGGCAAGGGGCGGCCCAGGGTCGGGGCGCAGGCTGCATCGTCAAGCCGGTCGGCCATGGCGGCGATCGTTGTTTCGGCAACGCCATATGTATGGAACAGCGCCACCCCAGTGGACACAAAGGTCCGCCAGCGCTGCCAGGCATCGGTGCGCATGGACTCCCCGCGCACCAGGCAGGTGGTGAGGTGTCGGGCGGCCGTGGCCGCCTCGGCTTCGGTGAGTGCATCGCACAGGCCATGCCAATAAGCCGTGGGCAGCGAGACCACCTGCACGGCCTCGGAAGCCACGTGTCTCCAGAAGGCGTCCGGCGTGGGCATTTGGGGGGCAGCCCGCAGGTGCAGGCTGCCGCCGCTGAGCACCGAAAGGCAGACTTCCTCGATCAATCCGTCGGAGCTGATATCCGCGAATTGCAGCACCCGAGCTGCCGGGGGCGGGGCATAGACCGCCCGGGCTGCAGTCAGGTGGGCGACCGCGTTGCGGTGGCTGATCACAACACCCTTGAGAACACCGGCCGAATCAGCCGGGTAGATCTGGTGGGCCGCCTGTTCCGGCTGGACCTGGGGCAGCGGGGCGCTGATGTCCGCTGTGGAGCCCGGCAGGGCGGCATCCATCCACAGCACGTTCACACTGGGCGCCGATGGCAGCCAGGTCAGCATCGGTCGCTGGCTGTCGAGGGTGATGACGTGACGAACGTCGGCGTCGTCCGTGATCTGTCGAAGCCTTTCCTCCGGGTGGTCGGGAGACAGCGGCAGGGACACGGCGCCGACTTTCCAGACCGCCAGCAGGCTGACCATCAGCGCGCTCTGACGCGGCAGAAAAATGCCCACTCGCTCCCCCGGCTTCACGCCAGCGGCCAGCAGCTGATGCGCCAGGCGGTGGGAGCGTTGCGCCAGGGTGGCGTAGTCCATGCTGCCTTCGCTGTCGATGACGGCGGGGGCGGTGGGGCGGGCGGCAGCCTCTGCGTCAAACAGCGTGTGCAAGCAGGTGTCCGGCACCTGCAAGGTCTCGCCGCAGCCCAGTTGGAGCATCTGCTGCTGGGCGGAGGCATCCAGCAGGGGCAGTTGGTCAATCGGGCGCGTGACCTCACTGAGCATGTGGATCACCAGCCGCTCCAGGGCCTGAGCCATTCGGGCCACTGAAGCGGCTTCCCACAGATCCGTGCTGTACTCCCAGACGAGTCGCAGCCCGTCGGCGCCGTCGGTCACGTCCAGCGTCAGATCAAACTGCGCCTGCCTCCGGGCGAGCGCCACGGGTTGAACCGCCAGGCCCGGCAGCTTCAGATCACTGTCCGTTCCGGGTTGTAGCGACAGCATCACCTGGAACAGCGGCGTGTGGCTGAGCGAACGCGGGGGCTGCAAGGCCTCGACCAACCGGTCAAAAGGCAACTGCTGATGAGCCAGCGCCTGCAAGCCCGTTTGCCGGCACTGATCCAGCAGGGTGTCGAAGCTGGGCCGGGCCGACAGGTCGGCGCGCAGCACCAGGGTGTTCACAAAGCAGCCGATCAGTCCGGCCACTTCCACCTGTTCGCGGTTGGCGACGGGTGTCCCCAGCACGATGTCGGTCTCGCCGCTAAAACGCGACAGCAGAGCACTGAATGCGGCGTGAAGCCCCATGAAGAGCGTCGCTCCACGGCTGCGGCAATGCTGGCGCAGGCGATCCGTCAGTGCCGCATCCCAATGGCTTCGGTGCAGCGCACCCACATAGCGCTGCTTCGCTGGCCGTGGGAAGTCGGTGGGCAGCTGATGCACCTCGGGCAAGTCGGCCAGCTGCAGGCGCCAATAGGCGAGCTGCTGTTCGGCCTGCGCCAGCTGGGCAGCTTGGTGTTGCCAGTGGGCGTAATCGGAATATTGGATGGGCAGCGGCGGTAGCGACGGCAGCGCCGGCAGCGCCTCAGGGGCCACCGTTGATTGGCGCGTGAACGCACCATAGAACTCACCGAGTTCGCGCATCAACACGCCGATCGACCAGCCGTCCGACACGATGTGATGCATGCTGACCAGCAACATCTGCGTGTGCGGGCCGAGGGCCAGCAGTCGTGCGTACAGAGGGGCACCGTGCGTCAGGTCGAAGGGACGGGTCGACAGTTCGTCCGCCTGAAGCCGCCACGCGGACTCCTGCTCCGGTGTGCCCTCGCCCAGATGGCGAAGGTCGACCCATTCCAGCGCGATGCCGGAGGCTTCCGCCGGGAGGACCCGCTGCACCACCCCGGGTGCGCCCGCTGCTTCAAAGCGGGTGCGGAGGGTCGCATGCCGCGCCACGACCGCATGCAGCGCGCGTTCCAGCGCGTCGACCTGCAAATCGCCGGTCAACCGCAAGGCGCCAGCAATGTGATAGGCCGCATTGCCCTCGTCCAGCTGATCCAGGAACCACAGACGTCGTTGCGCCAGCGACAGCGGGATCGGACCTTCATGCAGCACCGGAACGATTTTGTGGGTGTCCGTGATCGCAGCACCCGGGCGCTGGTCCTGCGCTGCAAGCGCCGCCAGCGCGGCCAGCGTAGGTGTATCGAACACCTGTTGAACCGACCAATCCACGCCCAGGGTGCGCCGGGCCTGAGCCATCATCTGGAGGGCCAGCAGCGAATGGCCGCCCAGATCGAAGAAGTTGTCCTCGGGACCCGGGAGGCTGGGGCAGCCCAGAAGGGACTGCCAGAGTTCGGCCAGTGGCTGCTCCAAGGCACTGAGCGGGGCCGAGGGGAGACGACCGCTCCCCGGCGAGGCGGGCGGCAGCTCGGGCAGGGATGCGGGCAAGGCCTGCCGGTCGATTTTTCCGCTGCGGGTGAGCGGCAGTTGCGGCAGGCAGACGTACCGGCTGGGCAACTGGTAGGGCGCCAGCGTGCGGGCCAGCGCACGACGAATGTCCGCTTCCGGCAAGACAGCGCTACCTTCTCGCAGGGCATAAAACGCGACGAGCAGCGCCTGGCCCCGGGCATCGTGACGCAGTGCCACGGCCGCCTGCACGATGAGGGGCAGGGCCAGCAGGGCCGATTCGATTTCTCCCAACTCGATCCGGTGGCCGTGGAACTTGACCTGCTGGTCGCGCCGGCCCAGGTAGTGCAGGCGGCCGTCGGGCAGGCGCCGCACCAGATCCCCGCTTGCATAGCGTCGCCCGGAGATGCCCACGCCGCCGGGCTGAAAGACGCGCTGAGTCAGGTCGTCGCGGTTCAGATAACCCAGGCCCACACAGTCGCCATCGATCCACAGTTGCCCCACGGCACCGTCGGGCAAGGGCTGGCCGTCGAGGTCCAGCACATCAAGACGGCAACCTGGTACGGCATGCCCCAGGGCGACCGGTGAGGTGGCGGCCTCCAGATCGGCCGCGAGCGTCTCCCAGGCCACCACGTCGGCGCATTCCGTGGGTCCATAGCTGTTGATGACGCGAATCGGGGCGCCAGCGGGACGTGCCCGCTGCCAGCGCCGTAACGGGTCGAGTGCAATGGGCTCGCCACCCAGCACCACGGTGCGCAGGCTGGACAGGGCGGCATAGCCTTCGTCCTCGGCGGACGCCAGCAGGGCCTGGAACGCGGTGGGGGTGCAATTCACCAGGGTGTCCCGCCAGGTCCGCATGGCGTCCGCAATGGCATGCGGCTCGAAGCGCGCTGCATCCGGCCAGGCGACTCGGGCGCCCACGGTGAGTGGCGCCAGCATGTTCTTCTGCGTGAGGTCGAAGCTTGGGTTGCTGATGATCAAGGCCGTCGTGTGGCTGTCCACTGCGGCCTCGCGGTACCAATGCAGCAATTGGTTGAGACCGCGTTGATGCACACGGGCAGCCTTGGGCAGGCCGGTGGACCCCGAGGTAAAGATCAGATAGGCGGCCGCGAGCGGGTCGGTGTCGCGAGGGGCCCAACTGGCGTCGGTGGCGCAGGGCAGTTGACTCTCGATGCTCAGGGGCAACCAGACGGCAGGGCCGGGGATGGTGTCGGGGGGCGGAAAGTCCGGCGCCACGAAGACCACCTTCAAGCCGGCATCCGACACCATGTGTGCGGTCCGCTCTTGCGGTTGGTGAATGTCCAGGGGCGCATAGGCCGCGCCGACCGCCAGCGCTGCCAGCGCACCAATCGCGATGGCCGGGCCCGGGGGCAGCAGCACCCCCACATGGTCACCCGGCTGCACACCCGCATGGGTCAGTTGCGCTGCAGCGTGTTCGACCCGGCGCCACATCTCCGCGTAGCTGAGATGGCGATGACCTTGTGCGAGCGCGATGGCGGTTGGTGTACGCGCCACCTGGGCTGCGATCTGCTGGAGGGTGTGCGGCTGGCCTTCTGCGGCAGGGACATAAGGGTCGGTCCTTGGGGGCAGCAAGGCGAAGAGGCTCAGTGGCTGGTCGGGCGACAGCAGCGCCTGTGTCAATACATGCGCATAGGCCGCAAGAAGCGCGTCCACTTCCCAGGCTTCGAACGTCGCCTGTCGATACTCCATCAGACAGGTCAGCCGGTCCTGCCGCTGTTCGATCGTCAGAGTGAGTTCGAACTTGGCGGTCTCAGGGCGGTGGCGAACCAGGGTGGCGCGCACGGCACCCAGCGCAATGTCCTCTTCCGATACGGCCTGCAGGCCGAACATGACCTGGGCCGGCACATCGATGCCTTGCGCGCGTGCCTCCCGCATCACACGCTCGAAGGGTACGGCATGGTGCGGCAGGCCACGTCGCGTAGCTTGGGATTCGCTGGTGGCGAGCTCTCTCAGCGTCTGCTCACTGTGAATGCGGCTCACGCTGGGGACCGTGTTGGCGAGCATGCCCACCAGGTCCTCGGTGCCGGGCATCTCGCGCTGGGCCACGGGCACCAGCAGCGCCACTTCACGAGCGCCGCCGTACTTGGCCAGCAGCAATTTGAAGCAGGCCAGCAACCAGTGGTGCAGCGTGATGCCGCTGGACGACGCGAGCCGGTGCAGGCCTTGAACCACGTCAGGGGGAAGCTCCAGCAGCTGGTGCCCCGCACGCAGGCCCGCTTCGGGGCGGCTCGGGTCACTCAGGCGTAGCGGAGATTCCAGCGTGCCCAGTTGCTCGAGCCAGTAGGCAAGGCTTGTTGCCTCTGCAGTGTCTTTGCCGCGCTGCTGTTGCCACAGCGCCAGGTCTGCCAGCGTACGCGATGGGGCGGCCCATGAAATCGCCTCGTCGTGACGTGCAAGCGCATAAGCCTGGGCAAGTTCGGCGAGTAGTTGCCGCAGGCTCCAACCGTCGATCGATGCATGGTGAAAGCACAACATCAGCAGATGTTGTTGTGGTCGGCGCCGCAGCAGCCGCACACGTACCGGAACCTCCCGGTCCAGAGCGAAGTTCGGGGTGGCATGCCGCTGCAGGAGCTGTTCGTCCGTCAGGTGGTCCTCTCCTGCCATTGCGTCGGCCGGGGGCAGTGCCACCCCTTGCTCATCCACTTCCTGCCAGATGAAACCGTCTCGCTCCACCAACCGTGTGCGCAAGCCCGCATGGCGTTGCACCACGGACGACCAGGCCCGCTGCAGCGCGGCCACATCCAGTTCGCCCTCCAGCTGAAGACCGGCAGCGACATGGTAGGCATCGCCGAGGCCTCGACCGGACAGCAGCCACATGCCGACTTGCCCAGTGGTGGCAGGAACGGCGCCGGCCGGCGTGGGGAAGTGGGGAAGACGCTGGGCGCCCTGGTGGTCCAGCACCTCCAGCCAGGCCAGGACATCGGCCTTGTGGTCCCGCAGGGTCTGGATGGTGTCGGCGTCCAACCGACCCTTTGGCGCGGTCAGCCTGAGCTGGCCATCCGTCGCGCTGAGCTTCACACCCTCGGCCCGAAGGCGGCGAATCAAGGCAAGCAGGTCGATCTTCACAGGTCGATTTCCTCCAGTTCGGCACCGTCGTTGTCAGACAGGACGGCGTTGCGGGCGGCTTCGGCTGTCGCCGACCCACGCAGTTCGGCCAAGACCATGGCCTGTTCGTTCAGCACGGGCAGGGTCAGCAGGACAGCGAGTGGCACGTCGAGCGACCAGCGTCGCTGCAGGGCCACCCGTAGCTGGACCGCGCTGAGCGAATTGCCGCCCAGCTCGATGAAATTCGCATGCCTGCTGGTGGGGGCCGTGCCCAGCACCTCAGCCCAGACAGCGGCGAGCTCGACCATGAGGCCCGGCTCCAGGGGAGCTTCCTGGTGTTGTGCCAGTGGCTCCGTCAGCACGCGCGGAAGCGCTCGGCGGTCGATCTTGCCGTTCAGCGTGCGAGGCAGTGCTCCCAGCACCAGCAGGTGCTGCGGGCGCATGTAATGCGGCAGATGGCGCGCGAGCTGGGCATTCAGTGCTTGGCTGGCGCTGGGCGCGTCAACGCCGTCGGGCCACGCCACATGTGCCACCAGGACGAGCTGGCCCGCCGGGGTGCTGACGACATCGGCCACGGCCTCTCGCACCAGGCCACTGCCCGCCAGGCAGGCGTCGATTTCCTGCAATTCGATGCGGTAGCCCCGCAGTTTGATCTGATGGTCACGCCGCCCGATGTAGAGAATCTCCCCGTCCTCCGCCAGGCGGACGATGTCACCGGTGCGGTAGGCGCGGGTCTCCAGGTGTGTCAGAGCGGCGGGCAGTGCAAAGGCTGCGTCTGTCAGGTCGTCGCGGCCCTTGTAACCCATGCTCATTCCCTTGCCCGCCAGGTACAGCTCGCCAGGCAAGCCGATGGGCACCGGCTGTTGCGCAGCGTCCAACAGGTAGACGCGGGTGCCGGGCAGTGCGCGCCCGATCGATTCCCGGCCTGCGGGGCGGCGCTCGGCGAACGTGGAGTACACGGTGTCCTCGGTCGGGCCGTACAGGTCCAGGACGCGGCGCACGCCGCTGTCGCGGTAGAGCCGATCCACCAGCGCCTGCCGGAAGGGCTCACCCGCCACCAGCGCCGTGGACACCGTGGCGGGCACCGAACCCGACGCCAGCAGGGCTTCAATCGCCGACGGCACGGTGTTGATCATGGTGATGCCGAGGCTGGGCTGTTCGATCAGGTCCAGCACTCGCGGTGTGATCACGCAGGTCGTTCCCAGGCACAAGGGCACGAAGAGCTCGAACACCGAGAGGTCAAAGCAAACGGAGGTGGACGCCAGCACGCGGTCACGTTCCGCTTCAGTGAAGCACTGGCGTGCCCAGTCCAGCAAGGCCAGTACGTTGCCATGGGTCACCTGAACGCCCTTGGGCTGGCCGGTCGACCCGGAGGTGAACAGCACATAGGCCAGGTCCCCGGCATGGGGGAAACCGGCCCCTCCGGCCGGTGCCGGGCCTGCAGACGGCACGGGGGCCAACGCATCCGCCGTGAGGCCATCCAGCAGCAGGCAACGGGCTCCGCTTGACTGGAACTCACCGGCGTGTCCGGCCACGGTTACCACCACGCCAGCTCCGCTGGTCTTCAGGATGTGGCGCAAACGCTCCGGCGGGTAGTCCAGGTCGAGCGGCACATAGGCCGCGCCGCACATCAGCACACCCAGGATGGCGGCGGGCAGCCGGTGGTTGCGAGGCAATGCAATGCCAACGCAGTCCCCGGGCTTCACTTCGCGTTGCTCCAACAGGTGGCGTATGCCTTGCGCAAACCGGTGCAACTCGGCATAGCTGAGTTGGGCGCCCTGGGCATCGGCAACCGCCGTATGCGTGGGCCTCCGATGTGCCTGCTGCAGGAACATCTGAACGAGCGAGGATGTGGATGCTTCTGGCGGGACGGAGTCCCACCCCGTCGCATTCCATTGCAGCCACTGCTGATCCAATTCCGTCGCGGGCAGGTAGTCCCATGCGTGCAGAGGCTGATCGGGTTGCCGTACAGCGGCCCGGAGCAGGCCCTCATAGTGACCCAGGATCCGTTGGGCAAACGCCTGCGGAATGCGCGCCCGGTCGTACTCAAGCGACAGGCGGGCGCCCCCTTCTTCATCGGGGAACACCAGCAGCGTGAGGAGCGCCTGACCGGCGGTGGAAGGGACGCGGCGCGAGCGCACCCGGAGTTCGGGCCTTTCTGGCAGCGGGTGCCAATCGTCGCAGCCGGCGAGCAGGGTGGCCGGCAAGCCGCCGTTCGCGGGGCTGTCGGACTGGCAAATGAAGACCGCATCAAAGATGCGTGTGCGGTCCGGCTGGAGACGCCGTACCCGGTCGGCCACGATGGTGAGGGGCACATGACGGTACCTGAGCCCCTGCACGACGGCGCGGGTGGTCTGCGCCACCAGCGCCGTCAGGCTCTGCTGCGCGGCGAACTCGAACGCGATGGGCACCATGTTGACCGCACTGCCCGGCCAGTCCGCCAGGGCCGGCGGACGCACCGAGAACGGCATGCCCAGGCAGAACGAGGACTGCCCGCTGTAGCGGTGCAGGAGTGCCGCGAATGCCGAGGCGAGAAACACGTTGAGCGTGCCGCCCGCCTGGGGGGCCAGTTGTCGGCAGGCTCGGAACAGTCCCGCGTCCAGATGGGCGTAGCACTGCGCAAGCGCCCCGGGGCCGGCATCTGCGGACCGCGGCGCTCCCAGCCCCAGATCGATGTCTGCGGGCGCGGCGGCGAGGCTGGCCAGCCAGTCCGCAGGCAGGTCTTCGCCCGGGGCGGCCAGCCGATTCAATAGGCCGGCCGCTGTCCGACCCAGATCTTGCCCGGGCACCCGCCGCGCCGGAGCTGCCAGCGTGTGCAGCAACTCGGCCACCAGATGGCTGGCGCCGGTGAAGTCGGTGGCGATGTGATGGATGCAAAGGACGAGCCAGGTGCTCCGTCCCTGGCCAATCACACACGCGCGCACCGGCGCTTCTGCTTCCAACGCAAATGGGGTGGCCCGGATTTCACGGAGCAGGGCATCCAGGCGGGGCTCGCTCCAACCCTCCGCCGACACGCGACGTGGCACTGGCGCCGCACAGTCCTGCCAGGTCAGGATGCCGTCGCCACCCACCACCAGCCGCTGCCGGAGATGGCGGTGCTGCGACACCAGGTGGGCAACAGCGCGGTCGATGTCGTCCGGGGCCATGGGCGCGTCGAATTCCAGCGCCACCGACAGGTTGTAGAACGGTTCAGCGGGCTGCTGCTGTTGCCTCAGCCAGATGGCCGCCTGGTAGGGCGTCACCAGCGGCAGCTCCCCGTCGTGCGTGGCTGGGGCCGACGCGGGCGCCAGGGGGCGGAGGGGTGGGGCGGCAGGGCGGTCCCCAAGGCTGGCCGCCAGGTCCATCAACGTGATGCCGCTGAACAGGGTGTCCAGCGACGGCGTTTGTCCCGGCAGATGCCCCAGCCGGATGTGCAGATCCACGATCTGGAGCGAGTCCAGGCCAAGCTGCCAGAGCGTCGTCTCCGGTGCCAGCCCTTCGGCGTGTACGCCCATCGTGGCCAGGACGTCGCAAAGCTGTGGGAAGGGCGTGGGAAGCGGCTGATCGGCGTCCACCATGGGCTCGGCTGCGGCTGCGGCTGCGGCTGCGGCTGAGGGTGAAGGTGCATCCACGCGGATAAGGCTCCCATCGCGGTAGCTTTCGCGCATGGCCTGCCGGCGGATCTTGCCGCTGGATGTCTTGGCCAGCGTGGCGGGCTTGATGGGCACCAGGGCTGCCAGCGTGAGACCGTGTTGTTCGGCGAGCACCTCGCGGGCGATGCGGGTGGCTGCGTCGGCATCGAACTGACGCAGATAGGTGCGCCCGATTTCCTGGACCAGCACCAGACGGTCCTCGTCGAGGAAGGCGGCGCCACCTCCGCGCACGAAGCCCGGCCATGCGGCTTGTACCGACTGCTCGATGTCCTGCGGGTAGTGATTGCGCCCGCGCACGATCAGAACTTCCTTGAGGCGCCCGGTGATGTAGAGCTCATCGTTCACAAACGCACCGAGGTCGCCTGTACGGCAGTAGGCCCCTTCGCCCGGCTGGTCTTCGCGGGGGACGATGAGCGCCGCGTCAGCATCGGGGCGTTTCCAGTAGCCCCGGGTGATGCTTGGTCCCTGCAGCCAGATTTCACCCACCTGACCCGGCGGGCACACGGTCCGTCGGACGGGGTCGATCACCTTCACCGTCTGCCCACCCCAGATCTTTCCGCAACTGGTGAGCTGCCGGACCGATGCTGGCGATGGCGTTCCGGACGGCTCGATCCGACCTTCTTCGAGTGCTGCGCTGTCGACGGTCAACAACGATGGCCCGCGACCCGCCTCAGGACCGCTCACCAGGAGGGACCCCTCGGCCAGACCGTAGCAGGGGTAGAGCGCGCCGCCATCCAGTCCATGGGGACGATAGGCCTCGGAAAATCGACGCAGCGTTTCCGGTCGAACCGGCTCTGAGCCGTTGTAGGCCACCGCCCAGCTCGATAGATCCAAGCCTGCGCGTTCGTGTTCTGGAATGCGATCCACACACAGATCAAATGCGAAATTGGGGCCACCGGTGCATGTGACGCGATACCGGGAGATCACTTCCAGCCAGCGCCGAGGCTGCTGCATGAACGCCATGGGTGGCATCAGGTAGCAGGGGATGCCCAGGTACAGCGGCTGCATGACATTGCCCACCAGGCCCATGTCATGGAAGAGCGGGAGCCAGCTTGCGAAGATGGTGTGATCGCCGTTCCCCATGGCCTCACGGATGGACCGCTGGTTGTGCAGCAGATTGCCGTGGGTGATGATCACGCCCTTGGGGTCACCCGTGGAACCGGAGGAATACTGCAGGAAGGCAATGTCCTCGCTGCCCGCGCCGGGGTCGGTCCATGTGGCGCCTTCTGTGGTGCCTTCTGTGGCGCCTTCTGTGGCGTCCTCGGTGTCGGTGCGCAGGAGGGGCAGGCCCAGGGTGAGGTCGGCGGTGTTCAGGTCGGGCAGCGTGTCGCCGTCGGTGAGGACGGCCCGTGCCCCACAGCTTTGAACCAATGCCCGCAGGCGGCTGGACTTCGACCGGTTGTTGGTGGGCGGATAAGCCGGCACCGCGATTGCGCCGGCATAGAGGCAGGCAAAGAAGGCCACGATGAAGTTCAGCCCCGGACGGTATTGCAGCAGCAGGGGCGCCTGGCTCCACTCCCGGGCCTGAAGACGGGCGGCGATGGCACGGGCGCGCCGATCCAACTCGCCGAAGGTCAGCACCTCCTGAATGCCCTCGCCGTCGGGCATGAAGTGGAAAGCCACCTGCTGCGGGCGAAGGGCGGCCCAGTGACGCAGCACGGCATAGAAGTTGGGCAGCGAATCGAGCGGGAGCGTCATGCGGCGGCGGTGGTTGATGAGGCGTTCTTGCCGCCAACGCCATCGTGTTGCGCGGAGCGTGGCGGCAAGGTCAACAGGGGCTCGTCAGGCGTCGGGGTTACGCGGGAGCGGAAATGCGGCGCTTCAACAGCGCGTCGTCAAAGCGAAGTTCGACCGCCTCGGTGTCGGTCCGTCCGTGGGTCCTGCGGAAGGCAGCGATGCGCTCCGGCGCCAGCCGGTAAGTGCCGCAATGCAGGTTGGCGGCGGTGTAGCCATACTTCACCAGCCCTGACAGGTGCACCTGGGCGTCCTCCTGGTCGACATAACCCAGCGTGGCGGGGTAGCCGTAGCGGGCCGTCAGCAGGCTGGAGAAGATGCAGCCGGTGATGTGGTGGGCATTGTCATCATCGACGGGGTATTGCAGCGCCCACTCGAATTGCTCGGGCAGGTAGATGCGGTGCCGGATCACGTCCGGTGCGCGCAATGCGCCGCCCTCGGTGAAGAGAATGTCGCCCGCCTGCTCAAAACGCTGGATGGCTGCCTCCGCGTCGAAACAATGCGGGTCGGAGTCATCGACGATGAGCGTGCCCGGCCGCAGCTTGGCCACGTCCAGCACATTGGGCGCGTTGGTGGCGCCCACCACCACACTGGCGGTGTAGACCTCGTCCGGGCATACCCGTTGAGACACCACAAAGCGAAGTTGGCCCTCAAAACCGTAGGTGTTGCGGATCTCCTGCATCAGCTGGTCGACATCGGCGCGCTTGGCATACACATCACACAGCGTCAGGCTTTTGGGGTGTTCCATCGTGGCCAGCATGAGGCGCAAGGTCGAACCGCCGATGGAGCCCAGGCCGATGAAGCTGAGGTCTTCGTCTGCGAGTCGCCGCCCGGTTTCACGCAGCAGGCGCTGCAACGCGAGCACCACCGAGGAAATGGTGGTGGCGTGGCCGGTGGTCATCTGGGGGAGTTGGGGACCATGGGTCACGGCGCGACCATAGTCCGTGGCGGAAGGAATGAGGCCGGTGAGCGACACCGCCTTGGCCCCCAGTACCGCTGCCATGTGGAGGCTTTGCTGAACCAGCCGAACGATGTCACCGCGCTGGGTATAGATCTGGCTGTAGGTGCGCGGCAGCGTCAGCGTGGCGATGCGGCCAATCGACAGGTCCCGCACATTGGTGAGCAAGGGCATATCGCCGCATACCCCATGTGTGATGTCGGTGAGGGAGTAACCATTGCCGACCACACGGTCGCTCATGCACGTAATGGAGACGGCGTCCACGGGGGCTTCCTCGGCCGCAGCAAAGAGGCTCAGCAGCGGCCGTTTGTCGAGGGAGAGCCAGTCTGCGGGGCGGCGCACGAGTTCGATCTGGCGCTGAGATGCGCCTCGGGCACGCTCACTCAGCTTGGCGAGCAGCAATTCGCGGGCATGCGGCGCCAGGCGGTCGATCTGGGTGAGGGCGCTTGGAGTGCTGGGGGCGTTGGGCGTCGTCATGCGGGTTCCGGAAAAGAGGCGTGGTGGGCGGGTGATGGGGCGTGGGCGCGGCGACGCTCGTTCGCCATGTCGGCCAGAAGGGCGAGGCTCGCGATGACGTCGTTGTCATCAATGCCGAAGTCGATCAGGCAGGCGATTTCATTCACACCCATATCGCCGAGTTCGTTGAGGAGGCCCTGGCACTTGCTCTGCGGACCCAGCAGCGAGGCCTGTTCGAAATAGCGCTCGAAGGCGAAATCAAGGAAGTCGTTCTTGTGGCTCAGGACCTGCTGCTGAATGGCCGGGTCCGCCAGCGTCCGGTATTGCTGGATGTAGTCCTCGAGGTAGGACTGCAGCGGCTCACGTGTCTTGGCCTTGGCGCGCGTTGCATCGTTGTCGATGTAGGTGTGCAGCATCACGCTCACCGTGCCGCTGTCGGCGGGCAGACCCACCTCCGCGCGTGCCCGGCGGTAGGTGGCGATGCATTGCGCCAGCGCCGTTTTTGAGGCTCCCATCATGGCCAGCACATTCGCGCCCATGCGACCCGCAGCGGCCCAACCCTCTTCGCTCTTGCAGGTGAGCCAGAATTTCAATGCGGGTTGCGTGGGGCGGGGAAAGGTGACGATAGCGGTCGGTTCGCCGTCGACACCTGGCATGCTCACCTGCTCACCACGCCACAGCTTTTGCAGCAGCTCGATGCTCGCGGCCATGGACTCGCGCCGCGTGGCGAATGCTTCCGGCCTCAGGACGAAGTCCGTCTTGTGCCAGCCCGTGGCAAAGGCGAGGCCGACACGCCCGCCGGACAGGTTGTCGACGACGGCCCAGTCCTCCGCCACCGCCAGTGGGTTGTGCAACGGCAGCACCACACTGCCTGCGCGGATCTCCAGCTGTGACGTCCGTGCGGCCAATGCTGCTCCCAACACCGCCGGGTTGGGATAGAGGCCGCCAAACTGCGAGAAGTGGCGCTCCGGTGTCCAAATGGCTTTGAAGCCGTGGGTGTCGCCGAATTCGGCACAGCGCAGCAGAAGCTCATACTTGCCCAACGATTGGCTGGCGCCATTGGCGGAGAAGAAGAACAGGGTGAAATCGATGGGCCGCCCATTGGGCACCACGGATTCGGAGGCGCTTGGTGCGACCTTGGGGGGCGCGGCTTCTCCGGCCAGGCGGGCCTTGAGCTTGGCTCGCTGGTCAGGGGTGAGCGCAGCCAATTGGCGCTTCAGTTCTGGCATCTGGGTGATCTCCCGGCGTGGGCCGAACGGATGGTGTCGATCAGGCCTTGAGCGTTGCTGCGGTGTCGGCGTGCTCGCCGCGAACCGGGACGTCGGCGCTGCCGTCTGCCGGGGCAGCCGCCATGTCGGCCAACATGCGGCGGACGTCTTCCTCCGACACATCGCCCAATTCACTCAACAAGGCCTGCAGCTCCGCGTCATCCACCGTGCCCAGCAGGCGTTGTTCGACCAGCGCGGACAACGTGTTCACGGTGGCCGAGTTCAGGAGTTCAGACAGGTGGAGGTCGCAGCCGAACTCGGTGTTGACCTGACTCACGATCTGGAGGGCCCAGAGCGAATTGCCACCGAGCTCGAAGAAGTTGTCGTCCAGGCCGATGTCGGACTTGCCCAGTACGCGGGCCCAGATTGAACGAATCGTCGAGCTGACGTCGCTCTTGGTGTCTTCCAGTTCAGTCCCGGTCACGGAGGCTTCATTCATCTTGAGGTCCTTGGATAGGTCTTCGGTGCGTGGGCAAGACGAGTCGGCGGAGGCCAACATCGACATGGCAGCCACGTAGGTGCTCCCATCGAGCGGGGCCGCACAGGTGGCCAGCAGGCGGGCCAGCGCTTCCGACGTGAGGGTGAGGCCATCCCCTTGGAGCACAAGCCAGGTCGTCTGCGTGATGCCGGCTGCGGCCAGGGCGCTGCGTGCGGTGCTGAGCCGTTGCAGTCGCTCCACCGGCGGTAGATCGGGCTCGTCCAGCAGCAGCCAGGCAGCGTCGTTGGGTATCAGTCCTTGCAGGGTGGTGGCGACCATCGAGGCAGGGCCGAAGAGCCTGACCAGGTTCAATGGTGTCGATCCTGGGGTTGGGGTCTCGGGCGCGAGCGGTGCGCCTTCGTCGGCTGGCCACCATTGCGGGGGAATTCCCGCGACCTGACTCACGCGCAGGCGTGGGGCTCCACCAAGGTGGGGGACGCGGTCCAGCAGGAGGGTGAACGGCTTGCCGTCGAGCAGGAGGAGCTTGCGCGGCAGACCCGCTTTGCCCACGATCCGGGATAACGCCTGGCGATTGGCGGGGCAGTCGAAGTCCGCCCACAGGTGGGGCACGCCTGGCGGTTCGGAGGGCGCCGGGGGGGCCAATACGGCTGCCTCGACGGGCTGGTCGGTATGGTGAGCCACCCAGTCGGCCAGCTGTGCATCGGCCACCCCCTCGACGTTGGGGATCGCGGTCATGTCCGCCGTGGGCGTGCCATTCCAGTGCAGATGCACCGAGCCAGCGGGTGGCGTCACTGTGGTAAGCGTGATCGGGCTGAGCAGGGCCCGTCGCCAGGGCGTCTGGGCCTGATGCGACTCGGACGCCGCTGCCGTTCCGGCGCCAGCCGGACGACCGGCCTCGACCCAGTGCCGATGCCTGTCGAAGGCATACCCCGGCAGGTGCGCTTGGCGATAGCCCTCACGGCGTGACATCAAGACGTCGGTATCAATGGGTATGGCGTGGGCCCAGAGCTCACCGGCAGCTCGCAGAAAGGTGCGGACGTCGGCGTGTCCGGAGGGTTCTTTCGCCGCCATCGACGGATGGGGAAGCGAAGTGACCGCATGCCAAGGCCAGCCATCCTGGCGGACCAGCGAAGACAAGGTATTTCCGGGGCCGACTTCCAGTGAAAGGTCGATGCCCTGGGCCTGAAGCGCCTCGAGACCGCCCAGAAAATTGACAGGCTGGCGAACGGCTTGTGCCCAGTAGAGCGGCGAGCAGGCCTGCTCATCGGTCAATACCGTTCCCGTGACGCTGGAGATGACCGGGATGCGGCAGGGCTGCAGGTCAATCGCGCGAGCGACTTCGGCCAGGGCCTGGGCAGCCGCGTCCATCGCTTGGGTGTGGAAGGCATGTGAGGTGTGCAGGGCTCGGGTGTGCACGCCTGCGCGGGAGAGATGCTGTTGCAGCCGCTCCACCTCGGCCGCTGGCCCGGCCGCGACACACGCTGTGCGACCGTTGACGACCGCCGTCTCGATGTGGGTGAAATCGCCGTCTCCGGAGAGATGTCGGGCCAGGGCGGTGGCGTCCAGGCTGACAGCCAGCATGGTGCCGGGGGCCGCCGCCTGCATCAGACGGCCACGTGCGCAGACGAGGCGGGCTGCGTCCTCCAGGGAGAAGATGCCCGCCACGCAGCCGGCAGCGATTTCACCCACGCTGTGACCCAGCAACACATCCGGCGTCACACCGAGCGCCTGCCAGGTACGCGCCAGGGCCACGCTGACCGCGAACAGGGCGGGCTGTGCCACCGCTGTCTGCCTGAGGGCGGCATCGTCGTTGGTGCGGATCATCGCTGCCAGGTCAATGCCGGCATGGCGCGATATCAGCGCCGAGATCTCGTCGAAGTTCTTTCGGAAGGGTTGCCAACGGGCGTACAGACCCATGGCCATGGCCCCGTGCTGCGAGCCTTGCCCGGGAAACAGGAAGGCCAGTCTGCGCCTTGTGCGCGGCGGCTCGCACAGCAGCGGGGCGGCGTGGGCCCATCGATCGGACAGCGCATCCACACTGTCCACCACGTCGAAGCGACGCCAAGGCATGTGGCTGCGGCTCTCGGCGAGCGTCACGGCGAGATCGTCCAGGCGAGTGGACGATGTCCCCTTCAAATGTGCGGCCACGGATTCGGCATTGGCCTGGACCGCTTCGCGGCTCCTGGCCGACAGCAGGCAGAGTTCGATGGTGCCCGACAGTGCGGATGCCGGAGCTGCAGGAGTGGGGGCGGGGCCTGCTTCCAGGATGGCATGCACGTTGGTGCCACCAATGCCGAAGCTGCTGACCGCCGCTCGGCGCGGGGTGCCCTGTGGCGGCCAGAGGGTCGCTTCGGTTGGAATCACGAAAGGCGAGCTGTCGAGATTCAATGCAGGGTTGGCCTTCGTGAAATTCACCAGCGGGGGGATCACACCCTCGCGGACCACCAGGGCGGCCTTGATGAGACCCGTCACACCGGCGGCCGCGCCGAGGTGACCGACATTCGCCTTGATGGACCCGAGGTGGCAATAGGCACGCCGCTCGGTATGGTTGCGATAGACCTGCGTGAGTGCGCGGATTTCGATGGGGTCGCCCAGGCGGGTGCCAGTGCCGTGCGCTTCGAGGTAGCCGATGGTGTCCGGTGAAATACCGGAGAGGCCCAGGGCTTCGGTAATGACCCGCGCCTGGCCGCCAACGCTGGGGGCGGTGTAGCCCACTTTGTCGGCACCGTCATTATTGGCAGCGCTGGCCAGGATCACGGCATGAATGCGATTGCCGTCCCGCAGGGCGTCTTCATATCGTTTCAGAGCAACGATGGCCACAGCAGAACCGTCAATGGTGCCGTCCGCATCTGCACTGAATGGACGGCACCTGCCGTCCTTGGACAAGATGCCACCCGGCACGTAAGGGATGCCGTCGGGGCCAAAAGCCGCAATGGCCGCGCCTCCCGCCAGTGCGAGGTCGCACTCATAGGACAAGAGCTGGCCGCAAGCCAAATGGACGGCGAGCAGTGAGGTGGAGCAGGCCGTATTGACGCTGATCGCAGGGCCGCCGAGATCCAGCTTGTAGGACAGTAAGGTGGCAGCTGAATCCTTGCGGTTGATCATCTGCATGTAGTCATAACCCAGCGCGTTGCCGTGCCGAGGGCTGGCCATCAGATGCTCATCGAGATAGCGGCTTTGTCGCAGCCCCACAAACGTCCCGGTGCGCAGTCGCTGGACGCGACCCAGGCCCCCCGCCTCTTCCAGCGCGTGATAGCCGGATTGCAAAAGCAGGCGCAATTGAGGGTCCAGCGCCTCGGCCTCCAGCGGGGTGAAGCCAAAGAAGCCGGCATCAAACTGGTCGAAGTGGTTCAGGAGGGGACGGCGCCGCACGAAGTCCGCGCGTTCGGCCACGGCTCTGGGGAAGCCGACAGCTTCGAGCTGGTCGACCGAGAACTCCTGACCGGCTTCATGACCGGACTTGAGAAGCTCCCAAAGCGCGTCAACCGAGTCGGCCTCCGGAAATCGGCCAGACATGGCCACCACGGCAATTTTTTGATCTGGCTGGTCTTGAAAGGAAACCGTCATCGAATCGTCACAACCGTTGTGCACACTGTCGGAAACGAGGGGGTTCGTCCTGCGCTCGGCATAGGGGCAAATGCCCGGGCTGCCTGAGCAGCCTCTGCGAGGACGATCACGTCACGAAAACGGGAGGTGCAGTCAATGCACCGTGTGCCACGATGCTGTTGTGTAGCGTCGTGGCGGTGGTCCCCGGCGTTGTTGCCGAGCGAGCGTGCACTACGTCTGGTGCTGCTTCCTTCCCTGAACGATCGATTATGGTGATCGCACAATGACTGCAAATATGTAAACAGTTTCAGTTGACGTGCAATTGAATCGCTGTTAATCGATTTGCGTGGCCGGGCAGTCTTGAGGTGGTCGCCACGGCCTCAGGTAGAAAGCTGATCCACTCAGGCAGCAAGCCCATCCATTCGAACGGCTTCGAAAGACGGACGACTCTGCATTGAATGCGGGGCGTTAATGCCTCGGTATCAATGGCTTGGGTCGCTGCGGTTGGCGATGGTCGGCCGAGGCTGTAGAGCCGACGTTGGGGCGGGCGATGACAGTGGCTGACACGACGCCTGCCACGAGGGCTGAAAGAGCCGCTCTTTCCCTACCAACGGAAGGACACGTTCACCATTCCGGACCACCCGGAGGTGGAGCCGCTGATCTTTTGATGGCCGGCTTCCAGGCTGAGGGCCAGTGCCTTGCGACGGCCCAAGCCGATGGAGGCGCCTAGCGCCTCTTCGTGGCCGGCGTGCCGCCCCACCACCGCCTGGGTACCTATCACGTCGCCGTCCTTGCTGGCATGCACCGAGGGATTCGTTCCGAAGCCCTTTAATGCCGAGGCGCGTACATACACCTGATGGGTCAGCGTGTCATTCGTGCCCATGTGCCGCAGCGTCAGGCCGGCCTTGGCCTGGCCAAACGACGTGCGGCGGGTCTCGATCAGAACCCCCGCTGTCGTGACGTCGCTGTCCTTGAACAGCACCGCGCCCACCACCGAGGCGGAAGGTTCCAGTGTCAGTCCCCGCGCCAGTTCAAACGGCTTCCCGCCTTCCAGGCTGGCGGTCGCGGCACTCATGCGGAACTTGCCGCTGCTGACGCTCTGCTCCAGGCTGGAGGCGTCGTAGACGGCGCGCACCGAGGCAGCGCCGACGCTGCCGGCGAGATAGGCGCCCGTCTTCGTCCTGACGCTGACATGTCCGTTCACCGACGTCAGATTCGCCATGCCATTCCCGCGCGCATAGGCGTCTTCCACATGGCCCTGCGTCAGGCTGACGCCAGCACGGACGGTCCCGTTGCCCACTTGTCCGACCTGCCAGTCTCCGCCCACATTGACCGCCGTGACGTTCTGACGGTATTGACGGCCACCACTGGTGTGGGTCCGGTCGTGGCTGGCCATCGGCGTGGCCCAGACATGGCGGGCTGCTTCATCGGTGCGACTGGCCGAGTTCGAGACGTTGCCCGCCGTCCAATTGGAGGTTCTCAACACGAGATTGCGCATGGCGTCCAGGGCTTCGCCGGCGGTCAGTACGACCTCGGCAGGCGAGGCGTCCGCAGCGGCTGTGGCCGGTGAGCCCGACAACACGAGTGAATCTGGCGACAACCCTTCCGAAGCGCCTGATTCCGCTGGCGTCTGACCGTCGGTATCCGTCATGGCCCAATGGCTGGCCCTGTTGGACCGGGTCTCCTGGCCGTTGAGCCCTATGCGGCCACGATCGTTCTGCAGCGCGCCGGATTGGCTGGCCGCATGCGGAATGACCGGCAGGGTGGCACCGTTGAGCGTCACGCCGGGAAGCTTGGGCCAAGGGCCCGACGAGGAGAAGAGCTTGTCGCTCCGCTGCAGCGTGTAAACCAGCCGGCCCTCAGCGTCTGTGCTGGGGGCAAAGACGCCGTCGGTCGGGCCGCTGCGAGTGACGGTGCTGGCGTACGCGGCTGCGGAGGCGTAATGCACCGGCGCCGTGGTGGCAATAGCGGCGCAGACGGACAGGGAAATGGCCGAGCGCCGCAGCTCGCGGGCGCGCAGCGGGCGCTGCCCCCGTGACGCGGATGCGCGGACCGTCATGGGCCGGCTGTTGCGAACGGCGGAGACCCGTCGACCAATGGCCGGAGGCATCTCGCGCGACACCGGCGCCGAGCGCCGAGTCATGTCGCGCTGGAAGAGGGCGTGCAACTCGGCGGGCGAGCGCCCATAAAAGACGCTCTCGTTGATGACCTGCTCCAAGGGGCCAGACGACACGCAACCGGGGCGCATCATGGCCTTGAAGCGGTCCTCGGGCATGGGGAGCGAGCGATACAGGGGGTGCCCGCCACGGACCGACAGGGCCGTGAGGGTCAGCAGGCCGCCATTCAAGCGCCGCAGGACCCAGCGGACGCGGCGCGTCAGCGAGGCGCTGACCTGCTTGACGCCGGAACGCAGGGCCACCTCGCGCGCATCGCCTTCCAGTGCGCCGGTCAGCACCAGGCAGCGGGCCAGAGAGAACCGGAGCATGACCCAGCCCGTGGCGGGCTGGTCACCATGGCCGCGGCCCGACACTTCCACCACCAGGCTGGCCGCCAGAACGGGCTGCGCACCAACGGGCAGCAGTCTGGCCCGGTGTGGGGCGACCGCTTCCGTCTTCCTGGGCGAGCGCTTGCGACCCGCTCGTCGTGAGCGGGTTGCAGGGTCGGTAAGAAGAGGGTCGGTGTTCATGACTACGCCGCGAGCGGTCGGGATAAAGAGGCTCCGCGCGACGTCTGTGGGTCCCGGAATTGGGCTCAGGCACGGAAGTTGCCCGGATGATGCCTGAGCAAGGCGTTTCACGGGCGTTTCCCTGCCGTTTGAATACAAAGGACACACTCTGTTGCGTCGCTTGAGTGCGCCTGTTCACGGTTCAGCCCCCAGCAGGTTCTCCGCGGCTCAGCGGGCCATGAAAAGCGGTGGCTTGCAGGATCAATGGAGGATCAATGGCCTGCGGGCCACATGCTGACCTGTGGCGCCCACTACCGCACCAATACAGGAATCGACGACACCAGCAACGCCACGCCTGAGCAGGTCAGCAAGGCCAGCACCAGCTGGCGAAAGCGCGCCTCGGAGATCCCGATATAGAGCTTGTTTCCCAGCAGCGTCGGCACCACCATCGCAGGCGCAACGATGGCAAACAGCGGCACCACCTCACGTGTCACGAGGCCCTGGGACAGGTAGACCGCCATGGTCACCAGGAGCGCCGACAAATTGAAATTCTGGATGATGGAGCGCTGCTCGTCTTTTGGGAGTCCACGCAGCGTGCACCAGAGGGTGGGCACCGTGCCCGTGAAGCCGCCCAACCCGCCCATCACCCCCCCAATACCGCCAATCACTGCATCAGCGAGGCGTCCGCCATGGGTGATCCGGGGCAGCCGCTGCGCCAGCAGCATCGCTGGGCACCAGATCACCAGAAAACCGCCGAGGATGGCTTTAAAGACCTGGATATTGATCGCCGGCAGGATCGCCACGCCAATCGGGATGCCGACCAGCCCACCCATCAGAAACGGGGCCAGGCGCTTCCAGTCGAATCCGCGGCGCACGGTCACGGCGGCAATGAGCTGACCTGTCAGCGCGCCGAAGACCGCCAGCGTGGCCGCAGTCTTTGGATCCAGCGACCATGCCCAGAACGACATGGCGGTGAGGCCGAATGCAAAGCCCGACAGCCCTTGAACAAAACCGGCGCAGATGGCGCCAATCACAACAACGGTGAGTTGATCCATACCTTCTCTTCTTTGAGGACGCGGCAGTTAAACCGCATCACGAAACCGCACTACCAAACCGAACATGCCACGCGGCCTGCATGAAGCCCCTGCTCATGCCAGCGCCGGGAGCCCAGCCCTGTGAATGGGGGGCGACTCGGGTTCTGCCAGCAATTGGACGGCAATCGTATCGGCATGGGACGCAAGACGCTCGATCGCGGAAACGTAAAACAGCGGGCCCTGGGTCAGCGGGCCCAGCGCATACAAATCGCGCTGACCGGTGAGCTCCATGGTGTGGGGCTGGATGCTCAACCCTCCTGCCGGGTGTTGACGAACGAACCCCTCATCAATGAGGCTTTCGAGCAGCGGGCAGTCCAGGCGAGCGAGGTTTCCCGCATGGCCCGTCGCGTCAATGACCCGATCCACGTCCAGGTCGCCTTGGGACAAATGAATCCGGAACCCCTCCACGCCCGTCGTTTTGTTAGGCGTGGTCGATTTATAGCCACGGTGAACGGTCAGGCGACCGCTCTTGAGCAGGGCGAGGAGTCGCATAGCATTCTCCCTGGGCATGGGGTGCCGATAGCTCATCCACATCCCTTGGTACTTCCGCAGGAACTTCCGCTTCTGTGTGTCGTGCAGGTCGGACCAGAAGGCATCAATCCAGTGTTTGGTGCTATCGAGCAGCATTTGCCACGGTCGCGCACCTTGTGCGGCTGCCAGCTCCAATTCAAGGCGCTTGATGGGATCGCCTTCCGAGAAGAGTCCCACGTAGTCGTGCTCCCATGCGCGCGCGCGCCGGAACCAGGCCAGAAAGTCCCGCAGGGAGCGCAGGTGAGGAGGGCGGTCCAGCCCAGGTGCATCGTCCTCCGTCGGAATGAAACCCCTGACCAGAGGAAGCCGCCCGGAGTTGGAATACATCGCAATGTGCCCCGCCCCCAATCGATCCATCAGGAGCGCCATATCCACGCCAGTCAGTTTGGTCCCCAGAATGCCGATGCGATCGCCCGGCTGAACAGCCGCTTTCAGAGCGGCAAGGTCGTGATACGGATTGGCGAAGTAACGACCGGGGGCGTCGAATGGCGTCGCCTTTCTGGGATGCCCCAGCGCGAGCACGATCTTGTCGGCCATCCATTGCTGAGGCCGACCGGACACGGTGGCTTCCACCCTGAATCCTTGGCCCTGGCGTCGCACCCGCGATACCGACGCGCTGATCGTCAAAAGCTCATGGCCAGACCGTCGGCATGCGGCCTGCAGTTCCGCCGCTATCTCGGCGAGATAGTCACCCATCTTGAGCCGTGGAACATATCTTTCTGAGGGAGCACCGGGCCCCTGGTGCGCTGGCGCGTCACCGCAGCGGAGCAACCAGGGGTCGAAGCTCAGAGGGCCGTCTTTCTCCACACCCAGCAAGGTGGACTTCATGTTCAAAAGAAATGCCTCGTCATTGGTCCTGGCCCCGTAAGGGAGACCCGGACCAAAGCGCTCCTCATCCCCGAACCAAAGGATCTTCACACGTCGACCCGGGTCCAGTCGACGGATGAGTTGCTGGACCACCAGGGTGCCGCTGCACCCGGCACCAATCACGGCAATGCTCTGCATGACACCTCCTGTGTCGACAATTCAGGAAGGGGCGCTCAGACAGCGGATCCGAGCCTGCCGATGTGATGCCGAATCAATAGATCCAGCCTGGCCGTGGGGTGCGCGGCTGCCAGTTCAGTCAGCAGCGCCAGAACCTCATCCGGCGCGCCCTCAAGGTAGCGTCGAATGGAGTGACCGTCATGAAGCCGGACCGGGTCCTCCCGCAGCAGGACATGCAGGCGGCGCAAGAGAAGCTTCCGTTTCGGCCCGCGCTGCAGCGACCAGTGCGAATCGCCATACCGGTAGGTTGCAGGCACCTGCGTCGCCATCAGTTGCGCCAGCGTTTGGCGGAGAGAAGGCGGAATCGCCACATAGTCGGGTGTTGTGGTTCCGCCGACACTTCGGATGTCGTTGTACGCGGTGATGTCTACCGTGCCGGTGCCGGATACGCCGAGTTGAACATCACATGCCGAAGCCAATGAGATCACCACGGCGCGTCCAAAGATCTCCTCCTGCTCCACGGCGGAGTAACCCAATTTCGGGAGGTCGCGCCGCATGCCGGTGTCGATCTGCTGAATGGTGGCGATGCCTGAACTGTGTGCCAGGAACCTGACGTTGCGCAGGGCCTCCAGTGCCTGAAAGCTCAGCCGGGAGGCGAGGGTTCCATCCTGATTCAACGGATGCCCGTCTTCATCACGCCGGACCAACCCGGAGGGCCATCGATCCAGCAGGTCCGGCTGCTCAACGAGCCGGGGAAGCATCAATTGCTCATAGATCAATCGGGCTGCGACCGAGAGGACGTGTTCATGGTGGGCGGTGTTCAACGCGAAGCGGTTGTTGAGCATGGCCGACTCAATCAGAGGCTGTCCATCTTCCTCCTGCCCGGTATGGGTGATGCCAATGACGTCTGGCGCAGTGCCTGGGCCGTACACCTTGTCTCTCAGGAAAGCGCCAAATGTCGACGTGAGCCCGTGCGACAGCCTGAGGCCTCCCGAATAGTGGGTGGTGGGTGTGCTGGGCAGCACCACCCAAGCCCCTCGTTCAATGGCCGTCAGCGCCGTAGCGGCATCCATGTCCCTGATTTCGCCGCCATCCGCCCATTGATGGATGGACAGCCCGGCCTGCTTGGGATCGGCCTCACTCCGGTGGCGCAGAGCGACCGCCATCTGGTTGATGGCGCCAAATAGAAGCGCCATGGTCTCGCTATACCCGGCCTCTTGTCGAATCTGCGTGTTGATCACCACCGTGCGATCGGCGTTGTACCTGCTGGAGAGGTGGGTCAGGTATTCCAGGAAGCGCAGCGACGCTCCCTTGAACTGATCTTCCTTGATGAGGTAGGCCTCGTCATGCAGTCCGCGTTCGTGCGCCAGGGCCTTCAAAGCCTGAGTCCAGTGCTGATTCGGCAGCTTGTGATCAATCAGGACCTCGCGTGCGAAGTTCAGGGCCTGAAGGCGGTAGACGTCTTCAAAGGCGCGAGCACCCTCCGCTGGGTATCGGTCGCGTTCTTCAATGAAAAGCCGGGCATACAGGCCATGTTCACGGATCAGCAGGGTGGCCTGGTCGGCGAGTCGCCTTGCCCCGTGGGGGTCCGTGTCCAGAGCAACACGGGCGCTTGCTGCGGCGAACGCCTGCGCCAGCTTCTCCTCCCGCACGAGGTAAGCGCCACGCAGATCTGCAAGCACATCGATGACCTGCTGGGCGGGGGCGCGAAACCTGCCATCACCCGCTGGTGCCAAGGGCGCGAGGCGCTGGACCACCGCACGCCACAGGGCGATGTCTGGCTGCACCATGTTCAGTTGCTCACGCGCTTCTTCTGGCGACAGCACACGTGCCCCCGCCCGTTCAATCGCGCACCTGAGCTGACGGACTTGCTCCGCCGTGGTGGCGCGTCGCACACCGCCGGGTACGCGACTGTCCTCGACATTCAGCCCATCTTCAAGACCAACCCGGATGCCGTCCAGGTCCAGCGCAATCGCCACTGGCACCAGCACCGCCTGCAGGGCGCCGGGCAGGAGGATCGAGATCTTGGCGGAGGAGAAGGCTCCTCGAATGCGCGCGACAACGGGGCGGAGACGCTCCGAAAGGAGGTGGCCGGCTTCTTCAATGGACGCCGGGTCACCATTCGCCAGCAGGCGCACCGCCTCCTTGCGTTCCTTCACAGGAATCAGGGAATCGTCATACAGCTCGCCCTGCGCTGTCACACCATGTTGATCCACACCCGCGACCAACATGAACAAGGTGGGAACGCCAGCGGCAACAAGAACATCCCGATAGGGGCCAGTGGCCGCTTCAAGAATGCTGCCGTTGAAGACTTCCACTTCGGGGCGAACACCCGTGTCTCGCCCGTGCTGCAACTGTGCCTGCAGGAATTCGGGCAGGTTGTCGTAGCCGCCTCCCGCCTGAAACACCACAGCGCCGGGGCTCAGGGAAGACATGTCCGGATACGTCGATCGCGGCCCGTAAGGTTTCAAGTGGGATCGACGGGATGGGCTGGAGGACGCGGATCCTCCCCCACGAACGCTGGTTGAAACGTTCAGGATGGCATGAGGGACGAGATCGTGAAGTCGGGGAATGATCTCGTCGTACTGCGCTTCATCAATGTGATTGCGCTGTGAACTCACCGAAATGCTGGCGCCAAAGCCTGGAAGACGAAGTTCTGTGGCGCTTCGGTCGCGGGTATGCAGGTGCAGAATGGCCGCCCCCTCTCTGACAGCCTCCACGCAGCTCTGCACAATGTCCGATGGCTCCACCGGCAAATAGGGCGAGGCCGCGAGCGTGTTTCGCCAGTAGCCAGGGCCCAGGCGCTGCCAGCCCGCATCCAGCCAGGCTTGAAGGAGGTCCGGACCAGCCGCCACGAGGTGAGCAACAAGGTCCGGTGGCAGGTAGGACTCCGGGCTTCCTTGTGTCCAGACGAGTCCATCGGTGTCGCTTGCGGACCATCCTTGCGCCGTCAGGCTCAGTACGATCGAACGTGTTCCTGGGGTCGAGGCGGCGCTGAGCAACTGAGGCGGCAGTCTGATCGGCCCGGGATGGCCTGGTTCGGCAGATCGTTGTCCAAAGAGCTGAAACCCTCCTTTGACTCTGGACCAGCCCTGCTCCAGGAGTTCCTTTCGAATGGCGTCATGCGGCCCAGCCGCGCGCAGGAGGTCGTCGCCGACGAATGCCGCTTGTCCTATACCGATGCCGCCGGATCCAATACGCTCCCAGCCCCCGCTTGTTAAAGCGTCGATGATGGACTGACGGCTGTCTGCGGACGTCAGCGATTCAATGATGACGTCTGGAATGAATTTGGGCTCGGATGGACGAACGTGTCGTGGTACAGCGCCCACCGGCGCTGCAGTGATGATGAACTCTTTCAATGTCTTCCTCCTTAGGGTCTCCTCGGGCCCGAACATCTGCGGCCGGTGCGCGAAGAGGCTGAATGGAGATTCAGCGATATGCAGTCTATGAGTCCATCACCAGTCCATCAATCGAGTTGATCGACTTTTCATATTCACGATTTCACTAAGAGAGTACCCGGTCAATTTCACAATTCATTCATTGGTGGTGCGATCCAGAAGGGTCTTGGCTTCCTGAATTGCTCGCCAATCAACGTTGCAGTGTTGGGGCCATTCATCGCCATCCTGGCTTGGGGTTGCCCCGCCTATCCCTTGCACCAGACTGCCCCTAGCATCTCAGAGATGCTGCGATTCATCCTCCCGCTGCTCATCCTGCCCTTTGTCACGTCGTCCGCCTTCGCCGACGATCAATGCGACATTCATTACCGCGTGACCCCGCAATACGACAGCAGCCCTCGGCGTCTGGATGTGGTGGTGACATTTCCCGCAGAGGGAAAACGCGAAAGCTGGTTGCGCATGCAGCCGGAGTGGGCGGGTGTCAAGGACTTCAGCGCGTTCCTGACGCCATCAACAGAACAAGGTCGTGGCGTCAAGGTGGAGGGCACACCCGAGCCCTATCGATGGAAGGTGGAGCACGCCCCTGAGGGAAGCGTCCGTGTCAGCTATCAGGTCCGTGCCGCCTTGCCAGCTCCCGACGACGAGAAGGTGCAACAGCAGGACGATTTGTACCGGACACAGATAGGCAACAACTGGTTCCAGTTCTTCGGATATGGCGTCTTTCCCAGTGTGGAGGCTTGGGATGACACCCGCAGCGGCCGGATGTGTGTCACCTTGGTCCAGCCTGCGGATCGATCCGGACCGCTGCTGGGAAGCTATTTCAATGGCACCACGCAAGCCCAGGCGGCAGCGACACTGACAGGCTCCCACGCGGTCCTGCGCCATGCCTTTTATGCGGGCGGCCCAGGATGGCGCGTGGTGCCACGGACGGTGGCCGGTGGCCCGGTCATCACCGCCAGCCGAGGCCGTCTGGGGCTGGATGACTCAAGCTTCGCCGACCGCGTCAGTGGACTCCTGGAAACGCACCGACGGTTCTGGGGCGAGGCCCAATCCCCCCAGCAGACGGTGGTTCGCACCCCCAACAACAGTGTGGCCAACTATGGCGGCACCCTCGTCCGCCAGGCGGCTGTGCTCCATGTGGGCAAGGACTTCGGACCCAACAGCGAAAGCTTCGAATTCCTGATCGGCCATGAAAACCTGCACCAATGGCTGCCCCATCGGCTGGGCGGACCGGAGACGGGCGGGGCCGAGCAGGTGGCGCGTCACTATTGGCTGTCCGAGGGGTTCACCGATTACTACGCCCATCGCCTCCTGCTGGCCGATGGCCTGTGGACCCTGGACCGTTACGCGGCGCAACTCACCCGCATGCTGCGCACCTATTGGCGGTCACCGGCGCGCCAAGCACCCGCAGACAAGATTGCGCCCCGCTTTTTCAGCGACCGCGACACCGGCAGGCAGATGTATGCCCGCGGTGAACTGCTGGCCATGGCGTGGGACCGCGAATTGCGATTGAAGGACGCTGCCGGGTTGGACGGTGTGTTGCGAAGCCTGATCCTGAGCCAGGCGGAAGCCACCCAGGCGCGACCCGCGCGCGAGCGGGTGCTGGCAGCCCTCTCGGAGCGATTGGGGCCAGGGCCCCGCCAACAGGTGCTCACCGTCATCGACGAGGGGCGCAGCTTCGATCTGGAGGAAGGTCTCGCCGGGCCTTGTTTCACGCTTGGTTGGGATGCGGTGCCGCGCTGGGTGCCGGGATTCGACGTGAAGTCCATGTCGTCACCCACGCGCCAGGCGACCGGTGTGGTGGTGGACGGTCCCGCCTATCGGGCAGGACTTCGGGACGGCATGACTCTGCAGGGTTGGTCCATCTACGGCGGGGACACTTCAAAGGAAATCCTCTTGAAGGTGAAGACCGAAGAAGGCAGCCAGGATCTGCGCTACTGGCCTGTGGACGGCAGCACGGAGCGACTGCCGACGCTCACGGTCCGCGCAGGCGCCAAGATTGACACTGCCTGCCTCGGATGGATTCGTCGCTGACCTGAGTCGCGTGCCGCCTGTTCGGTCCGCCCTCGGCCATGAAAGAATCGAGCCGTCCCCATGAGCCCCATTCATCGCTGATGCGCGAGAACCTCCAAGATCTGCTCTACCTGATTGCCGTCGCCCGCGAGCGGAGCTTCACCCGTGCTGCGGCCAAGCTGGGCATTTCCCAATCCGCGCTGAGCCATGCCATGAAGAGCCTGGAGACGCGCATGGGCGTGCGGCTGCTCACGCGCACCACCCGCAGCGTCGCGCCTACCGAAGCGGGTGAGCGCTTGATCAGCACGGTCGGCCCGCGTTTTGAGGAAATTGAGCAAGAGATGCGGGCCGTCGGTGAGCTGCGTGACAAACCGGCGGGAACCATCCGCATCACCGCCATCGATTTCGCCATCGACCACTACATCTGGCCGCGTCTCTCCCCCATCCTGCCGCAGTACCCGGACCTGAAGGTCGAGTTGATCGTGGACTATGGGCTGGCAGACATCGTGGCGGACCGCTTTGACATCGGGGTGCGCCACGGTGACCAGGTGGAGAAGGACATGGTGGCCGTGCGCATCAGTCCGGACATCCGCATGTGCATCGTCGCCCGTCCAGACTATTTCCAGGGCCGCGAGGTCCCGCGTACCCCGCAGGACCTGCTGACGCATGACTGCATCACGCTGCGGCTCACCTCCAGCGGTGGCATCTACGCCTGGGAACTGAGTGATGGCCAGCGGGATCTCCAGGCGCGGGTGGAGGGCCGATGCGTCTTCAACGGCGTCTACCAGATGATCAACGCCGCCCTCGGCGGCGCCGGACTCGCTTTTGTGCCGCTGGAACTGGTGCAGCACCATGTGGACAACGGGACACTGGTGAGCGTGATGGAGCACTGGTGCCCCACCTTTCCGGGCCTGCACGCCTACTATCCCAGCCGACGTGCATCGTCCCGGGCGATGACCGTGGTGGTGGACGCGCTGCGGTATCGGAGTTAGCGGTCCTTAACTGCAGCGGCCCGAAACCACAGCCGCCCGGTCTGCCGGATCAAGCCGGCTGGCGGCTCAACTGATCGCGCAGCGGCAGCGAGCGGATGCGCTTGCCGGTGGCCGCGAAGATGGCATTGGTCAGCGCTGGCGCCACCGGGGGCACCGGCGGCTCACCCACGCCGCCGGGCGGCAGGCTGGGATCACCACCCACCAGGTGGGTGCGGATGATCTTGGGGGCCTGGGCGTGGCGGAGCACTTCATAGTCGTGATAGTTGCTCTGCTGCACCCGGCCCTTCTCAAAGGTGATCTCACCGGTCATCGCCAATGAGAGGCCCATGATGGCACCCCCCTCCATCTGCGCACGGATGCGTTCCGGATTGACCTGCGGGCCGCAGTCCAGCGCCATGTCCACCGACACCACCGTCAGCTCGCCCTTGGCGTCCACGGCCACTTCCACCACGGTTGCGGTGTAGGTGACAAAGCTGTAGGCAAAGGCCAGCCCCAGCCCATGGCCCTTGGGCAGCTTGCGGCCCCAGCGTGCCCCCCGGGCAGCGGCCTGGATGACCGCCCGCATACGGGCAATGTCGATCGGATAGTCGAGCGGCGATTCGCTGTAGTTGAAGCTGTCGTTCAGCGTGGTGGGATCGATCTTGCGATCCGGCCCCAGCAGTGCCAGGGCGTACTGCAGGGGATCCTGCTTCGCCGCATGGGCCAGCTCATTCACAAAGCTCTGCGTGGCAAACACATGCGGAATGTTGGCCACCGAGCGGAACCAGCCGATGCGGGCATGGGCGGGCACCTCGGCCCGTTCGATGCGCACATTCGGCACCGCAAAGGGCATGTTGGTGGCGGACATGCCGGTTTCAAACGGTGCTGCCGCTTTGGCACCCGGCGCAAACAGCGACGTGATGGTGGGTGCCGCAGTGCGATGCAGCCAGGCTTCCGTCAGGCCGTTCGCTTGGACAGCGGCTTCCAGATGGTCCAGCGAGACCGCGTGGTAATAGCCGTGATGGATGTCGTCCTCGCGAGTCCAGACCAGTTTGACCGGCGTCCCGGCCATGGCCTGCGCCACCAGCGCCGCTTCGGTCACATAGTCCGGCTTGGACTTGCGGCCGAAACCACCGCCCAGCAGCAGCACGTTCACCTTCACCTGTTGCGGCTTCAGCTTGAGTGCGCCCGCCACGCCATCCAGCGCGGCCTGCGGGTTTTGCACCGAGGTCCAGATTTCGCAGCCCGTGGTGTTCACCAGCGCCGTCGCCACGGGGGGCTCCATGGTGGCATGGGCGAGGTGGGGCACGAAGTAGTCGGCACTGAAGCGGCGTGTGGCCGGTGCCGCCGCCAGCACCTGCACGGCATCGCCATTGTTGCGATAGACCGTGCCCGGGGATTGCACGGCCTTCTCCTGCAAGCGGCGGAACGCCACGGAGTCATAACTGCCGTTGGGGCCGTCGTCCCATTGCGGATTCAATGCGGCGCGCCCTTGGGTGGCGGCCCAGGTGTTCCGGGCCACCACGGCCAGACCCCCCAGCGGCTGGAACATCGGCGCCCCCTGGAACCCCGGAATCTCCACCACCTTGAGGACACCCGGTACCTTGAGGGCCGCTTCCGTATCGGCGCTCTTGAGCCGTCCCCCCACCACCGGCGGGCGCGCCACCACCGCGAAGACCATGCCGGGCAGGACCGCATCCATGCCGTACTGGGCCTGCCCACGGGCAATGGCGGCCTGATCGATGCCGGTCGTCTTGCCCTTGCCGATGTAGCGCCAATCCTGCGGGCGCTTGAGCTTCAGCTGCTCGCTGACGGGCACCGGCTGCTGTGCTGCCGTTGCGGCCAGTTCACCAAAACCGAGCCGACGGCCGCTGGGCACATGCAGCACTTCATGCTGCACGGCCTTCACTTCGCTCACCGGTACCGCCCACTGGGCGGCAGCCGCCGCTTCCAGCATCTGGCGGGCGGCGGCGCCCACGCGGCGCATGGGCGCAAAGAAGTGGCGCACGCTACGGGAGCCGTCTACATTCTGGTTGCCATAACGGGCTTCATCCGCCGGGGCCTGGACCACGGTGACGCGGTCCCAGCGGGCTTCCATCTCGTCGGCCACCACCATCGGCAGGCTGGTGCGAACGCCGGTGCCCATTTCAGCGCGGTGGGCGATGAGGGTCACGGTGCCGTCGGCTGCAATGCTCACAAAGACCGACGGCTGGTCCACCGTGCCGCCCGGCATGGAGTCCGCGCCGAATTTCTGCGGGGCGGCGGCTTGCGCCCCGGCGTCCAGGCCGATGCCCAGTAAAAAGGGGGTGGCGGACAGTTGCAGCAGTTGGCGGCGGCGCAGGCCGGTGTCGGCCAGATCCTTGTCGAAGGTCGTCATGCCTTCTCTCCTGCAAGACGGCGCGAGGCCAGCTGGATGGCCGCGCGGATGCGCGGGTAGGTACCGCAGCGGCAGATGTTGCCGCTCATGGCGTCGTCGATCTGGCGGTCCGTCGGTTTGGGGCGCTCCTTCAGGAGCGCCACCGCGCTCATGATCTGGCCGGCCTGGCAGTAGCCGCATTGCGCCACATTCAGGTCCACCCAGGCCTGCTGCACCACGCGGCCGACCTTGTCGTTGTCCATGTGCTCGATGGTGTGCACCGTCTGGCCGACGGTGGACCCCACCGGCGTCAGGCAGGCGCGTGTGGCCTGGCCGTTGATGTGAACGGTGCAGGCACCACACAGCGCCATGCCGCATCCGAATTTGGTGCCGGTGAGCCGGAACTCATCGCGTAGCACCCACAGCAGCGGGGTTTCGTCCGGCACGCTCGTGCTGAGCGGCTGGTCGTTGATCTTGAGTGTCGTCATGGTGGGCCAGGAGGCAGTGAACGGCGGTCCCGCACCCTACGCGCTGGGCCGCCTTCTGACTAGACGGCGTACCTTGAATGGGCTCATGAAACCGATTCATGAATCGGCATGGATACCCATGCGGGCCATCCATCTGGCGCCCAGTAGGGCGCATGGCGCTCACATCCCGGGTGCAGGATTCGATGCCATTACGCCCGTCACCGCCCGTCACCGCCCGCCACCGCCCGCCACCGCCCGCCATGGCCGGTCGCGCCCCTCATCGCCGCTCACGCCCGTCCAGCCGCCCACGCCAGTGCCGCAGAAGCCGGCGTGGCCTGCACCGCCGCCACCTCCCCCGCGCCGCTCGGCGGCCGGATCGGAATCCAGACCTTGAAGGTGGTCCCCACGCCCGGGGTGCTTTCCACTTCAACGCGGCCCGCATGCTTCTGGATGATGGAGTAAGACAGGGACAAGCCCAGGCCGGTGCCTTTGCCGACCGGCTTGGTGGTGAAGAAGGGCTCGAAAATGCGGCGGCGCACGTCTTCCGTCATCCCGCTGCCGGTGTCCTCCACCTCGATCCGCACCCATTCGCCTTCCACGGCAGTGCGCAAGCGGATTTCCCCCCGCTGCGGAATCGCATGGGCGGCATTCACGATCAGGTTCATGAACACCTGATTCAACTGGGCTGCAATGCAGCGCACAGGAGGCAAATCCTCATAGTCTCGCTTGACCTCGGCTTTGTACTTCACCTCGTTCATCACCACATTGAGGGTGGAATCCAGACCCGCGTTGAGATTGGCGTCCTGCCACTCCGCATGGTCCACACGAGAGAAGTCTTTCAGATCCTGCACGATTTTCTTCACGCGGATCAGGCCGTCCTCGCTTTCGTCCAGCAGTTGCGGCAGGTCCTCTTTCACAAAGTCCAGGTCGATGCGCTTGTCCAGGTCTTTCAGGTCGCGCGCGGCGGGGTCGGGCAGGCTCTGGGGCGGCAGCTGGCGCAATTCATCCAGCAGCGCAAACACCGGCTCCACATAACCGCGCAGCGTGTGCAGGTTGGAGCTCACAAAGCCGATGGGATTGTTGATCTCGTGCGCCACACCGGCAGCGAGCTGGCCGATGGAGGCCATCTTCTCCGCCTGCAGCAGCTGGTTCTGGGCCTCTTCCAGCCGGGTGTTGGTGGACTTGATGCGCTCGAAGTTCTCTTCCAGCGCCATCTGTACACGGCGCTCTTCCGTGCGGTCCTGGAGCAACCACCAGGTGTGGGTGGTCTCCGCCTGTGGATTGGCCACGTAGGCAATCAACTGCACCCACAGCCGCTTGCCCTTGAGCGACACCAGCTCCATTTCATGGCGCAGGGAATCTCCGCGCTTCAGCACGGGCCCCGCCACCGCCAGCAGCGAACGCAGCGATTCCTCGTTCGGGAAAAAACGTCGCGTGGGTTGCCCGCCGGCCAGCTCATCACCCAGTTCAAACATCTCGGCAAATTTGCGGTTGCCTCGCTGAATGCGGGCCCCCTGGGTGGTGATGATGCCCACCGAGGCATTCTCCAGAAAGGCCTCCAGTTCATGGTGGGTCAGCAGCAGCTCGGCCGTGCGCTCCGCCACCAGGTCTTCCAACTCGGCGCGATGCCGGCGCAGCTCTTCATCCGAACGACGGCGCTGGGTCACATCCTGCAGGGTTTCGATGGCACCCACCACCTTGCCCTGTGCGTCAAGCAGCGGTGCTGCAGTGAAGAAGAGCCAGCGACCGCCGTCCTGCATGTCGGGGAAGTAAGACTCCACCTCGTAGGCGTTGTCAACAATGGCTGAGCGCCGGCAGGCACCGCCGTAGGCCCGCTCGTAATCCTCATGCGAGGCGCTATGGATGATCATGTCCGACAGAAGCGGGCGGCGTTCCTGATAGAACGCGGTCCAGGCTTCGTCGCTGCCGAGCATGTCCGTGCCGTCCCGCCCCGTCAGTTTGGCGCAGGCCGCATTCCAGTGGGTGACGCGGTGCTCCGCATCCAGGACGAAGCTGGCCACCGGACTGTTCTCGATGATCTGGTGCAGCACCCGCCCCACATTCAGCAGGCTGGTCTGCACAAAGCGCATGTCGCTCAAGTCCTGCAGCGTCATCACGTTGAAGGGGCGCGATTCGTGCACAAATGACCGTGCCGTCAATTCCAGCACCCGCACCACACCGCTGCCGGTCAAGGCCTCGATTTCCATGGCGGGCGCCAGTTGATCGGTTTGGCCCAACGCCGCGTGGGCGTAGTCGCGCAGCAGCGGCTGGTGCTCCGGCGTGGCCCAACCATCAAAACGCATGGTCGCCAGCTGGACATCTGAATAACCCAGCAGCCGCAGGCCCGCGCCGTTGGCATAGACCACGCGGGTGTCGTCATGCACCAGCACCGGCGTGGTCACGGCTTCCCAGGCGGCATAGAGCGCGGCCGGCAGCGCATCCGGCCAGACGGAGCCACCGGCGGCCGCTTCAGGCGCACCCGCGACGTCATCGGTGCCGGCGTCATCAGCGAACAGAAGGGTGTTCATTGTCTGACTTCGCTGGGGTCTTCCAGAATGAAGGAGCCGTCGTCCGCCCAGGTGACCTGGGTGAGGCCGGGCTCCAGCAGTTCCAGCCGCTTCAACTCGGCCTCCTGCGCCGTCAGCCGCCCCTGCTGCACCCGCACCTGGTCGGCCAGGCGCTGGTTCTCCATCATCAGGTGGCGCATCTGCAGCACCTGGCGGACGACACACAGCAGATCCAGGTCCACCCAGGGCTTGCCAACGAAGCGCACGATCCCGGCGTCATTCACGGCCCGCACCAGGGCGTTCATGTCCGTATACCCGGAGACGATCATGCGCTGGCAGTCGGGTTGCAGGTCTTTCAGGGCCGTGAGGAATTCCACCCCATTCATCTCCGGCATCCGGTAGTCTGAGATGGCCAACACATACACATGGCGCCGGGCTCGTTCCAAGGCTGCGGCGCCATGGGCACATTCATCCACCACATACCGGCCGCCGGACGCTGTCGTCAGGCCATGACGGAGCAGCCGGTTCAGCGCATGAAGAATTCCGGGCTCGTCATCCACGATCAGAACGCGCTCATCCATACAGGGCTCCTGTCACGCCGCCTGCGGCGTGGAAGTCTCGGGACCAACGGGTGCGCTGGCCTTGGCAGCCTCCTCGTCGATCCGGACGGAGAACGTCAGCTTCGCGCCCTCCCGGTTGGCAAACTCCCTGATCTGGCGGACCATCCGCGCATCAAACACGTGGCCTGCGGCCAGCAGCAAGGTGCCCTTGGGGGTGATCAGGTCCCGCGACAGCACCATGCCGGGCTGAATCTCATGCGCGCCCAGGTGCCGTTCATGTGCTTGATCCTGCGGTGCTTCGGCCAACGCCTTCTGCAGCGCCTCCACCACATCATGCTCATAGCGGGTGCCGGCCCCACCGCGGATCAACTGCACCGCCTGCGCGGGTGAGTAGCGCTGCTCTGCGAGACGGCCGCTGAGGGCGGAGCAATAGTCGCTCACGGCGCTCAGGACCTGAGCGTCCAAGGGCAGCGCTTCGGCGGAGAGCCCATCGGGGAACCCGTGGCCGTCAATGCGCTCATGTTGCCAGCGCACCAGTCGAGCCACGTGCTGCAGCTCGGCCAGCGGCAGCAGCGCGGCTTCGCCATTGAGCGGATGGCGGCGGTAGCGCGCCAGATCGTCCGCATTCATCACCGAGACCGGCTTGTGCAGCAGACTGTCCGGAAGGCCGATCTTGCCAATCTCATGCAGCAAGCCCGCGATATGCAGGTCCTCCTGCTGGCGCTGGGACAGGCCCAGATGCCGGGCCGATCGCCGTGCCAGGTCGGCCACCTGGCGTGAATAGCCGACCAGGCCTCCTTCGCGCAATTCCATCAGGCCGGAGAACACCTGGATGGACAACAGGAAATTCTCCTGGGCCTCGCTGAAGGAGCGCTCCAGCATTGCATTGACCTGCTCCAGTTCCTGTGTGCGTGCCCGCACCCGTTTGGTGAGATCTTCGTTCAGGGCCGCCAGCTCTTCGTTCTGGCGCGCGGTCAGGGCCAGCAGCGCCTGATTCTGCAGTGCCAGCCGGCGCCGCGAGATGGAATCCTCGATGGCGCCCAGCAGTTCGCGGTCATCCCACGGCTTGGCGATGTAGCGTTGGATCTGGCCGAGATTGACCGCCGCCACTGTCGTCTGGATGTCGGCATAGCCGGTCAGCAGGATACGGCCGACCTGGGGAAACGACTGATGGACCTTCTCCAGGAAGGCGGCGCCATCCATCTCCGGCATGCGCATGTCGGAGACCACCACATCCACCGGCTCCTGGGCCAGAAGCGCCAGGCCTTCGGCGCCACCGGACGCCAGAAGGACCCGATATCCCTGCGGCCGCACCAGTCGGCGCAAGGCGCTCAGGATGGAGGGTTCATCATCCACAAAGAGGACAACGGGCGGCTGGGCATCCGTATCCATGGGACTCTCCCGAAGGGACTTCTGTCGCCCAGTGTATGCCTCGATTCGGACGGATGCGGTGGAACGAAGTCCAACATCCCCGCCATTTCCTCACGGGATAGCGCCATCCCTTCATCCGTCGGCCAAAAGCCCCCTCCGATGGTCCGCCGGGTGTTCAGTCCGAGGCAGCGGGCGAACTGCTGGCAGAGGTCGTCAGCCATCCACTCAGCAGCTCGCCAGCGTCGGCCAGACGCAGTTCATCGACCCGCTCGCGCGCCTGGTCATAACGTTCCTGCCCCAGTTGCTGGCGCAGCGTCTGCGACAGGTGGTCGAACATGGCCAGCGCCTCGGACTGCTGGTCGCGCAGCAGCCGCAGTAGCGTGGGCACATCCGGTGAGGCGTCCACCGATGTCACGGTGGGGCTGGCGTCATCCGCCAGCCAGGGCGCGGCAGCAGCCTTCAGGGCGGCCAGTTGCTCGTTCAGCCGGATCACATGGCCCAGGGTGGTCTGCAGGTCGCCGTGGCGGCAGGCGGTCTCTGCGAGCGTTGCCGTGGCCGCAATCGCCACCGCACCGACATTGCCGGCACTGCCGCGCAGTTTGTGCAGACGGGCGGCCAGGGCGGGCATGCCCTCACCCGCCATGCTGGGCAGAGGCACGGACGGGTTGTCCTTCAGCAGCATGCCCAGCAGCGAGAGGAACAAGGTGTGGTCGCCGTCCAGGCGCTGCCGCACATCGGCGGTGTCGATGCCGGTGATCGTCGGCCAATCCCCCATCGGGTCCAGTGCCTCGGCGGCATCGGCATCGCTGGTCGGCGTGGCACTTCGCACCCGCTTCACATGTCGGCAGATGCAGTCGATGACTTCCCCGGGCTGGAAGGGTTTGACGATGAAGTCGTTCATGCCTGCAAAGCGGGCCTCCTGCCGCTGGCTGGCCAGGGCGCCAGCGGTGAGCGCCACGATGGGCAGGGCCTCCAGCCCCAGGTCCTGCCGGATCATGCGGGTGGCGGCCATGCCGTCCAGCACCGGCATGTGGATGTCCATCAACACCAGGTGGCACTGCTGCGCATGCTGGCGCAGGTAGTCCACCGCTTCACGCCCATCGGTGGCCAGTGCAACCGAGGCCCCGCAGGATTCGAGGATGCGCTTGGCCACTTCCAGATTGATTTCGCTGTCGTCCACCACCAGTACCGAAATGCCGGCCAGCGCATCCCGTGCGGTGGTGCTGGGAAGGACTGGCGCGGTGATCAGTGCTTCATCGGCCAGTTCAAACGGCAGCTCCACCCAAAAGCGGCTGCCCTGGCCCGTTTGGCTGGAGAAGCCCACCAGGCCGCCCATCAGCTCCGCCAGTTGCTTGACGATGGACAGCCCCAGGCCGGTCCCGCCGAAGCGGCGGGTGATGGAGTTGTCGCCCTGCGCAAATGGCTGGAACAGCACGCTCGCTGCCTCGGGGGCCACGCCAATGCCGGTGTCCTCCACTTCGAAGCGAATTCGAACCTGCCCTTCGGGTGCGGGCAGCAGCAGGGTGGAGAGCCGCACATGGCCGGCATCGGTGAACTTGATGGCGTTGCCCAGCAGGTTGGTCAGGATCTGATTGACGCGCAGGGAATCGCCGATCACCAGCGCTGGCAAGGGCTCCGGGACATGCTGCATCAGCAAGATGCCTTTTTGCTGGGCCTGCACCTTCATCACGTCGACGAGGTAGTCCACCAGCTCGGCCAGCGCAAAGGGCTGGGTCGAAATCCCCAACTCACCGGCTTCGATCTTGGAGAGGTCCAGCACATCGTTGATGATGCCCAGCAGATGCTGGCTGGCGCGGACCATCTTGGTCAGCAGCTCCTGCTGCTGCCCGTTCAGCCGGGTCTGCTCCAGCAGGAAGCCGAGGCCGATCAGTGCATTCATCGGCGTGCGGATTTCATGGCTCATGTTGGCCAGGAACTGGCTCTTGGCGCGGCTGGCCTGCTCGGCCGCCGTCTTGGCCTCCAGCAGGGCGCGTTCATGGCGTTGCTGTTCACTGATGTCGTGGGCGATGCCCAGGTAGCCAAGCAGCTCCCCGTTCTTGTCGTGCATGGCGGTGATGACCAAGGACACCGGCACCTGGGCGCCGTCCTTGCGCCGATAGGTCCAGACCTGCGCAATGCCGTGGGCACCCGGCTCGCGGAAGTATTGTTCGCCGCCGATACGGCGCCCTTGCGCCAGGCCCAGTTCACGGGCACGGGCCTTGATTTCCGCGGGCACATGCAGTAGGCCGGGCGTGGCCAGGCCGATGATTTCTGCGGCCTGGTAGCCCAGCAGCTTTTCGGCGCCGGAATTGAACACACGGATGATGAAATCGCGGTCGGTGGCGACGATGGACACCTCGGACGCAGATTCCAGCACCGTGCGCAGCAGCGAGGTGGCCTCCATCAGCTCCAGCTCCGCCCGCTTCTGGTCGGTGACATCCCAGTTCACACCGATCATGCGCCGTGATGCTCCCTCCGCACTGGGCTCTACCCGGGCGACGGCACGGATGTAGCGCACCTGTCCTTCCGGCCAGCGGATGCGGAACTCCATGTTGAAGTCCTGGCGACCATGCAGGCAGTCCTGCAGCCCGGCCTCCAGACGGTCGATGTCCTCGGGATGGATGCTGTTGCGCCAGAAGGCACCCCCTTGCAGCCCGAGGGCAGGGTCCAGGTGGTAGAGGCGGTACATGCGCTCATCCCAGGTGGAAGAGCCATCAACCAGGTCGTATTCCCACACGCCGATGCCCGCTGCACCGGTGGCCAGCGTCAGCCGTGCATGGCTGGCCGCAGCGTGCAAGCGGCTTTCCCGCAGCTCGGTGATGTCGTGCACCAGGACATAGAACCCCTGGACTTCTCCATCCACCACATCCGGCAGATAGTGCGCCAGGGAATGGCGCACGCCCGTTCCGTCGGGGCGGGGGATGCTGCGTTCGAAGGTTTGGGGTTCCCCGCGCAGGGCGGCTTCGACATGGCCGCGGTTGAGCTGGTAGAGGGATCCGAGCAATTCGGACATGGTCTTGCCGACCATGTCCTCGGCGCGCAGGTCGAACCAGTTGCGGTATGCCCGATTGGCAAAGCGGTTGCGCAGGTTCCGGTCCCAATAGCCCACCATTGAGGGCAGGGCATCCAGGATATTGCGCAAGTCGCGCTGCGCGGCCTGCAGGCTGGCCGTGCGTTCGCTGACCTTGTCTTCCAGCTGCCGTGTCAGGCGCTGGAGCTGGCGTTCGGCTTCCTTGGTATCGCTGATGTCACGCACTGTTTTCAACATGCCTGCCACGACGCCAGCATCGTTGCGCAGCGGGGTCATGGAAATGGCGACATCAAACTCGCGGCCCGCCCGGTCGCGGCGAACGGTGTCGTAGGTCGGCACCGGGCGCGCTTCCTTCAGGTGGGTGAGGATGGCCGCCGTGTCGGCTTCCCGCGAGGGCGGCACAATCAGCGCGTCCAGCGGCTGGCCAACGGCTTCCTGCAAGGTGTAGCCGAACATGCCGGTGGCGGCCGGGTTCCAGGAGGTGACGTGGCCGTCCAGTGAGACGCCGATCAGTGCATCCGCTGAGGCCTCCACCATCGCAGCGCGGCGGGCCTGCTCGGCGCGCAACTCCCTCTGCCGCATGCGCGCCTGTCCGTAGAACCAGGCGATGGCGGTGATCAGCAAGATGCCCAGCGTTGACTCCAGGGTCACCTCGGCCAGGGAGCGCAGGCCCAGCGAATTCACAAAGGCGGCGGTGGGCTCGATTTCCGCCTGCCAGCGGCGACCGTAGACATCCAGCATCAGGCGAGCGGCGGGTTTGCCGGTGAGGCCCTTGCCGTCTGCCCGGGTCGAAAAAAATGGGTCGGAATCTTCCTCGGCCAGCACGTCATCCAGATCGCGCAGTGCCAGGTCGTAAAACTCCGGCCGGCTGTCCAGATTGCTCAGGACATCGTCCACGCTGATGGGCGCATAGGACCAGCCCACGGTGGCCCGAATGCGCTCTTCCAACGTGAGCGGCGGCTGGTCGGTGCTGTAGATGGGCAGCAGCAGCAGGAACGACTGCCGCCGCTTGCCCAACGCCTGCACCAGTGTGATGGGGCGGGTGAGGATGGCCCGGGCTTCGGCCATGGACTGCATGGCCGCCTGGCGCCGCCGCTCTTCAGAGGCGATGTCCAGACCCACGGCGGCCGCGTTGTATTCCTGCGGCTCGATGTACTGGATGACAAACAGCTCGCCCGCGTTGGGGCTCAGCTGTCGCACTTCAAAAGCAGGCGCGCCGTCCCGCCGTGCGCTGAGGGCGAAGTCGTTGAGCTGGCTGCGTTGCACACGGCGGATGAAGCCAAATCCCCGAGCGCCCTGAAATTCCTTGTTGATGTCGCGGGTGAGCGCATATCGCCGGAAGTCTTCGCGGGTGATTCGATGCGTCCCGGCCGCAACGATGGCACCCCGAGCGCCGCGCAAGCCGTATTCATAGGTGCGCATGCGGAGTTTCACCTGTTGGGCCACCTCCTGGGCGAGCGCATGGCTGCGGCTGGCGATGGTGTCCTGGTTCTCGCGGTACTGCCACACCAAGGCCGTCGCTGCCAGGCCGATGCCCACGAGCAGCGCCCGCAGGGCATCTCGGGCCGCCAGAGACTTCCGGTCTTTCCAGAGGGCCTTGGGCATGGTGTCAGAGCGGCTGGACTGCCTCGGACAGTTGCAGCTCCAGCGTGAAGCAGCTGCCTTCGTTGGGGGTGCTGGTCACGATCAGGCGGCCGCCCATCGCATCGATCAGTTGGCGGGTCACCACCAGGCCCAGCCCGGTGCCAGGCAGGTGGCTGCCCTGCAGCCCCAAGCGGTTGAAGGGCTCGAACAAGTGGGAGATCTGTTCCTCGGTCATGCCGATGCCGGTGTCGGCGATCGAGATTTCCAGGTGATCGTTGAGGACCCTGAGCGTGACGGACACCCGTCCTCTGCGTTTGTTGTATTTGATGCCGTTGCTCAGCAGATTGACCAGGCACTGGCGGAGCCGGTTGCCATCGCCCAGGGCCAGCAGACCGGGCGGCATCTGATCGTCGTGGGTCAGGCTGATGCCCATCTGCTCGGCCAGTCCGGCGGTGGTCTGCAGAGCGCTGTCGAGCGTGCCCTTCACATCGACCGGGCCACGCTGCACCGAGAGCTGGCCCAGTTCGAAATGCCCCAGCGCGCTCAGGTCGTTCATCAGCGTGGAGAGCTGGGTGCATCCGGCTTCGATCATCGCCACCCGCTGCGCCTGCCCCGGTGTCAGCGGCGATGACCGATCACTGGCCAACAATTGGGCGAAGCCCAGAATGCAATTGAGCGGGTTCCCAATCTCATGGGCCACGTAGGAAATCATCAGCGCCTTGGTCTTGTTGGCCGCCTCGGCCGCAGTGCGGGCGCTGGATTCGGCGGTCAGACGCTCCCGGTCGGTCAGGTCGCGGCACATCAGCGTGGTCAGCCTCAGGCTGCCGTCGCCCACCGTGGAGATGGAGACCTCGGCAGGGATCCGGGTGAGATCTGGACGGGTGATCAGCACCCGCTGCCCGGACGTCGGCAGCGTCAGGTCCAGACCATGCAGGCGCTCGGTCAGCACATCGCTGGCCGGCCGGCCCGTGGCGGTCAGCGGATCCATGTCCAGCAGGCGACCGGCGGCCGCGTTCATCAGCGCAATGTCGCCGGCCGCATTGATGGTGATGATGCCGTCCGAGGCCCCTTCCACCACAGCGGCCAGCCGGTCGGCCTGCAGCCGCTGGCCCTGGGAAGCCGCCATGGCCAGTTCGATGTCGGTGCGTCGTTTCAGCTCCAGCAGGTTGCGCACCCGCGCCTTGAGTACCGCGCTGGAGAACGGGCGGGCGATGATGTCGGCGGCGCCCAGGGCCAGGGCGCGTGATTCGTCGAAGCTGTCGGCCTGGCGGCTCACGAACACGATGGGGACGTGGTTCAGGCCGGGGGCTGCCTTGAGCAGGCGGCACAGGTCGAAACCCTGTTCGTCCTTGCCGGTCGGTGAGCTGTCCACCAGCACGAGGTCCGGACGCCAGGAGCGCACCAGCACCATGATCATGACCAGGTCGCGCGGATCGGCGGTGCGGACCTCTCCGATGCCTTCCAGCGTCTCATGCAGGGCCGCCACCTCCTGCGGGTCGCTGCCCACCACCAGCAGGCGGGCGGGCCCGGCACGCAGCACCTCCGGTTCATGCATCGCGGCGTGAGTGGCCTCGGCCTTGGCGCGTTCCACCTCCGCCACGGTCCGTAGCACGGCGGCTACACGCGCCTGCAGTTGCTCCGCAACGATGGGCTTGGTGACGAAATCGGCGGCGCCCAATTGCAGGGCTTCCAGGCGGGTGGCTTCCGACTCGTCACTGGTGACAAAGAGCACTGGCACATGGGCCAGCAAGGAATCATTCTTGACCAGCGAACACAACTGGGTGCCGGACATGCCCGGCATTTCCATGTCGATCAGCATCAGGTCCGGGCAGCGGGTGTGGGCCAGTGACAGCGCCTGTTCACCGGAAATCGCCAGTCGCTGGTCGGGATACGTGCCCAGGACCTTGCTCAAGACGCGCAGCGTGGCTGCGTCATCGTCCACCAGCAACAGAGACCTCTGTTTCGCCATAGCCCCCCCCGACGGCACCCTCGTGTGGGACGGAGACTTCCGATTTCATGGACTCGGAATGCCCCGCCCACTGGTGCTCATGCTAACGTTAAATGCTGACGGGTGTGACGCTGAATGGCGCCTGCTGGTGACTGATGGCGCTGGTAGGCCTGCGGGCTCATTTGAACGCCCGGAAAGCGTCCAAAGCGTCCAAAGCGTCCCAAGCATCCATAGCGTCCAGAACGAGTCCAACAGGCATTCAGAAGTCGTTCAGAAGTTGTTCAGAGCGCGTTCATAGACTTTCATGGACGTTCACAAGGCGTTCCACACATCAAGCCGGTTCCGCGTCCAGCTTGAATGCGCTCACCGCATCCACCAGCAATCTTGCCTGCTGGCTGAGACTGTCCGCCGCAGCGGCCGATTCCTCGACCAATGCAGCGTTCTGTTGTGTCGTCTCGTCGAGTTGCGCCACCGAGCTGTTGATCTGGATGATGTCCCGGCTCTGTGCCTGGGATGTCTGTCCCAACTCGCTGATCAGCCCCACCACCCGTGCCACCTGGTCCCGAATCTCCTGCATGCTGGTGCCGGCGCTGTCCACCAGGCGGGACCCCGCTTCCACCGTTTCCACATTACTGGTGATCAATTGCTTGATTTCTCGCGCGGCTGTGGCTGAGCGTTGCGCCAGACTGCGGACTTCACTGGCGACGACTGCAAAACCGCGGCCGGCTTCACCAGCGCGTGCTGCCTCCACAGCAGCATTCAAGGCCAGAATGTTGGTCTGGAATGCAATGCCGTCGATGACAGTCACAATGTCGCTAATTCGCTGGCTGGCCTGGTTGATATTTGTCATGGTGTGAATCACATTGCCCATGACTTCTGCGCCGCGCTCGGCCGCCCGGTTGGCCGCGCTGGCAAAGTCCGTGGCTTCTCGGGCGGTTTCGGCACTGTGAGTCACGGTGCCGGAGAGCTGCTCCATCGAAGCGGCGGTCTGCTGCAGGCTGGTGGCCTGGCGTTCGGTGCGCTGGGAGAGATCTCCGTTGCCCACGGCAATCTGGCCGGCCCCGGTGGCCACCGAGTCACTGCTGCTGCGCACCACCCCTACCAGCCGGCGCAGGGCGTCCTGCATTTGCTGCAGCGAGAGCATCAACTGACCCACCTCATCCCGGGACTCCGCCTGGATGTGGCTGCTCAAGTCGCCCTTGGCAATGCGTTGGGTGATGTGCATGGCGGCCAGTAATGGCCGGGTGACACTGCGGGCCATCCATCCCGCAATGCTGCCCCCCAGCACCGCAGAGAGCGACAGCAGCGCGATCATCGACCATGCGGCGCGTTCGATGGTCTGGTCCGCATTGGCGCGGGCCTTTTCCATGGCGGAACGCTGTATGTCAATCAATTCATCCAGGGCGCCGAAATACGCCCCTTGTGTCTGGCTCACTTCCCCCACCAGCAGGTCACGGGCGGCTTCATTGTTGCCTTCCATGCCCAGCTTGATGGCCGGATTGATGGCCTTGACATAGGCTTCCCGGGTGGCGGTGACGCGTTCCAGCACTTCGCTGCCCGCCTGTTCCGCCAATTGCGCCTGCAATTGCTTGAGCAAATCCTGCGTGGAGCTTCGATTGGCGTCAATCAAGGCCTTTTCGCGCTGCTTGGCGGCTGGATCGGTGAGCATGGCGATGTTGCGGGCCACGCGCGCCGTGGTGTTGACGTTATCCTTCAAATTGGTGAGGAGTGTCACGATCACCAGATGCTTGGTGGTGAGCTCATTCATCTCCTCGCCCACTTGCTTGAGCGCCACGCGGCCGAATCCAGCCACCGCCATGCTCATCACGATCAACAACGCAAAACCAAGGCGCATCCGGGTCGCAATGGACCGATCCTTCAATACCTGCATGTCATTCTCCCTGTCATCGACGGCAAAGCGCCGGAGAAGTTCCGGAGGGGATGGCGGCCGTCGTCTTCAGTCCCCTGAGCCATTGAACCTTGCAGGGCACGGCGTTTAAACGCCGATGCCGGGGCGGATCCTGATCTGTTGGATGCGTATCCTGATCCTGATTTCTGTTTTTGTCGCTATTCCCTACCGGGATTCAGCACTTTTGCGATGTCATTCGACAACTTTTGCACGGCTTCATTCAGCGACAGGGCGGTGTCCTGAAAGTCAGTGGCGTCTCCACCGGGCTGCTTGAGTGCAACTTCGAATTCCTGTAGGCGACGCGCCAGTTCACTGGCGCCAATGGCGGCGCAGGAGCCCCGCAGCGAATGGGCGGCCATGCGCCAGCGCTCCTGGCGCTGAAGTTCGGAGGCGTCGGCCAGATCCGGCACGCCATGGGCATAAGTGGCGGCAAACCGGTGCAAGACGCGTTCCAGAACATCCCGATGGCCCCCCACTCCCTGCAGGGCTGTGGGTACATCCACGCCGGGAATGGGAGGAATCTCTTCGGTGGCGGACGAGGTGGAGGGGCCAGAGGCGCCTGTGGGCGGCGTGGCAGTGGCCACGGCTCGTGCCGCTGCGGCTGCGGCTGCGGCTGCGGCTGCGCTCAGCTGGCGTTGCAGCACCTCGTAGAGCCGCTGCGGGTCCACCGGCTTGGCGATATGGTCATTCATGCCGGCATCCAGGCAGGCCTGTCGTTCTTCACCAAAGGCGTTGGCCGTCATGGCAATGATCGGCACGCCGGTGCCACCGGCCGCGCGGATCTGTCGTGTGGCAGTCAGCCCATCCATGATGGGCATCTGGACATCCATCAGGATCAGGTCGAAGTCGACCTGTCGGGCTCGGTCCACGGCACTGGCGCCGTCGCTGACGACATCCACCTGAAGCCCGGCCGAGGTGAGCAGCTCCTGGGCCACCTCCTGATTGATCGGGTTGTCCTCGGCGAGCAGGATGCGTCGTCCGGTGTGGCGGCTGCGCAGGACCTGGAGGGCATCGTCTTCCGGCAGGTGCAGCGAGGTGCCCGCTTCGGCAGGGGCGGGCCGTGCCGCGTATGGCTGTGCAGCAGAGGGGGCGGACGCACCGGTATCGGCGGTATCGGCGGTATCGCCGGTGGCCGGCCCGGCGGCGGGACGGGAGGACGATGTGGCAGCGGCAGCAGTGACGGCTTCGGCAGCGACCGAAGCTGCCACCGAGGGGGTGTTCTCCGGAAGATCCCCCATGGGCAAAGGATGCGGCGGTCGCTGTAAAGCGTCGGGCGCTGGTGCCAGCAGCCGGCCGATGGTGTCGAACAGCAGGGTGGGCGTGACCGGCTTGGACAGGACGGCGCCGAAGCCGACCTGCAGTGCCTGATCCCGGATGGCGTCCCCATCGTAGGCGGTGACCAGGATGCTGGGCGGCAGGTGGGGGCCCAGCACCTCGCTCAGCCGCGTGAGCGTGACCAGTCCATCCCACGGCACCATGCGCCAATCCACGATCAGCACATCGGCTGCCCGGCCCGCATCCACATCCACGCCGGCATGGCTGACGACGCTGGGGCCGGAGAGGTGGGCATCCACCGTCATGCCCAGCACCTTGAGCGCATCGCCGATGGCGTCCAGCGCCTCGGGCAGGTCGTCCACCACGAGCGCATGGCGGCCTTCCAGGCGTCCGCGCATCCGCTGCAGGTCGGACCGGTCCGCGCGGCCGGTCCAGACGGTGAACCAGAAGGTGCTGCCCCGTCCCGGCTGGCTTTCCAGGCCGACGCTGCCCTCCATCAGCTCGGTAATGCGTCGGGTCAGCGCCAGGCCCAGGCCGGTGCCCCCATAGCGGCGTGTGGTGGACACATCCGCCTGTTCAAAGGCGCTGAACAGGGCCCCTTGCCGCTCCGGTGCAATGCCGATGCCGGAATCCGTCACTTCAAAGCGAAGTTGCAGCCGGTCGCCCTGTTCCTGAAGCAGATGACCCTTGAGGCGCACCCAGCCGTGTTCGGTGAACTTCACCGCATTGGCCAGCAGGTTGATCAGCGCCTGCGCCAGGCGTTTGGGATCGCCCCGCATGTGCTCGGGCAGATGGTCGGTGTCCAGCACCAGCTCCAGCTGCTTGGTGGCGGCGTCGTTGCCCACCAGGTCCAGGACATTGGCCAGCAGTTCATCGCGCGAGAACTCGATGTCCTCCAGCAGCATCTTGCCGGCTTCGATTTTGGACAGGTCGAGGATGTCGTTGATGACCTGCAGCAGGTGTTGGGCCGCACGCTCGATCTTGGCCAGCCGCTCCTGCTGCAGCAGATCGACGCTGTCCCGACGCATCAGGTGGGTGAGGCCGATGATGGCATTCATCGGGGTTCGGATTTCATGGCTCATGTTGGCCAGGAAGGCGCTTTTCGCCCGATTGGCCACTTCGGCGGTCTCGCGGGCGTCGATCAGGTCCGCAGTGCGTTTGGAGACCAGATGCTCCAGCTCATCGGTGTGCTGACGCAGCTGTTCCTCAAAGTGCCGGCGTTGCACCTCCGCCCGGGCGACGCTGATGCCCAGCGACAGATCGTGGGAAGCCTCTTGCAGCACCTCCAGCGTGCTGCGGTCAAACACATGTTCTTCCCCGGAACAGATGTTCAGCACGCCAATCACCTGGCCATCCACCGCCAGCGGCAGCGACAAGGTGGCGAGGCATCCACGGCGCAGGGCGCCGGTGCGCCAGATCTTGTCCGCCGGGTGGCTGCTGCTGCGGGTCCAGACCTGCACTTCGTTGTCCCGCAGCGCGCGGCCCACCGGCCCGGTGCCGTCCTTGGCCAGATCCCAGGTGGCATACAGGGCTTGCAGCAGCTCCGGTTCCAGGGCATACATGGCCATCAGCTCGACCTGGCCGCCGTCGGTGGCATAACCCACCCAGGCGAGACGGAAGTTGCCGGCTTCGATGATGGCCTTGCACATCTGGTTCAGCAGGGCGGCTTCGTCATGTCGCTGCAGCAGGGTGCGGTTGCCGGCGGACAGGACACGCAGGGCACGATTGGAGGATTCAAGCCGCACTTCGCGCTCTTCGATCCTCACCGAGGATTCATCAATGGCCTGGGCCAGGCTGCCGATCTCGTCACCCGAATGCTGCATGCCGGTTCGCGCGCCCCGCTCGCCGGATCGCTGGCGCTGCACCACGGCCGCCAGATGCTGCAGCGGACGGACCATCCAGCGCTCCAATCCGATCAGCAGGGCTGCTCCGGTGGCCAGCAGCACCGAGAGCAACACACCGAAGGCCGCCAGGGCTTCGCGGCGGGCCGGTGCTTCGATCTGTTCCATCGGGGCGGCCAGCAGCAGCCGGTAGTGGCTGCCTGAGCTGCTGCGCAGCAGCGGCACCGACGCAAGCAGGCGGCGTTGCCCCGCCCGGTTGACGGCCTCAAACGCGCCGCTGCTGGCTTTGTTGATGACGGAGAGGACACTCCCCGGGATCGGCGTGCCTGTCCAGCCTTCCACATCCGGGTGTCGCGCCACGATCACGCCGCGGCCGTCGAGGACGGAGAGCACCTCGTCCGGCAGGCGGTCGGCCGCCGAGACGGTGCGGGTCAGCCATTTCATGTTCAGGCCGCCATAGTAGACAGCCACGACCGAGCCGTCCGCCGCCCGGCGGGACTTGCTGAGGGTGACCGTGGGTTTTCCGATGGTGCGGCTGACGGTGATGTCTCCCACCGCAATGTCCCGGGTGGTCAAGGCCCTCTGGAACCAGGCGCGGTCCGAAAAGTTCAGCGCGCGGCCGGGATCCACCGCCGAACACAGGCGGTTGCCCTGCGCGTCGGTGATGCCGAACTGGTCGTAATCGGATTCATTGGCCAGCAGCGCGGCGAGCTGCTTGTTGCAGGCCTCTATCGACGGACCGCTGCTGGGCAAGGGGCTGGCCATGAGTGCGTCCAGCAGTGCATCGGCGCGTTCCACCAGGATGTCCTGGCGGGCGGCCATCAGACTGACCCGCACCAGGTGGCTTTCTTCGGACGCACGCACCCGCGCCCGCCCGTCCACATACAAATGCCAGGCCAGCATTCCCCCCAGCACGGAGAAAGCAATCAGCGTCAGGCCGATGACACGGCTTCGAAGCGTGAGTCGGGTCACAGATATGGCGAAGCTACTGCTGGCCAAGTGCAGCCGGATTGATGATCCAGCAAATACAAGGGCGAGTCCAGCGTTTCCCGGCGGCCCCCCTACACTGCAGCGCTCGTCCTGCGTCCACCCCGCCGGCAATCACCCCGCTCGCCATCACCCCGCTCGCATTCACCCCGCTCGCATTCACTCCGCCGTATCGGCCGCTCCATGCCCAGCAAAAAGACCGCCACCTTCATCGGCCTGATCGCCGTCCTGCTGTGGAGCGCCTCGGTGGGGCTGATCCGAAGCGTCAGTGAAAGCTTCGGGGCCACTGGCGGTGCGGCGCTGATCTACACCGTGGCATCGGTCATCCTGCTGTTCACGTTGGGGCCAACCCGCATCTCCCAGTTGCCGCGGGCCTACCTGTGGGTGGGCGGGACGCTGTTTGTGGCCTATGAGCTGTGCCTCTCGCTGTCGCTGGGCCTGGCCAGTTCGGGGCGCCAGGCCATCGAGGTGGGCATGGTGAACTACCTCTGGCCCACCTTCACCATGACCGCTGCCATCCTGTTCAATGGCCAACGGTCCAATGCCTGGATCGTGCCTGGCTTTTTGCTCGGTGTGCTGGGCGTGTGCCGGGTGCTCGGCGGTGATCAAGGGTTGGATGTGCACCAGATGGTGGCCAACGTCCAGGGCCATCCGCTCACCTACGGCCTGGCCTTGGTCGGGGCGCTGCTGTGGGCGGCCTACTGCACTGTCACGCCCCGGATTGCCAAGGGTCAGAACGGCGTGACGCTGTTCTTCATGCTGTCGGCCGCAGCCCTGTGGATCAAGTTCTTGTGGGGCGAACAGCCCACCATGGCGGTGAACCTGCGCTCGGTCGGGTTCCTGGTGCTGGCATCGTCGGCCATGGCGTTTGGTTATTCGGCCTGGAATGTGGGCCTTCTGCGCGGTCATGTGACGGTGCTGGCCGGCGCTTCGTATTTCATTCCGGTGATGTCGGCCGCCCTGGCGGCGGCCCTGCTCAACGCGCCGCTGCCCTGGACGTTCTGGCAGGGCGCCGGCATGGTCTGCGCCGGTTCCCTGCTGTGCTGGGTGGCGACGCGCTGTGGTTCTACTCCAGCTTCTGATCCTCCTGCTTTGCATCCTGCATCGCCTCCGGCTCCAGCTCTTCGGCATAACGATTCAGGCGAATGAAGAGGCCCCACCCGGCCAGCAGGATGCCCACGGCCGTCACCATGGCGGCCGCATGCAGCAGCATCGTGGCCCCCTCATGGGAGGCACGGAAGGTGGCCACCAGGCCTTCGATGGCCAGGGCCACCACAATCACCACCATGAATCGGGACAGGAACCGCCGCACCCGCGTCGGCGCGCTGATGTGGGCGCTTCGGATGACCTCTTCCTCGGTGATGGTCTGGGCAATCTGGAGCGCCACCACGGCCGCCGCCAGCACGCCCATCGCTTCGATCACCCTGCGCGCTGCGTGATCGTTGAGGTCGGCGCTCAGCAGCTCCCATATGCCTTTGGCGGCGATGTAGAGCAGCAGCAAGGCCATGCAGACGAACAGCAGCGCCAGCAGGGCGTGGATGACGGAAAAGCTGCGCAGCAGTGCAGGCGCGGGCTCGGGTCCGGGCTCGATGTTGGAGGCCTTGCGGGAGGGGGCCTTCGGGGAGGGGGGGAGCGCAACTGGATTCATCCCGCGAGGCTAAAAGAGGACGCGTCCGTTGCGGGTAGGACATCGTGCCACAGCGGTGCCAGACGGGGCCGCGCGGGGCGCCGACCTTGAACCGAAGTTGAGCCGCAGTTGAGCCGACCTTGAGCCGGAGGGCTCAGCGCTCTGGGTCACCCCGGAGGATGAACTGGCGTCCATCTTCCAGCGCCACACGCACGGTGATCTGGCCGGCCTCGTTCACCGAGACGGGGTTCAGTGCGAAGTCACTGACGGTGCCGCCCAGAAGCGGGTCGCCCAGCCCCAGCAGACGGTCCCGCCGTGGATCGGGCCCGGTGTAGATGCCCAGTTGGCCGCCGTGCGGTGTGCCGTAGAACACCACCGGCCCCTGCTTGTTGATCAGGATGCCGCGAAAGCTTTCGAAGCCACCGCCATCGCAGTCACCGCCATCACCGCTGCGACCGCTGTTGTCACGGCTGCTCCGGTGGCCGCCCAGCAGGGGCGTGATGCCGGCTGTGCCCGATCCCCCGCGGGCATCGCCGAAAAACAGTGCTGGCTCTCCGTCCGCCGTGGTGGCGGCAAAGGCGATCTGGCCAAGGTCATTGAGGATCGTGAAGCGGGCCAGTGCGCTGATCTCACCGCCGGTGGTGATGATCGGGACCGGCGTTTGGCCCCCCCGCGCGAGGAAGACGCCCTGAAGCCCGTCGGACCGGTCGGCGCGGAAAGCGACATCGCCCGCAGCATTCACCACGGGAAGGCCGTCGAAGGCGGAGAAGCGCACGTTGCTGGCGCCGGCATTGGAAGCGTCAGGCCCGGCATCGCCATCGATGGGCTGAGAGGGGCGAGTGGCCGCGTCGCTGGTGTTGGCAGTCGGGGTGCTGGTCAGGGGGACGGCCTGGGTGCCGATCTGAGCAGTGCTGCGCCAGTGTCCGTCCTGCCAGACGCCGATGCTGGCCAGGCCCTGCGCAGAAGTGAATCGAAACGCCACTCCGCCGGATTCATTCATGGTGGGCCCCAGCGGCCCGATGCCGGTGAGCGGGCCGTCCACCGGTGTATGCAGCAGGCGGCCGTCCGGCTCCAGCATCACCACGGCATCGTGCCCGCGGGTCATGTGGGCGTAGATGCAGATCTGGCCGGCGCTGTTGATGTCCGGGTGGCTGGAAAAGCACTGGACCGGGCTGTTGGCGCTCACCGTGGTGGCCACGGTGGTGACGCCGCTGCCGTCATGGGTCAGCACGGCGGTGTGGCCATCCTCCAGGGTGGCCTGGAACGCCACCACGCCGGCATCATTGATGGAAGGCACGTAGGGCCGGAAGTCCTTGATGCCGGCGTTGTTCTGGGCGAGGACGGTCAGGCGGAGCGTGCGGGAGGGGAAGGGCATGGTGGGGGCAGCAGAGAACGGCTTCCCAGTGATCAGCTCGGCGCATGATAGCGGGACGCCCATCCAGCGCCGTCCCGCTTCCCGATCACTCCCGCTGCGGGCTCAGAACCGGTGCTCCAGCTCCACCCAGCCCTGCCGCCCATACGGGAAGTAGTAGCCCACCGGATAGAACGGCCAGGTGGCGCTGGGGTCCTTCCGAATCTTGTCGAACAGGTTGTTCACCGTCACGCTGACCGTGGTCTTGGGCGTCACCTGCCACGTCGTGCTGGCGTTGAAGTTCCAGTAGGCGGGCAGATAGCCTTCCTGATCCTCGCGCACGATCTTGCTGTTGCGCTGCGCCGCCAGCGTGTGGGTCCAGGCGCCGATCTTCCAGGTGAGGCTGGCGTCGAACTTGTTGCGCCAGTCGGTGAAGTCGGTGGTGCCCACCTGGTTGTAGTCGCGGTCATCGGCGGATTGCTGATAGCGATAGTCCCGCACCTCCGTGTATTTGCTGGTGAGCGTCCAGCGGCCCCAGTCCTGCGTGGTCCAGCTGTAGCGCGCGCCCAGGTCAAAGCCCCAGGTGGATTCCTTGGCCGCATTGATCGGATTGACGCGGATGAGGGTGACCTCGCCCGGCCGCACCAGCGCATCGGCCGGGTTGCGGGTCACGCGGCTGATGGCGTCCACGCACAGCGGCGATTGGGGATCGAGTTGACCCGTGCGGCAATCCGCCTCGTTGCGCAGCACCTGGTTGGCGTCGAGGTCGGTGACCAGATCATTGATGCGGATCTTCCACAGGTCCACCGACGCATCAAAGCTGCTGGTGGGCTGCCACACTGCGCCCAATCCCCACGAACGGCCCCGTTCCGACTTGAGATCCGACGAGCCGGTGCGCACGAAGTTGAAGCCGGGCGAGACATCCGCGTAGTCGCACTGGGCCAGTGGTTGACCGGCCTGGGCGCAGCGGTAGTAGTCGGTGGACGACGAGTAGTAGCCCCGCGTCTGCGCCGCAAACACGTAGTTCATGTCCGGCGCACGGAAGCTGGTGGACTGCTGGGCCCGCAGCAGCAGGGTGTCGATGGGGCGGAACTCCAGGCCCGCGTTGTAGGTGGTGCTGCCGTCGTTGCGTCCGGCGAAGTGGTAGCGGTCGTACCGCCCGGCCAGTGTGGCGGTGAGCTGGCGTGTGATGGGCGCATTCAGCTCCGCACCCACCGCAAAGCGGTCCCGTGTGCCGCGGATGTTGGGCGATTCGGAGGTGTTGTAGAACACACCGGTCCCCAGGCGCGGATCGGTGATGTTGGTGAAGCCCTGGGTGCCCGCTTCAGCCACCACGGCGGCGCGCAGCGGCCCGGCCGGCAGTTGCAGCCATTCACCGCTGGCGCTGGCGCTGACCTGTTGGTTCCAGCTGTTGTTGCGGCCCTTGCTCTTGCCCAGCACGCTGTTGAACTCCGCTTCGGTCAGCGGACGATACAGACGTGCAGGGTCCGCCGCGAAGATCGGCGTGCCGTCCGCCTCAGTGCCCAGTTGCGGCCCGAGGAAGAGGGTCTCCACGCTGGCCAGCAGGCGCGGGGTGGTGGTCTTGTTGAGGTAATACGCACTGGCAGCGGAGAGCTCAAAGGTCCAGGTCTTGCTCAGGTCGCCGCGCACGCCCACCACCACGTTGTGGGTGGAGTCCTGCCAGATGCGGTTGTAGCGGTCGATGTCGCCGATTTCCTCCGGCGAGATGCGGCGACTCCAGGTCTCCAGCAGGCCGGTGGTGGCATTGCGGAAATAGCCCAGCCCGGCCGCCTGCGAGGTCCAGCTCGGGCCGCGGGTGTTGTTTTCGGTGTGGGCCCAGCCGAACTGGCCTTCGGCAAACAGCTCCAGGCCGTTCTCCAGCGCATAGGTCAGGCCACCGGCCGCCTGCACGCTGCGGTTGCCGGTCTGGGTGGTCCAGAAGCTGGGAGAGGTGCGGCCGCTGCCGCAATACACACCGGTGCGGGAGGTGTAGGCCGAGGTGGAACCCTCAAAGAGCCCGCTGCTGCTGTCACAACCGTCCTCCGGGGCCAGATAGCGGCCGGTGCTGGCATTGCGCCGGCCGATCACCACACCGGGGGCCGCCCCTTGTGTGGTGGTGTCGGACATGAAGTCGCGCTGGCGGCTCCAGATGGGTTGGCGTCCGCTCAATTCCACACCCAGGACGCCGCTCAGCCGGCCGGACTGGAAACCGCCGGTGACCTGGGCGCGAGCGTTCTCACCGCCGCCGCGTTCGGTCGCCCCGGCGCGCAGGTTCACGGTAACGCCTTCCACCTGCTTCTTCAGCACGATGTTGACCACACCCGCGATGGCATCGGAGCCGTAGACGGCCGAGGCCCCGCCGCTCAGCACCTCGATGCGGTCGATCAGCGCCGAAGGGATGTTGGCGATGTTCACGAAGTTGACCGAGCCGTTGTAGGGGCTGGGGTAGTCCGCCACACGTCGGCCATTGACCAGCACCAGGGTGTGGTTGGGGCCCAGGCCCCGCAGGCTGATGGCATTGGCCGCCGGGGTGAAGGTGTTGCCGAAGTCCTCGCCCTGGGTGAAGCCGGTGTTTTCGGTGAGGCTGCTCAGCGCATCGGAGACATTGCGGTAACCGAGACGGTCCAGGTCATCCCCCTTGAGCACGGTCACCGGGCTGGGACCCTCCTTGCTGATGCGGGAGATGCGCGAGCCGGTGACGACCACCTGCGGCAGGGCGTTGTTGGCGCCCTGGGCTTCGGTCTGAGCGGACGGAGCGGCCGGGCTAGCCGCCGGGGCGGTGGTCGAGCTCGTGGCGGGGCCGGAGGCAGCGCGGGCCGGAGGGCTGGCCGTGGTGGTGGTGTCCTGTGCCAGGGCGGACTGCGCCCATGCAGCGGACAAGGCGGCAGCGAGTGCGCTTGTGCGGAGCGCACATGCAACGGTCGGATTCAAGGGCATTCCTTCTTTGTGCGGGTGGGCAGCGCCACGCGGGTGCCGCCGGTGGGGCACCGGGTCTTGTGGGCCCCGTGCCAGGAGCGCCGCACTCTAGGAAGTCATGTCCTCAAGGTGAAGGAATCGTTTCTGATTTATTTATTGCCAGCGGTTAGAAGCCAGCAGCCAACGGGCCTGGACGGGGCTCAGGAGTCCGAAGGTGGGCGCTTTCGCAACAGTCGGTCGGCCACGCGGGCGGCGGTTCTGGCGCTTTCAAGCGCTGCTCGGGAGGCCTGGTCCAGCACCTGCCCGCCCTGGAGTCGCACCTGTTCTGCATCTGGCAGGCGCTCTTGGGCCCAGTCCGCCGCCTTGCGTGCGGCCTGAAGGGTTTGCTGGGCGGCTTCTGTGGCAGAGCGGCGCACGGTGTCTGCGCTGGGCAGGCGCTCCTGGGTCCATTCGGCGGCTCGGCGAGCAGCCTCCAGCGTCTGCTGCACGGCTTCTCCGGTGGTGGTCTTCACCGCCTCTGCACTCGGCAGGCGCTCCTGGGTCCAACTGGCTGCACCGGAGACCGCCGTGCGCATCTGGCCAGCCGCGCCGCCAGCCAGCGCCAGGGCCTGGGTCCAGGCCTTGGTCAGTTCGCCGGGGGGCGTGGTGCGCAGCAACTGCACCGTGCGCTCCAGCGCTTCGGTGTCCTGCGGGGTCAGGGGGCCGGCCGCTTCCAGCATGGACCGCAAAAAAACCGCAAGATCGTCCACGATGGCCTGGTGGTTGCAGTCCGGATTCATCCGCAGGAATTCCGCGCCTTCGATGGCCATGGCCTCCAGCGAGGCATCCGCCAGGCGCAGTTCCACCGCCTGGACGGCCTGCTCCACAAAGGGCTGCCCCAGGCCCCAGTCGCGCACCAGATGGTGGATGAGGAAGTCCCGTTGCTGAGGTGCCACCGTGCCGTCCCGCGCCGCCAGCCGCAGCGACAGCGGGGCGATCAGGTCGAACAGGGCCAGGCCCAGCGTGTCCAGCGGCGTGTTGAGGTACTTGGGAATCTCGATGACCCGCTGGCCCTTGGTGTTGCCCAGCAGCCGGTAAAGCCCGTAGCAGGCCCCACCGGAGGCGAGCGCCGCAAATGCCACCCAGCCCAGCGGTGTGGCGGAGGCGCCCAGCACCGACGCGACCATGCCGGACTTGGCCACGGCCGCGCCTGCACCCGCCGCCCCCAGCACATCCCAGACCTCGCGGGTGCGGTTGATCATGCGCAGAGAGACGTAGGCATCTTCACCAATCGCCAGCCGGGCCTTGAACTTCAAGGGCTCGGCCACGACCTCGTGAACGCCTTCAAACGACGGGGGCGGGAGCAGCAGCGGTGGCGGCGTGGACGGCGTGGACGGCGTGGACATGGGCGACTCCTGGTGAAGTGTCACGGGAGAGTCTAGTGCCCGCCGGGCCGCCGCAACGACGGTTATTCCGCCCAGCGGTTCCTGCCCAACCGCTTGGCGTCATACAGGGCCGCGTCGGCGCGCTCCAGTGCGCGCTCCCAACTGCCGTCGGCCCCGCCTGTGTCCGGGCCGGGCTCATTCGGGAAACTCGCCACGCCCAGGGAGGCCGTGCAACTCAGCAGCGCACCGCCGGGCAGACGGATCGGCGCTTCCCGCAGGCTGCCGAGCAGCCGCTCGGCAATGATGGGGGCCTCTTCCCGACGGGCATGCCGGGCCACGATCAGGAATTCCTCCCCGCCCCAGCGCACCAGCAGATCCTCGCCCCGGGTGGCCTCGCGCAGGCGCGCCGCCACTTCCACCAGCACGGCGTCACCCACCGCATGCCCATAACCGTCGTTGATCTGCTTGAAGTGGTCCACGTCCAGCAGGAAGAACAAGAGATCGCGTCCAGGGCCGGGCGCATCGGCCGGGCTGGACTCGTGCTCCGCCACAGCGGCCGGGCGTGCATGGGCCCGCAGGGTCTCCGCCACGGCCTTGTCGATCACCTGGGTGAGGAAGCGGCGATTTCGCAGCCCCGTCAGCGGATCGGTCAGGCTCAGTTCCTGAATGCGTTCATTGGCCTTCTGCAGCTCGTGATGGCGCTCGATCAGTTCGCGCTGTGCGGCTTCCAGGGCCGCCACGGCGCGGCTCAGTTCCCGGTTGGTGGCCTGCAGCTCCCGCGCGCGAGCGGCCTCCTTGCGGGCCAGTTCACGGTTGTGCTGGGCTTCTGCCAGCACGGTCTCGCTGCGATGGCGGGCCTCCATGGCCATGCCCTGCCGCTCGGTGGCGCGCCGTTTGTCCGCAGCCAGCGCCTCCAGCGCGCCGCGCAGGGCCACGATGGACTCCGACTCCCGACCCCGCGACTGCAGCCGGTCCGCCAGCTCCAGCAACAGTTCATGGCGCTGTGCGCCTTCCAGTTGATCGTTGGAAATGCGCAGGGCCCGTTGCAGCAGGGTGATCGGTTCGTCCTCCGCCACATCCGGCACCCCCGCCTCCACCTGGGCCTGTGCCACCCGGGACAGGCAGATGAGCGTACGCAGGGCCTGGTCCGGATCCAGATGGGGCTGATGCAGCGCCTTGTCCAGCAAGGAGCGGGCCTGTGGCAGATCACCGCGCGCATGGGCGACGCGAGCAAGGCCGAACAACGCGTAGGCGCGGTCCTCCACCAGCTCCACATGGCGGCCATGCAGGTTGACCAGCACAAAGCCCCGCTCGGCCGCGTCCACATCCCCGCATTCCAGCTGGGCATCGGCGAGCGCCAGTTGCGCATTCAGGAAATGGGTGGTGCGGGGCACGCGGGACAGCACCGACACGGCTTGCTGCGCGTACACGCGGGCTTCGTCGGCGCGGTTCTGGCGCACCAGCACCTCGGAGAACACTGACAGCGTGCAGCCCAGCGGATGCGGCCAGGCGCAGTGACGGGCAATGTCCAGTCGATAGCGCAGGCGCGCCGCAGCGGCGTCCAGGTCCCCCAGTTCCATCAAGAGCGAGGCGACGTTGGCGTTGTCCAGTAGCGCTCGCCGCATCTGTCCGCATTCTTCGGAGGCCTGGATGGACAGCAACGCATGGGCCAGCGCGGCATCACAAGCGCCCTTGGCCCATTCGGTGATGAAGAGAAAGAACTGGGCCAGTGCTCGCAGTGCCGGGACGGGGGTGTCCTCATGGGCCCGCACCGAAGAGCCCCAGGCCACTGCCGCCGCGATCGCATCTTCAAAGGCGGCAAAGCAGGCCAGCGCCATTTCGGCGGTCTGCATCCGTTCCGCATCCTCCGCCTCCTGAGCCAGGGTGGCGGCACTGCGCATGAACTGGTTGCGCAGGCGGGAGTCGCCCAGGTCGTGCACGATGTTGGCGGCCACCCAGTCCGCATCCGACTGCCCGGCCAGGTGGCGGAGCGTCTGGAAGCCGTCCCGTGCTTCATCGGCCAGGCTGAGCGCGGATTCATGCTCGCCACGCAGGTTGTAGGCATCGGCCAGTGCCAGTTGCAGCCGGGCACGCGCATGGCGGAGCAAGGGCGTGTCGCCTTGGGCGATGGACGGGTCGCCGAGCAGCTGTTCAGCAATTCGGGCGGTGTGCTGGCTGTCGTACTGGCGCAGGAACCAGGCGGCCAGCACGCGGGGAACAAGCTCGCTGCTGTCGACCGTCCCCAGCGCACGGGCCAGGGCGTCGCGGTCAGCAAAGCGTGGGAGGTGGATCAGCAGCAGCGACCGGGCATCATCGAGATTCGGGGCTTCGCACTGGGTCAGTGGCAAGGGCAGCAGGCTCATGCCCCTTCTCCCCGTGGCGCTACGGAAAGCGCCGTGGGCACGGCAGCAACGGCCGCGCCAGGACCCCGCCTGCGCTGTTGAATCTTCGCGTCCACGCTCTCTCCCTCATCATCAGCGCCATGGAATGTTTTGATGGGCGCTGAAAACCTGTCTTGCGCAGGCCGGCGGCAACCATAACAAAATGTATTTACCGCAGGTATGGCGATCCACCCCATGACCGCCCATCTGTGCGATTAAACGGCCAGTGGGGCGACTATCGCCATTGGTGCCGATCCGTATGTGAGATTTGCCACACGTGGCATGGGCATGGCTGGCCGCTGCGGCGCCTGCCGGGCCGGGCCTTGGCGTGTGGTGAGGTTACGAATAGATACGTCGATGTCGGTGGCTCAACAGGGGCCAGCCATTCCCGCAACTCGCTGGCCATGGCCACCTGGCGGGCCTCCCGCTGCACCGCCTCATCCCGGTCCAGCGTCTCATGGCGATTGTTTGGGGTGGTGCCAACCCTTCGCCGCAATGGCCTTGGCTTCGGCCACCTTCTTGCCATGGGTGGAGCTGCGCCTGCCCCAGCGCAGAGTTGGGGTAGCGATTGAACGGGAAATGACACAGGGGCAGGGCGGTGGACACGCTGCCTTGGCAGGGATGAATGGTGCGTCCGTATTCGGAGGGCCATGGGCCTGCCCGTGCCCATCGGCGTGCGTGCAGGGAGGCCCGGCGCGGTGCAGTCCGCACTGCGTCGGCGCAATGCATGCGGCGGCGCACCGCGTTTGTGCTTATCGCGTGTAAACCCTTTCCCTCATTCATGGGGGATGGGCATGCCCCACTTCGGGCTTCCCCGCAACCGTCTTGTCATGAAGCCCGCATACGCTCCGGCCGCTTCACCGGCGCTTTGCCATTCACACACATTCATTGCAGTGGAATTCGTTTTGTAGAAACGTCGAGCCGGAAACGTTTGCGCAAATGAATTCACTGCAAATTCGTCAAGGGTAGGAGATTCAGATGGTGTTTAAACCCGCATGGCTGGCACTGGCCGCCTTCATTGCCACCGGCGTCCAGGCGCAGACCACGGTGGCCGAATGGGACTTCAACGGCGCCTTTGATGCGGCCAATGGCGGCTACCCAGGCACCACCAAACACGACCTGAGTCAGAACGGCGCCAGCATCGCCTTCCTGAGCGGCAGCACCACGCTGACGACACAGTTCGTCTCGTCCACCGGCAGCAGCGACGACATCACCAACGGCAAGGCGCTCAACACCGCCAACTATGCGGCGCAAGGCAAGCAGAGCGGGGTGTATGGGGTGCAGTTCGGCGTGGACACGACCGGCTACGACAACATCGTGTTCAGCTTCGACCAGCGCAATAGCGCCACCGCATCGGCCTGGACCGAATTGCTCTACACGGTGGATGGCGAAAGCTGGCTGGAGGCCACAACGTATCAGATGACCCGCCAGGGCAGCTTCGTGAACGGCATCAGCTTCGACTTCTCGTCGGTGCTGGGTGTGGCCAACAACGAAAGCTTTGCGGTGCGACTGGTCAGCATCTTTGCGCCCGGCACCAGCAGTTATGCCGGCACCACCAGCACCTACGGCACGGGCGGCACCATCCGCTACGACATGGTCCGATTCACCGGCACCGAAATCGTCGCCGACGTGCCCACACCCGCCGTGCCGGAGCCGGGCTCCTATGCGCTGATGCTGGCGGGCTTGGGGGCTGTGGGTCTGGTGGCACGTCGCCGTCGCCCGGAATAAGGAGATCAACATGGAATTCCTGCATCGTTTGTCCCAACACGCCGCACGCGCGGCCCAGGTCGGCGGCCTGAGCCTGCTGGCGCTCTCCCTGGTGGCCTGCGGCGGCGGCCGCAACGCTGAAACGACCGTGACCATTGCATCCGCCAGCGAAGAGCGCGCGTCTGCACTGTCGGCCGACGCCACCGCCAAATATCCGGATCACCACGAGTTCGATGCCGCACTGAATGTGCCGTTCACCGGCGCGGAAGGCACTGGCGCACGCAGCTTCACCGTGAGCCTGGACTATGTCGGCGCCCCATCGGGCACCTGGCTGGGCTGGCGCGTGGAACTGCGCAATCCGGCCGGCACGGTGGTCAAGACCTGGGCCGGTGTGGAGGCCTACACCGGCGATGTGCAGTCTCTCAAGCTGGACTGGTCCGGCCCGGGGGACACGTCCACCAGCGGCATCTACAGCGCCACCCTGGTGGCGGTGAGCGCGCCAGCCAGCACGGTGCTGAAGGCCGAGGGCGGCGAGGCCCGGTTCAATGAAATCCTCACCAGCATCGGGACCAGCGGCCACGGCCCGGTGACCCAGAGCTGGAACTTTGCGGTCGGCAAACCCGCCGCCGTCGCCATGGGCACGCTGCGCCCGCTGGCCGTGGGTGCCAACGGTGAAGCCAACCAGCGCGTGCGGGGTCTGGCCGCGTCGGTGAGCGCCGGCAACTGGCCTTACACCGTGTACTACGGCAGCTTCCACGGCCAGACCAACGACTCTGACGGCGGCGGCGCCATCGGCAGTTGCAGTTCGTCGCAGCCGGCGCAGACCGGCGCGTATGGTCCGGACGCCGCATTCCCGTACGCGAAGAACGTGGGCCTGGACTTCTTTGCCAACACCGACCACAACCACTACTTCGACGGCTCGTCCAGCACCAACACCGCCGGCAGCGCAACGGCGGCCAAGGCCCGCTATCAGCGTGGCCTGAGCATCGCGGCCGACTACACGTCGGCGAACCCGGGCTTCCTGGCGCTCTACGGCATGGAATGGGGCGTTATCAGCAATGGCGGCCACCTGAACATCTTCAACAGCAATGAGCTGTTCTCGTGGGAATACAACGCCAGCAATGAGCTGTTTGGTGACCGCTACATTGCCAAGAGCGATTACGCCACGCTTTATTCCGTGATGCGCGCCCAGGGCCTGATCGGCCAGTTCAACCATCCGGACGACACCGGCCAGTTCATCATCAACGGCACCGACATGGCCTACAGCGCCGATGGTGACGAAGTGATGGTGATGTCGGAGGTGATGAACACCTCGGCGTTCTCGTCCAACACCACCGAGACGGAAACGTCCCGCAGCTCCTACGAAACGGCCTGGAAGAAGCTGCTGGAGCGTGGCTTCCATGTGGCACCGGCCACCAACCAGGACAACCACTGCGCCAACTGGGGGGCCAGCTACACCAACCGGACGGCCGTATTGATCCCCACCGGCACGGCGCTGAGCAAGGCCAGCCTGGTGGAGGCCCTGAAGGCCCGCCGTGTGTTTGCCACCATGGACAAGTACTCGCAGCTGATCTTCAGCGCGAATGGCAAGATCATGGGCGAACGCTTTGACAACAGCGGATCGGTCAGCCTGAACGTGGGCTTCTACAACCCCAATGGCCGCACCGTCGTGTCCACCGAAATCTGGGAAGGTGTGCCGGGCCGCAATGGCACGGTGACGCAGCTGGCCAACACGGCCACGGCCACCATCACCCCGGCCACCGGCAAGCACTTCTACTACGCCAAGGTCACGCAGGACGATGGCAAGGTGCTGTGGTCCGCGCCGATCTGGGTCAACCAGGGCGTGCAGGGCGGCGACACCACCCCGCCGACGGTCAGCGCCACCGTCTCGGGCAGCTCCGGCACCATCACTTTCAACGCGTCCGCTGCGGACAACGTGGGTGTGAGCAAGGTGGAGTTCTGGCTGGATGGCGTGTTGAAGGACACGGTCACCGCGTCCCCCTACACCCTGGCCGTGAACTCGACGCTACTGGCCAATGGCAGCCACAACCTGGTGGCCAAGGCCTATGACGCCGCAGGCAACACCACCACCTCGGCGGCGGTGAGCTTCAACGTCAGCAATGCGGTCAATGCGGGTGACGAAGTGGAGCCCAACGGCACCATTGCGACGGCCAATGTGGTGGGCAGCCGCACGTCGATGTCCGGCTACATCAGCACGGCGTCGGACAAGGACTACTTCAAGCTCACCCTGGCGGCCAATCAGCGTCTGCGGGTGGACATGACCGGCCCCACCACGACGGGCGTGGACTACGACCTCTATGTGGTGAGCAGCACCGGCGCGGGTCTGGCCCGCTCGGAAGGCGGCACCAGTGCGGAGTCCCTGACCTATCAGAATGGCAGCGCCGCGCAGACGGTCTACATCAAGGTGCAGGCCTACGCGGGTTCCAGCGCCACGGTGCCCTACAAGCTGACGATCAGTTATCCCTGATCAATGGGCCTGCGCCGCTGCGGTGGTGGGTGGGGGCGCTTCCCATCCACCGCCCAGCGCCAGGAACAGCTGCACCTGCTCATCGATCAAGGTGGCCTCCGAGGCCGCCAGCGTCGCATCGCTGCCCGCCAGGGCCCGCTCGGCATCGAGCGCATCGAGATAACCCACCTTGCCGGCCTTGTACAGCCGCCGCGCCTGATCCGCCACCACGGCGGCGGCATCGCGGGAGCGTTGCAGGGCCGCGCGGCGGTCCAGTTCCCGGGCGTACTGGTTCAGGGCCGTCTCGGTTTCCCGCAGCGCATTCAGCACCACCCCATCAAAGCGCGCGGCACTTTGCCGGGTCGAGGCCTCGGCTTGTGCAATGCGAGCATCCGCCACGCCATTGTTGGGCAGGGACCAGGAAATCAATGGGCCCAGGCTGAAGCTGAGCGACTCCGAGCGCCCGAAGCGGGAGAAGGTGCTGGGCCCGGAGCCGGCGGACAGGCCCAGGCTGATCTTGGGATAACGGTCTGCGATGGCCATCCCAATATGTGCAGTGGCGGCATGCAGTTCGCGCTCAGCCTGACGAATGTCCGGACGGCGGCGCAGCAGGGCCGCGCCATCGCCCACCGGGATGGTGCCCGTGATGCGGGGCGGCTCATGGCATTGCGCCAACTCCTGCGGGAACTGCTCCGGCAGGTCGCCGGTCAGCGTGGCCAGCCGATAAAGTGCCGACTGCCGCTGCGCCAGCAGGGGAGGCAGGGCGGCCTGCAACTGCTCCAGTTGGCTGCGCGCCCGCGCGGCATCCATCTCACCGACCCGGCCGGCGTGCTGCAGCCGTTCGGTGAGATCCAGGGCCTGGCGCTGCAGCTCCACCGAATGCTGCGCGGTCTCCAGCCGCTGACCGGTGGCACAGGCCTCTGCATAGGCCCGTGTGGTACTGGCGGCCACATTCACCTTGACCAGATCCAGCGCGGCCACAGCGGCTTCGGTGCTGGCCTGGGAAGATTCCACCGCGCGGCGGATCTGTCCAAACAGGTCCAGCTGATAGGAGACGCCGACACTGCCGGAATAACGGAAGCTGTCTGGGGGCACGTAGTCCTTCTTGATCATCGACGTGCCGGACGGGTGGCCGTAGTAGGGCGCCGCATTCACGTTGATGCTGGGCTTCTCCGCGCCGGACACTTCCGTCTCCAGGGCCTGGACCTGTTCGAGATGGGCGGCCGCCTGAAGGAGATCGGTGTTGCGGGCCAGTGCCTTTTGCACCAGCGCATCCAGGCGGCTGTCGTTGAACAGGCGCCACCAATGCGGAGGTAGCGGCTCTGCTGCAAAGGGCGCAGGCCCGGGTTCGGCAGCGGCCCGTGTCTGCTCGCGGAAGGGCTCGGCGGCATGCGGGTTCTGGATGACGGCATTGGCCGGCACTTGATAGTTGGGGCCTTTGGGTGCGCTGGCGCAGGCGGCCAGCAGCGCGGCCAACGCCAGGACGGACGCACCCGTGGCGAGCCGGGCGAGGGCGGACGGGCGTTGCTTCATGACTTCTGCCCCGCCTGTGCCGTCGTGTGGACCGGCCCCGCCCTGGCGGTGTCCTTATCCGTAGCCGCTGTCCCCGCTGTAGCCGCTGTACCCCCTGTACCCGCTGTACCCCCTGTACCCCCTGTACCCCCTGTACCCCCTGTACCCCCTGTACCCCCTGTACCCCCTGTACCCCCTGTACCCCCTGTACCCGCTGTACCCGCTGTACCCGCTGTAGCGGGTGCCGTTGCCGTTGCCTTTGCCGAAGCATTCGCCGTTGCTGTGCGCGCACCAGACCCAGCCTGAGCGGGCATCACCTGCACCGTGACCGTTTGTCCCGCCACCAGGCGCTCACCGGCGGGCAGCGGGTCCAGCTTCACCCGCACCGGTACTCGCTGCGGCAGACGCACCCAGTTGAAGCTGGGGTTCACGCTGGGCAGCAGATTGGTGCTGGTGCTGCGGTCGCGGTCCGCAATGCCGGCGGCAAAGCTTTCCACATGCCCACTCAGCGGACGGGCTGCACCCATCGGCAGCACGTGCACCGGGTCGCCCACATGGATACGCGCCAGCTTGGTTTCCTCGAAGTAGCCCTCCACGTAGAGCGACTGCTCGTCCACCAGCGCCAGCACCGGATGTCCGGCCGACGCATAAGCGCCCTGGCGCAGGTCGAAATTGGTGATGGTGCCGGAGGAGGGGGCCCGCACCAGTGCCCGTTCCAGATTCAGCCGGGCCGCTTCCACCGCCACCTCGGCCTGCGCCACAGCCGCCCGTGCCTGTTCGGCGCGGCTGCGTGTCTGCTCGCGCACTTCCTGGGAGATCAGGTTGCCCAGGCCGGTATTGCGGTCGGACTCGCGACGGGCCTGCGCCAGCACCACCTTCTGTGCGGACAGCTGGGCCTGGGCCTGCCGCAGGGCCAGTTCATAACGGGCGCGGTCCACTTCGAACAGCAGCGTGCCGGCCGCCACGGTCTGGTTGTCGCCCACTGGCACGGCGGTGACCAGGCCGGAAACATCCGGCGCAATCTGCACGACGTTGGCGCGCACCCGGCCATCACGGGTCCAGGGCGAGAGTTCATAACGGTCCCACAGGCGCATCGCGGCCCAGGCAGCAGCCCCCACCACCAGGACGGTGACCACAAACGGCGCCAGGCGACGGGGACGAAGGAAGGAGGGCAGTGATGTCATGACGACCAATCATCCAGATCAATTCAAATTCGAGAAGAAATGCAGCACGGCAGGTGCGGCCCGCTGAGAGATGCCGCTCAGGGCCCACAGCAACAGCACGTACAGGGCCATATCGAACAGCGCCGGATGCCAGATCCAGCGATAGGCGCCACACAGCGCCAGCAGGCGGCGAACGCCCCACAGCATCAGCAGCGCAGCGAAGGCCAGCGGCATCAGCCAGGGCAGATAGAGCCCGAATACGTCTACAGCGCCGGTCATGCCGGGGCCTCCTCCAGAGGGTTGATGGCGGGACGATCGGCAGGCGGCGGCTCGACCATGAGGTGGGCAGCGGGAGCGTCCGGGAACAGATTGCGGCGAAGGCCCAGCAGGGCACTTGCCGAGGCCCGCGCCGACGACGGCCAGCGTGTGCCGGCCGGGCAGACCGCCAGCAGGCGGCGAAGCGCGTCATCGATGCACGTCAGCAGCGCCACAGGAGGCGCTTCAAACACCCCGGCGCTGCGCTGGGCCTGCCAATCCGCCAGCCCTGTCAGCAAGGGCTTGATGGCCAGCGATGGCCATTGGTCGCGCAGCGCCTGCAACAGGACGAGGTCGGCCCCCAGGCGCAGGTCCCGCAAGGCATCGTCGGTGGGCACACCTGGCACGGTGCCACCCGCCTGGGCGACACGAGGGGCCAGCAGGGCGATGCGGTCCAGCATGCGCAGCAGGTAGGCCTGGCTGCGGTTGACCGAGCGAGGCAAACGAGCCAGGTCTTCCAGCTCTCGCCAGGTGGCGCGCTGGATGCGGCGGGCGCTCCAGTCCGCCCCCACCGACCGCATCAATCGGGTCACGCGGGAGGCGACAAACACACCGGCCAGTTGGCCCAGCATGGAATTCAGGAACGCGGGCAGGTCCGCCTGGGACGTGTCATGCATTGCCAGCGTGCCGGCCACACCCAACACAAAGGGCAGTGCCGCGCCCATGGTGGCGGGCCGGGCGACAAAGCAGCCGGCCACCAGGAAGACGGGGGCGCACACCAGCACCAGCGTCCAGATGTCCTGCACCAGTGGCAGCAGCACCAGCACATACAAGGCGCTCACCGGCATCGACAACACGGTCCACTTCAGGAAGCCGTTGATGGCTGGTACCGGATCGTCCATGCCGGCGAAGAAGCAGCAGAAGATGGCCGCCATCATGGCGGCGGCGGAGCCCATCGGCCAGCCGGTCAGGATCCAGAAGGCACAGCAGACAAGGATGGCCACCACCGCCGCCGCGCCCGACAGCGCGGCCATGCCGAGGTCGATGTGCAGCCGCGGGCCGGAGAGCGCCGGGCGGGCGCGGCTGGGCATGGGGGCGCCACTGAGACCGTGGTCGATGTCGGCGCGCAGCTGCACGCATTCCAGCCAGCTGCTCAGCAGACGCTCCAGGCGTTCGGCCAGGGCGAGGCGGAGCAGGTGATTCCAGGGGCCCGTGGGGTTGGCGGCGCTGGCGGCGCTGGGGTGGCTGTCCTGCCCCAACGGGTCCTGCCCCAACAGGTCCAGCGCCGACTGCAGGTCCGGCCACCGGGTCTGTGCTTCGGCGGGCGACAGGGCGATCCAATCGGCCACCTGGGCCAGCAGCGTGGTGATGTCGGGAGAGAGACCGCCCTCCGCTTGCTCCAGGGCTTTCAGCCGGTCTTCCACGGCCGACAGTTGCGGCGTCAGTGCAGCCACTTGGTCTTGCATGTCGTGCACCGCATCGGCGGTCCAGCGCAGATGGCTTGTGTCAAAGGGGATGTGGGTGCTGAGCAGGCGCAACTGGGTGATGTCGCCCGCGACACGGCGGCGGTCCGCGCCACCATCACGCCGCGCGGTGAGATCGGATAGCCAGGCGCGGGTGTCGCCCAGGGTGCGGTCCAGCAGGCCCAGCACGCTGGCGGCCAGCCCGTTGGGCAGCACGAGGCTGTGCACCAGTGTTGCTGACAGAATGCCCAGTGCGATTTCTTCGACGCGAGCCACGCCGGAGTCGAACATATTCAGGGGGGTGTCTACTGACGGGAAACCGATCAGCGCGGCGGTATAGCCGGCCAGCATGAAAGCGTAGGCGCGCGGAGTGCGGTCACGCAGTGACAGGCACAGGCAGGTGCCGACCCACAGTGCCAGGGCCAGGCTCAGCAGTTCTGGCGCATTGGCAAATCGTGGCACCAGCAGCACGGCTGCGCTGCTCCCCACCAGTGTGCCGACAAAGCGGTACATTGCCTTGGACCGCACTGCGCCAGCCAGCGGATGCGCCACGATATAGGCGGTCATCATGGCCCAGAACGGGCGTGGCTGGCCGGCCCAGTTGGCCAGGAAGACGGCCAGCATGGCGGCGGCAAAGGCCTTGATGGAGAACAGCCACTCGGCCTGGCTGAAGCGGATGAGGGCGGGCAGGGCAGGTGGCTTCATGGACGTTGCGGCATCCGTTTGGCGGCACGCGGCGGCACGATGGGGGAGGGGCAACCCAGGCGTTGCTGAAGGGCGGTGAACACCCGCAGCGTGGCTTCGATATCGGCATCGGTCACGCCCGCGTAGACCTCATTGCGCAGGTCCCGCAGGATGGTCTCGATCTGCTCGCAGGCGGCGCTACCGGCGTCCGTGAGGTAGAGCGTTTTGGCGCGGCGGTCTTCCGGGTCTTCACGCCGTTCCACAAAACCTGCTTCGACCAACTGGTCCAGGGTCCGGGTCAGTGACGGCCCTTCGATGCCCACCAGGTCGGCCAACACTCCTTGGCGCAGGCCATCGCCCTGACGGCCGATCATCACCAGGGGCCAGGCCATGGCCTGGGAAACGCCGAGGCCGGCCATGGCCTGATTGGCGGTGGCCCGATAGGCCCGTTCCAGGATGGGCAGGCTGGCGCCCAACTGCAGCAAGGCCAGCTCCCGCGCATTGCGGGTCATCGGACGAGGGGACTTTGCGGTGCTCATGGCCCGCATTGTAGATAGTTAGCTTGCTAACTAAGTTGTGGGGATATTCCACTCAAAATCTCTGCCAACAAATGCATGAAAAGCGGAGTCGCTTCGGAGCGCGCAGCGCCGCCCAAGTGGTGCTCGTCGCGAGCGAGCGGGCCGCCCCAACCCAGAGCCCTCATTCACCGCTCCAGGTGGCATCTAGTCGCGCAGGACGCGCGCAGCGCCGTCCCAGCGGGGCTCTTGGTTTGCGAAGGGGGGCTGCCGCCGGGCCGCCCCAAGGCGCCCCAGCCCCGATCCAGAGCCCTCATTCACCGCTCCAGGTGGCATCTAGTCGCGCAGGACGCGCGCAGCGCCGTCCAAGCGGGGCTCTTGGTTTGCGAAGGGGGCCGCCGCCGGGCCGCCCCAAGGCGGCCCCAGCCCCGATCCAGAGCCCTCATTCACCGCTCCAGGTGGCATCTAGTCGCGCCGGACGCGCGCAGCGCCGTCCAAGCGGGGCTCTTGGTGAGCGAAGGGGGCTGCCGCCGGGCCGCCCCAAGGCGGCCCCAGCCCCCTCGGGGGGCGTGTTTGGCTGGCCTTAGGCCAGCCAAACCGGGGGCCTAATTATCTTTCATCTGCAACATCCGATTCGTCCGCAGCGCCACCAGGGTGACCACGGCGCCGGACAGCAGATACGCCGTCACCGCCCACAGGCCGAACTGGATGGACAGCCCCAGCGCCACCAGTGGGGCGAATGCCGCCCCAAACAGCCAGGCCAAGTCCGCCGTCAGCGCCGCGCCGGTATACCGGAAGCGCGGCAGGAAATTGGACGTCACCGCCCCCGCCGACTGGCCATAAGACAGCCCCAGCAGCACAAAGCCCACCAGAATGAAGATGTTCTGGCCCATGCTGCCGCTGTCCAGCAGCAGCGGCGTAAACAGGCTGAAGATCCCGATGGCCGTGGCCAGGGTCCCCAGCGTGCTGCGCCGGCCAATCCGGTCCGCGATCAGCCCCGAGATCGGCATGGCCGCCCCCGCCAGCAGCGCGCCGATGATCTGCACCGACAGGAACTGCCCGACGGAATTGTCCGAATGCAGGATCACCCAGGACAACGGGAACACCGTCACCAGGTGGAACAGCGCATAGCTGGCCAGGGCGGCAAACGCACCGATGAAGATGTTGTAGCCCTGCTCGCGGAACAGCTCAATCGTGTCGCAGGGGTCCAGCTCATGCTCTTCCAGGTTTTTCTCGTACTCATGCGTCATCACCAGCCGCAAGCGTGCGAACAGCGCCACCACGTTCAGGGCGAACGCCGCAAAGAACGGGAACCGCCAGCCCCAACTCAGGAAGTCAATGACATTCAGGCTGCCCCACAGATACGCAAACAGCGAAGCCGCGATCAGGAACCCCACCGGCGCGCCCAACTGCCCCAGCATGGCGTACCAGCCCCTGCGGCCTTCCGGCGCATTGATCGCCAGCAGCGAAGGCAGACCGTCCCAGGAGCCCCCCAAGGCCAGCCCCTGCCCAACGCGGCACAGCGCCAGCGCCAGGATGGCGGCCGGGCCCCAGGCGTTGTAGCCCGGCAAGACCGCGATGACGCAAGTGGATATACCCAACAGGAACAGGGCCACTGTCAGCTTCACGCCACGGCCGAAACGCCGCTGCAGCGACATCCCGATCAGGGTGCCGATGGGCCGCACCACAAAGGCCAGCGCCAGCAGCGCAAACGACCACAACGTGCCTTCCAACCGCTCCAGATGGGGGAAGAAGATGGCCGGAAACACCAGAACGGAGGCGATTCCGTAGACAAAAAAGTCGAAATACTCGGAGGCGCGGCCTATGACCACCCCCACCGCAATATCGCCTGGAGCCACCGCGTCCTGCTCGGCTTGTGTGGCGACCCCTGTCCCTCGCGGCAGGGGCTGCCCCACCGTAGAAAGTGTGTTGCTATTCATGAGTCTCCTACCTGGGACAAAATGTCCAATAGTTGGTTTGAGTCAATGAGGCAAAATCTGCGCCCGGCGTGCAACTGTCGACAAGTGTCGTTTACCCGTTAGTCGTAAACCCCTGTCGTTTTCTCCTGGTTCCTTCCTTGGCTCAGGCCCTGGCTGATCCAGTTCCTGTTGCCCACAACCGGATGTCCGGCGCCCAGGCCCGTGAAAACGAGCCTTGGCGAGGGTCAACCGCCTGCTGGCTGTATCTCATGTACCTCAAAGCATCACTAAAAACAAGTCTGGCCCGTCTCGGGCTGCTGTCGTTGGCGCTGCCACTGACCGCCTGCAACATGGTCGTGATGAAACCCTCGGGTGACATCGCCAACCAGCAGGCGCAACTCATCGTGGCTTCCACGTTGCTCATGATGCTGATCATCGTCCCGGTGATCATCCTCACGCTGACGTTTGCCTGGCGCTATCGCTCCTCCAACAAGGAAGCGACCTACTCCCCCGAATGGGATCACTCCACCCGCCTGGAACTGATCATCTGGGGCGCGCCGCTGCTGATCATCATCGCGCTGGGCGCCATGACCTGGATCAGCACCCACAAGCTGGACCCCTACCGTCCGCTGGAGCGTCTGGACGCCCAGCGCCCGGTGCCGGCCGGTGTGCAGCCGCTGGTGGTGGAAGTGGTAGCCCTGGACTGGAAGTGGCTGTTCCTCTATCCGGAACAAGGCATTGCCACCGTCAACGAGCTGGCCGCACCGGTGGACCGCCCCATCCTCTTCAAGATCACCTCGTCCACCGTGATGAACGCGTTCTACGTGCCGGCCATGTCGGGCATGATCTACGCGATGCCGGGCATGCAGAGCCAGCTGAATGCCGTGATCAACAAGCCGGGCACCTATGACGGCTTCTCGGCCAACTTCAGCGGTGACGGCTTCTCGCACATGCGCTTCAAGTTCCACGGCCTGAGCAACGACGAGTTTGGTGCCTGGGTCGAGCGCAACAAGGCCGACGGCGTGGAACTCTCCCGCGACCTGTACCAGACCCTGGAAAAGCCCAGCGAGAAGGAGCCTGTGCGCCGATTCGCCACCGTGGCCCCGGGCCTGTTCGATGCGATCGTCAACCGTTGTGTGGACGGCAGCAAGATGTGCATGGGCCAGATGATGGCCATTGATGCAGCCGGTGGCGGTGGCAAGGGCGCGATCAACGGCCTGGCCAGCAAGCCCTGGAGCAACGACCAGAAGCGGATTTTCGTGGCCGCCCTCTGCACGCCCGACAACGCCGGCCAGTACGCCGCGCAGTGGTCTTCCACCCGTAGCCAGAACTGACCGGCGCCCGGCGCACCAGGCCTGATGGGCCGCGCCGGGACCGCAAGTTATATCGAGATCCAAGATGATTGACCTACAAAAGCTCATCTTCGGACGCCTCAGCATTGAGGCGATTCCATACCATGAGCCGATCCTGATCGGTACCTTCGCGGCAGTCGCCCTGGGCGGCCTGTTCGTGCTGGCGCTGATGACCAAATTCAAGCTGTGGGGCCCCTTCTGGCGCGACTGGGTGACCAGCATCGACCACAAGCGCATCGGCATCATGTACATCGTGCTGGGCATCGTCATGCTGCTGCGCGGCTTTGCCGACGCATTGATGATGCGCGCCCAGCAGGCCCTGTCCTTCGGCGACAACGTCGGTTTCCTGCCGCCGCACCACTACGACCAGGTCTTCACCGCCCACGGCGTGATCATGATCTTCTTCGTGGCGATGCCGCTGATCACCGGCTTCATGAACTACGTGGTGCCGCTGCAGATCGGCGCCCGTGACGTGGCTTTCCCCTTCCTGAACAACTTCAGCTTCTGGATGACCGCCGGTGGCGCCGTCCTGGTGATGCTGTCGCTGTTCATGGGTGAATTCGCACGTACCGGCTGGCTGGCGTATCCGCCGCTGTCCGGCATCCTGGCGAGTCCGGGCGTGGGGGTGGATTACTACCTCTGGTCGCTGCAGGTGGCCGGTGTGGGCACCACGCTCTCGGGCATCAACCTGATCGCCACCATCATCAAGATGCGCGCGCCGGGCATGACCATGATGAAGATGCCGGTCTTCACCTGGACGTCCCTGTGCTCCAACATCCTGATCGTGGCCTCGTTCCCGATCCTGACGGCCGCCCTGGCGCTGCTGTCGCTGGACCGTTACGTCGGCACCAACTTCTTCACGACCGATCTGGGCGGCAACGCCATGATGTACGTGAACCTGATCTGGATCTGGGGTCACCCTGAGGTCTACATCCTGGTGCTGCCGGCGTTTGGCATCTTCTCGGAAATCACCTCCACCTTCAGCCAGAAGAAGCTGTTCGGTTATGCCTCCATGGTCTACGCCACGGTCGTGATCACGATCCTGTCGTACCTGGTGTGGCTGCACCACTTCTTCACCATGGGCTCGGGCGCCAGCGTGAACTCATTCTTCGGCATCACCACGATGATCATCTCGATCCCGACCGGTGCGAAGATCTTCAACTGGCTGTTCACCATGTACCGCGGCCGCATCAAGTTCGATGTGCCGATGTACTGGACCGTGGGCTTCATGGTCACCTTCGTGATCGGTGGTATGACCGGTGTGCTGCTGGCGGTTCCGCCGGCCGACTTCGTGCTGCACAACAGCCTGTTCCTGATCGCCCACTTCCACAACGTGATCATCGGCGGCGTGCTGTTCGGCCTGCTGGCGGGCATCACCTTCTGGTTCCCGAAGGCCTTCGGCTACAAGCTGGATCCGTTCTGGGGCAAGTGCTCGTTCTGGTTCTGGCAGATCGGCTTCTTCGTGGCCTTCATGCCGCTGTATGTGCTGGGCCTGATGGGCGTCACCCGCCGCATGAGCCACTTCGACGATCCGTCGCTGCAGATCTGGTTCCAGGTCGCTGCCCTGGGTGCGCTGCTGATCGCTGCCGGCATTGGATGCTTCCTGATCCAGCTGGTGGTGAGCTACCTCAAGCGCGACCAGCTGCGTGACGTGACCGGTGACCCGTGGAATGGCCGTACGCTGGAGTGGTCGACCTCGTCGCCCCCGCCGCAGTACAACTTCGCCTTCACCCCGGTGGTGCACGACCATGACGCCTGGTTCGACATGAAGACCCGCGGCCACCAGCGTCCGGTGTCCGGCTTCAAGCCGATCCACATGCCGAAGAACACCGGCGCCGGTGTCATCATCGCCGCGCTGTCCACCCTGCTGGGCTTTGCGCTGATCTGGCACATGTGGCTGGTGGCGGGCATTGCCATGTTCGCCGTGGTGGCCACGGCCATCGTCCACACCTTCAACTACAAGCGCGACTACTACATCCCTGCGGATGAAGTGGCCCGCACGGAAGAAGCCCGCACCCAGGTGCTGGCCGCACAGGCCTGAACCCGAGCGAGCAATCCAACATGCAAGCAACGACCATGACGAACAACACCGGCACGCCGGTGTTCTACGACAACGGTGATCACCATCCGCAGCACGGCACCCTCCTGGGGTTCTGGCTGTACCTGATGAGTGACTGCCTGATCTTCGCGGTGCTCTTCGCCACCTACGCCGTGCTGGGCCGCAGCTATGCGGCCGGCCCGTCGGGCGCGGACCTCTTCGACCTGAAGCTCGTTGCCGTCAACACCGGCTTCCTGCTGCTGTCGTCGATCACCTACGGCTTCGCGATGATCGCGATGCTCAAGGGCAAGAAGGCCGGTGTGCTGGGCTGGCTGGCCATCACCGGCATTCTGGGCCTGTGCTTCCTGGGCGTGGAACTGTATGAGTTCGCGCATCTGATCCATGAAGGGGCCGGCCCGCAGCGCAGCGCTTTCCTGTCGTCCTTCTTCGCCCTGGTGGGCACCCACGGCCTGCACGTCACCTTTGGTGCGATCTGGCTGGTGGTGCTGATGGTCCAGGTGGCCAAGCTGGGCCTGACCAAGGAAAACAAGCGCCGCCTGATCTGCCTGTCGATGTTCTGGCACTTCCTGGACGTGGTCTGGATCGGTGTCTTCACCTTTGTTTATCTGATGGGAGTGCTGCCATGAGCGAGCACAACAACGATCATCACGGCGATCACCACGATGACCACGACGTTGGCTACCACGCCACCGTCAAGGGGTATGTCGTCGGGTTCATCCTTTCCGTCATCCTGACCGCCATTCCCTTCGCCCTGGTGATGGGCAAGGGCATTGCCTCCTCCAGCACCATGGCGCTGGTGCTGCTGGGCTTCGCGGCGGTGCAGATCGTGGTCCACATGGTCTACTTCCTGCACATGAACTCGAAGGTGGAAGGCGGCTGGTCCATGCTGGCGCTGATCTTCACCGTCGCCATCGTGGTGATCATGCTGGCTGGCTCGGTGTGGGTCATGTTCCACCTGAACAGCAACATGATGCCGGTCCACGACATGCGCAACATGCCCTGATGGCTGACCTGCCTCAGGAAGAACGGCCGCGCCGCCGCATCGCCCGCTGGGCGTTGCAGCTGGGCGCGGCCCTTTTGTTTGTGGCGTTCATCGCGCTGGGGACCTGGCAGGTGCAGCGGCTGGGCTGGAAGCAGGACCTGATGGCCCGGGTCGAGAAGCGGCTGTCGGCGCCTCCGGTGCTGGCGCCGTCGGCGGACCGCTGGGCGGGCATCTCCAAGGCGGACGATGAATACCGCCGCGTGGTGGTGCGCGGCGCATTCGATCACTCGCGCGAAGTGCTGGTGGGCGCCAGCACGGTGCTGGGCACCGGCTACTGGGTGCTCACGCCGCTGCGCAGCCGTGACGGCAACTGGGTGATGGTGAACCGGGGCTTCGTGCCGCCGCAATACAAGACCCGGGTGTCGCGCACGGCGACGGAAGCGCAGGGCGAGGTCGAGGTCACCGGGCTGCTGCGGCTCACCGAGCCGGGCGGCAGTCTGCTGCGCAAGAACGATCCGGCGGCGGGACGCTGGTATTCGCGGGATGTCGAGGCCATCGGCCGGGCCCAGACCCTTGAAGGGCCGCTGGCGCCTTATTTCATCGACGAAGCGGACACGCGGCCCAGTCCCGCCACCGAGTCCTGGCCCCGCGGCGGGCTCACCGTGGTCCAGTTTCCCAACAGCCATCTGTCCTATGCCTTGACCTGGTACGCCATGGCGGCGATGACGGCGGGCATCAGCATCTACCTGTGGCGCGAGCGGCGCCGCCGTTTGCGCGAGGGGCGGCTGGACGACGACGACGGTGATGCGGATGACAAGGCCCCCCGTGCCCCTGCGTCGTCCTGACCGGGAGCCTGGGGACAGCCGCTGGTCCAGCCGCTGGATGGGCTTGTCCGGCCTGCCGGGCCTGGCCAGCTTGTCGGGCGCGCTGGCGCCGGACAGCCAGGCCGGCCGATCCAACCTGATGCAGATGGTGCAACTGCGCTGGCTGGCCGTGGCCGGCCAGTTCGCCACCGTGGTGGCGGTGCACTACACGCTGGGCATCCATCTGCCGGTGGCGGAGATGCTCACGTTGCTGCTGGTGCTGCTGCTGTTCAACCTGGCCTGCTGGATCCGCACCCGCTGGGTGCCCAGCGTCGGCAACGCCGAGCTGTTTGCCGGTCTGCTGGTGGATGTGGCGGTGCTCAGCGGGCAGCTGTTCTACAGCGGCGGCGTCACCAATCCCTTTGTGTTTCTCTACCTGCTGCAGATTGCGGTGGGCGCCGTGCTGCTGCCGGCGCGCTACATCTGGCCGATGGTCTGGCTGACAGCCGCCTGCTTCCTGGCGCTGACCCAGTGGCATCAGCCGTTGCGGCTGCCGGACCTGGCCGGGCTGTCGCTGCCGCCGCACTATGTGGGCGGCCTGCTGATCTGCTTTGCGATCAATGCGTCGCTGTTGGTCACCTTCATCCATCGCATCAGCGGCAACCTGCGCCAGCGTGATGCGCGCCTGGCCGACCTGCGGCAGCGGGCGGCGGAAGAAGAACACATCGTGCGAATGGGCCTGCTGGCGTCTGGTGCTGCGCATGAACTGGGCACGCCGCTGTCCACACTGTCGGTGATTCTGGGGGACTGGGCCCATATGGCGCCTTTCGCCGGTGACCCGGAATTGCGGCAGGAGATCGAAGAAATGCAGGTGCAGCTGCAGCGCTGCAAGGCCATCGTCAGCGGCATCCTCATGTCGGCGGGGGAGATGCGCGGGGAAGCCCCGGCGCTGACCACGCTGCATGCCTTCCTGGGTGATCTGGTCGCGCATTGGCGGCGGACCCGCCATGCCGGCCGGCTGGAATACCGGGCGGATCAGGACCTGCCGGATCTGCACATCATCTCGGATGTGGGCCTGAAGCAGATGATCGACAACATCCTGGACAACGCCCAGGAGGCCGCGCCCGGCCAGCCGATGCTGCTGCGTGCCTTCGCGGAGGAAGACCAGCTGGTGCTGTGCGTGCGTGACCGCGGCCCTGGTTTCCTGCCCGAGATGCTGGAGCGGCTGGGCAAGCCCTACCAGTCCAGCAAGGGGCGTCCGGGCGGCGGGCTGGGGCTGTTCCTGGCGCTGAATGTCATCCGCTCGCTCGGCGGCCATCTGCAGGCCCGAAACCTCATGAATGAGGAAGGGGGCGGCGCGGAGGTCGAGATCCGATTACCACTGTCCGCACTGGTGCCTCAGGGCCTCGCCGACAATGCAGCCCATGATGGCTGATGACGAAGACCGCCTGCTGCTGATCGTTGAGGATGACGATGCCTTCGCCCGCACCCTGACCCGTTCCTTCGAACGGCGGGGATATACGGTGCTGCGGGCGTCCACCCACGACCAGGTGCAGCAGTTGCTGTCCGAACGCGGCCCGGACGACACGCCCGAATATGCGGTGGTGGACTTGAAGCTCGCTTCGGGCGGCTCCGGGCTCTCCTGCGTGCAGACGCTGCATGAGCATGATGCCGCGATGGTCATCGTGGTGCTGACCGGCTACGCCAGCATTGCGACGGCGGTGGAAGCCATCAAGCTGGGGGCCCGTCACTATCTGGCCAAACCGGCCAACACCGACGACATCGAAGCGGCCTTCTCCCGGGCGCAGGGGGATGCCGAGGTGGAAGTCACCGAGCGTGCCACCACCTCGATCAAGACGCTGGAGTGGGAGCGCATCCACGAAACCCTGGCCGCCACCGACTTCAACATCTCGGAAACAGCGCGCCGGTTGGGCATGCACCGCAGAACCCTGGCCCGCAAGCTGGAAAAGCAGCGCGTGAAATGAAAAAGCCACCGCTGGGCGGTGGCTTGGGTCAGCGCAGTGGGGACGTGGTTGCGCCACGTCCACCCGGGTTTACTGCTTGTATTGCGGCTGCTGATATTGGGGCTGCGGGGACTGCTGCGGTGCGGCGCCCGTGGTGGCCGGTGCGCGCATCACGCGGGTGCGGCCGCCCGTGGTGACCAGGATCACCGGCTCGCCGGGTTGCCAGGCTTCATTGCCCTTGGCCTGCACGATGGCCCGACGTTCGCCGTTGCGCATCTGCAGCAGCAGCTCAACCGCTTCTTCCTTCGTGGCACTGCGTTCCACCGCATTGCCCAGCGCGGCACCGGCGACGGCGCCCAGCACGCCCACCACCATGCCATCACGGTGGCCGCCGACGCTGCCGCCGGCAATGGCGCCCACCACACCGCCGGTGACGGCACCGGCACCACTCTGGCTGCCGTCCACCGTGACGGGGCGCACGGACAGCAGGGTGGCGTCCTGCACCTGGGACAGGCGCTGCGCATCACCGCGCTGAATCACATCGGGGCTGGTGGTCTGGCAGGCGGTCAGCACTGCCACCAAAGAGGCAATCAGCAGCTTTTTCATCTTCAACACTCCATGTCGGTAGGGGGCCAACGCCGGGCGCCGCTGCGCCGTTGACCGGGCAACAAGACTTTACCGAGCCCCCCATTGGCGGGCCCAGGACCCGAGCGGGACTCCATCGCTCTACTCTACTCCTGCGCCAAATCGGCATCGTATCGAGGCCTTGTTCTCTCATCGCACCCAGTGGGCGATGTCCTGTCGCCTGCGCACCTCTCAGCGGGCTGCGACTCAGAGGCGCAACTGCGAAATTGCCAAGGCCCGGTCGCGCCCCCCTCCATCAACCCCTGGGGGCTGCCTCACGGATTGGATACGTCTGGATACATTGAGCCCACAGTGGCCGGTCACTGGGCGACGACTCGGGCCCCCAGGGCAAAAGCCAGGTCGTGTCCACCGCATCCGACTGCGCGAGGGCACCTCCAGGCTGGAGCGACCTGGCGGTCAGCGACCATGGCGGGCGGCAGTGGCGCTGGAAGATGTCACTTGACGACAGCGGCAGTGAATCGACCGGACGGGACGGTATCCCTTGCCGCTCACCCCCAACGCTCCCTTCTGGGCACTTCTCAAAACCTCTCTCACACCTGACACCGGAATCGGTCACCATACAGGCCATGATCACACCCCGCATCAAGCCCTCGGCCTTCTGGCGCCGCCAGGCTTCATCTGACCTATTCGTTCAGGACCGACGTCAGGAGAAGATGGGCAGCTTCATCGCCAACCTCGCGGCGATGGACGAACTGGTGGACTTCGCAGCAGTTGCAGCTCAGGTGGAGGCAGCCTGCCCACGGCCCGACCGCAGCAAGGGTGGTCGCCCGCCGTACTCCACCGAGATCATGGTGCGGCTGGTGTTCATCCAGTCGCTGTACAACTTGAGCGACGAGGAGTGCGAGTACCAGGTGCTGGACCGCATGAGCTTCCAGCACTTTTGCCGGCTTGCAGGCGAGCTGCACATCCCGGACGCACGCACGCTGTGGCGCTTCAAGCAGCAACTGGCCCAGGGTGGCCTGGGCGGGAGGGCCATCTTCGAGGCCGTGAGCCAGCAACTGCAGGCTCACGGCTACATCCCGCGAGGCGGGCAGATCGTGGACGCCAGCATCGTGCAGGCGCCGGTCACGCACACCAAGAGCGAGGAGCGCGAAGCGCTCAATGAAGGGCAGGCCCCTGAGGGCTGGTCCTCCAAGAAGCTGCGCCACACCGACCGCGCCGCCCGCTGGACGAAGAAGCACGGCAAGAGCCACTACGGCGACAAGGTGCATGCCAACAGCGACGCGCGCTACAAGCTCATCCGCAAGATCAAGGTCACGCCGGCCAATGTGGACGACGGCCAGACCTTGAAGGACGGGCTGGACCCCAGCAACACCGGCAAACGCGTGCTGGCCGACCGGGGCTATGACAGCCAGGCCAACCGGGACCTGCTGCGAGAGCAGCAACTGCGAGACGGCATCGGCAGAAGAGCCCGGCCTGGGCAGCAGAAGCGTCAGCGGCTGGATGCACACAACACGGCCATCAACCGCATCCGGGCCAGAGGCGAGCACGTGTTCGCGGGCCTGCAGCAGTTGGGTGGCAAGGTGGTGCGGGCCACGACGCTGGCTCGCAATGAACTGGCGAACACGCTCCAGTGCGTGGCCTACAACGTCAAGCGGCTGGTGTGGCTGGCCGCCCATGAGCCGGCGCATTGAGCGCCGCCAAGGGCGAGGTGCGCCCGCTGAGCCCGCAAAGCGGGAGATGAGGGGCCTGGCGGCCAGCTTCGATGGCTGAAACGGGCTTGTGCGGCCTCAATCCGAGGCTGCGGACATGCTCGCGCCTTCAGGTGCGGCGAGAACGGGGTTATGAGAAGTGCTCTTAGGGCACCGTCAACCGAAAGGGACGGCAACAGCGATGCTCAGACCTACAGTCACCGCGCCACACCTCGACTCTACACATTGCGGCCGTACGGACGCCGACCGCGACCGTCAGCGACAGCTGCAGAGCGGTCCGCCAACTGTGGCTCAGACCGGTGAGCATAGCGGGCACGCACACGAATCCCGGCCGACCCTGGAGATGCTTTCCCGGCCGGGCTCTCTCAGTGAAGGTCCTGCTCGCGCTGGTGACGGATGGCCAGCACGACGACCAGGTCGGGCCCAGCAACCTCGTACTCGATGACGTAGCCGGTCGTCCCGAACGGAACGACGAGCTCGCGTCGTAGCGGACCGCCGCCACTTCGCTTGCGAAATAGCATCGGCGATACAGCCAACGCGAGGACTGCCGTCTGGATGGCGTCGATGGCGCGATTGGCGATTTCTAGGTCTTCGACGTACTCGGCACGCTCGAGGAGGTGCTCGTGCAGTCGCAGTAGGTCTTCATCCGCCTGGGTCTCGAAGATGACCTGGTAGGTCATGCATCGGCCGGACGGTGCTTGCCTTGAAGTTCCTTGCGCCTGACCTCCAGGCTCGTCCGCATGTCGGCGATGACGTCTTCAGCCGGCCGGCCGGCGCCGGTGCGCTGAAAGCGCGCCCAAGCCTCGTCAGCGCGCGAGGCGAACGCGCGCTGAACAAGGCGGTGCTCCACCGCGCCGCGTACCGTCGATTCGACGAATTCGGACAGGGTCTCGCCGTCGCGCAGGACGGCGTCGAGGTCGGCGCGGAGCTGAGGCTCGATGCGCACCTGCGGGATGATTGCTGTCTTCATGCCTTGATTGTGTTGCAAATGAGTTGCAGCGTCAACGCTTAGAGAAGTTGGGAATTTCAGGTTTCCCGAACGCCGACAACGAGTTAACTCCCATTTGGCGTGAGATCACATGAATCCCGGCCGACCGTCTTGGTACGCGCATGCACTACGCCGAGGACGAGAATCGGCATTGTCTCGATCGGAACACGCGGCGGAAAGATGGCCTTGGCGTACCCGAAGCCGCAGCACACGAGCGACCGCTGCGGGCACCAAGCTGAAGACGGCCTGCCGGTCCGCGGTTTGGAGGCAGGTCAGTGCCCAAAGCCGAAGTTCGAGATCAGGGCTGGAGGGCGGTTCCGCAGCGGTTGCCGTCTTCGGCGGTCGGCCGCCGAGTTCAGGCTGCCTGGCATGAAGCAGTCGCCGGCGCACCCGGCCGGTTGACAGCTTCAACGACTGGTGTTGAGGGCGCTGCGGTCGTCCGACCTGCAGCCCGCGGCTTTCGCCGTCAACTCGCGCCGGATTGTCTGCTGCTCGAAGCGGTGGCATGGCGCTGTCGCCCCGTTGCAGCCGCGTGCCCAAGCGAAGCAAGCGTCAGCAGCGTGCCCGAAGCGGAAATCGGCCTAGCCGGAATGACATGCCAGAAAGCTGCCGTTCAACGTGTCCGCTGCAGCAAAGTGTTGAGTGGCTTCATAGCCAAGCCACCGATAGCACGGGCCAGACAATCGCACCAGAGACCAGGAACAGCGCAAGAAACAGCGCTGCATACCAGCGGACCCCTGTTTGGAGAAGCGGCGGCAGCCGCTCAATCAGCTTGCTTTGTGGCTGCAGGTTGCAGCGTTCTGGCGCGGCTTCGACAGCGCCTGCTGCGAATCTGCCCTGCCTCGCCGCGCCCGTTGACAACGAAGACGGTCAACCAAAACGAGGCGTGTCATCAGCAATCTTGCTGAGCTTGCCCCTCCTCGCTGATGCGACCGTCTGACAACATCGGATCACCTTCGAACGAGGAATCGCCCTGCAGGCTAGCTTGGGTGGGCCGCGACGCTTAGGAGGGAAGGGGGAGCACCGAGCGGGGCCAGTCGGTCAGGTTGCCGCGCAGACGATTCCCCTCGGCCACCCACGCCTCTATCAAAGCCATCAAGTGGTTCACGGCCTGTTCGATCCGATCGGGGGCATTTGCCGGATAGTGGCCCATGTCACCCAGGTAGTCGCTACCTTCGCCGTAACCATCGGCGCGCGCGGCGTACTCGTCTCCGACGTAGTGTTTGGATACCGCCTTAACGATTGCGACCCCCTCTGGGATACCTCCGAGTCCGGCGTTGTTGACAAGTCCCTGGCGCATGTGGATGAACTGGTCTCGCGCAGCGATGAGACCGTCCCTCAGCAGTTCTAGGTCATGGATGTAGTTGGTCACAGGCTCGACAGGGAACTTCCAGTTCCTGGGAATCTGCCTAGCTTTGATCCTTTCTGGCAGATAGGTGGACAGCAAGTTTGTTTCGGTCAGGACCGCGAAGACCGCAATGCCCGCAGGCAATTTGCGCCGCGCCATCCACAGATTGCTCAAGGCAAACAGCGTCGTACTCTGCGCGGTGTTCTTGGCACACCCGGTTCCTCTTTGGCGTTCCAGCCCTCGTCCGCCTTCACATCCTTCTGGACCTTCCCACCATTCCCTGTCCTTTCGGCGCCCGCATTGGAATCTCCATCCACAGGCCCATCCTCATCCTCGTCTTCCGGCTCCTGATTGGTCGACGGATCCCCCACCGGATCAGCGTTTTCATCTTCTGGTTTTGACGGCTGAGAACTTCCAGAGAGGGAGATAGAAGGGGAGACGTTGCAGTTCATGGCGTGCACCTTGATGGCGGCCAGGATGGCCGGACATCCCTCCAGGGGCACACGGCGCGCCCCGGGGCCGTTCAGCAAGCCGGACGGCCGCTCCAGGCAGACTCAGCCCAGGCCACCGCCTAGGCCACCGCACTGGCCGGGCATCCCACCCACCCGCACGCTCGCTGGACCCAGTCTCACCGCGGCCTCTGGCCCCAGCTCGGGCCCGGGCCCCGCCTCGGGTTCACGCCGAGCTGACCCGGCGCTCACCCCACATACAACCGCGACGACTTCGGCACACTCGCCAGCAGAAACTCCATCTGATCCGCCAGGATCCTGCGCCCGCGGAGAATCATGTCCTCATGCAAGCTGGGCACATACGGCAGGTACATCAGCGACATCCCCGCCTCTTCCGGCGTCCGGTTCCCCTTGCGCCCGTTGCAGGCGCGGCAGGCCGTGATGCAGTTCATCCAGCTGTCTTTCCCCTTGCGGGACACCGGCTGAATGTGTTCCCGCGTCAGCTGCTCCGGATGAAACCGATGCCCGCAATACGCGCAGACATGCCGGTCGCGGGTGAAGAGCTTGGGATTGGAGAGTGCCGGCGCCTGTCGCCAGGCGCGGCTGGGAATCGCGCCGCGGACCGCGATGATGGGGTGCAGCTCGATGCGGGACTGCAGCCCGGTAATCCGCTGATAGCCGCCGCGCAGCACATGGCAAGGCACGCCCAGTGTCCAGGCGACTGCGTCGCTGGCGTAGAGCACGGCGGCTTCCTTGGTCGAGATCCAGGCCTGAGGGCGGCCCGAGATATCCAATTGCAGAACATCCACGGTCGATGACCTCCATCACGGAGGGTAATCCACTCCGGTGGGGCAACTCAAGTGCCCAGCGCACCGCCAGTCGCGTCAAAACTGACACTTCATCGGCTCTGGTGCCCGGTTTTGCCTCTCTCTACCTAAACATGCGCCCCAGTAGGGCAGTCCATCCATCGCCCCATGACCGTTGCGTGACACGCCCCGTGCCTCGCTCGGCCTCGTCCCACAACCCAACCAGATCCCCAGGCGCCTTGGTTCATGCAAGCGGGTCGAGGTCGCCCCAGTTTGTGCGGCTGATGGCCCGCTTCACTTCATCCATGAATCGTTTCTGCGGCGCCGCCGTGGCCGCATCGGGCCGAGGCCCGGCCGCGGCGGACACCGGTGCCTGCGCCCGCTGCACATGCCGGTTCAGCAGCTCCTTGTCCCGCGCCGTCAGCTGGGAAGCGGCCACCACGATCACCGGAATGGCCGCCGTCAGCGGGTCGCGCTGCAGGGCTTCCACCACGCCGATGCCGTCGACCTCCGCCATCAGCAGGTCCAACACGATCAGGTCGGGCACATGCCGACGGGCGAGTGTGATGCCTTCCTGCCCGCGCGTGGCGCGCAGCACCGAAAACCCCGGTTGCGAGAGATGGGCACTCAGCGATTGCAGGTCGCCTGCTGCTTCGCTGATGGCCAGCACCAGAAAGTTGCGGGTGGCTGTGGGCCGGAAGCCCAGCACTTCCAGCTCCTGCATCAGCGCGGCCCGGCTCACCGGCTTGTGCAGCACAGCAGCCGCCCCCAGCGACAGAGCCACCTCCTGCCCGGCATCCACCGACACCACCACCACCGGGATGTGGGCCCAGCCGTTGAGGTTCTTCAGTCGGGACAGCAGTTCCCAGCCGTCCAGATGGCCCGGTAGCTGTACTTCCAGGGTGATCAGATCGGGCCGCAGATGCTGTGCGAGTTCCAGCGCCTCTTCCGCAGATTCGACATGCTGCACCCGGAACCCTGCACCATTGAGCTGCGTCTGGATCAACGCCGCGGCCTGCAGGTTGTGCTCGATCACCAGCGCCAACGGACGGTTGGCTGGGTCTGGATGCAGCACGGCGTCGGCGGTCGCCGGCTCCCGCCAGGGCAGCCAGAAACTGAAGCAACTCCCCTTGTCCAACTGGCTGGTCACCGCCACCGCGCCGCCATGCAGTTGCACCAGCCGCGCCACGGTGGCCAGGCCCAGGCCGGTGCCTTCCACCTTCTGCGTCAACACATTCTTGATCTGGTTAAAGGGCTGGAACAGCCGCTCCAGCCCCTCGGGCGGAATGCCGATGCCGTTGTCCGTCACGCTGATCTGCACAAACTCCTTGAACTCGCTGGCCGGTAGCTCGGAGCGCCGGCCCGCCGCAAAGCCGGGCAGCGATTCCTCGGCCCGCATCCGGTTCACGCGGCGCGCCTCCAGCTGGATCAGCCCGCCCTTGGGCGTGAACTTGGCGGCGTTGGAGAGAAGGTTGTAGAGAATCTGCCGCAGCCGGCGGCGGTCCACCAGCACCTGTTGGTCCACCCCCACCCCAAACAGCTTGAGCTCGATGCTGCTCAGCCGCACCCGCTCCTGCACGATGGCCATGGCGTCGCGCAGCAGTTCATCCAGGTCCACCACCTCATAGTCCAGATCCACCCGCCCGGCTTCGATCTTGGCCATGTCCAGCAGGTCGTTCACCAGGGACAGCAGATGCTGGCCGGCGTTGTGGATGTGCTGGCAGAACTCGGCCTGGCGCTCGTTCACCGGGCCCGCCGCACCATCACCGATGAGCTGCGCAAAGCCGATCACCGCATTCAACGGGGTGCGCAGTTCATGCGACATGGTGGAAAGAAACGCCGTCTTGGCACTGCTGGCGCGGCTGAGCTCCGCATTCAGCTGCTCCAGCGCGTCATTGCGCTGCTGCAGGGCGGCGAGCAGCTCCGCGCGGCTGTCGGCCAGCTCGCGCGCCGCCCGGGCCGAGGCGGCTTCCATGGCGGTGTTGTGCAGTTCAGCATGGATGCGTCGCGCCTCGTCTTCAAACTGCTTGCGCCGCAGTTGCGCCCGCACCCGGGCTTTCAGCAGCTCCAGTTCGCCGCTGGCCTTGACGACGTAATCGTCGGCTCCGGCTTCCAGCCCGGCCAGCAGCCCGTCGCGGCCGTCGAAAGCGGTCAGCAGCACCACCGGGATGTCTCGCATCGCGGGCGCGGACTTGATGCGGCGGCAGGTCTCCAGCCCTCCGATGCCCGGCATCTGCACATCCAGCAGCACGGCGTCCACCGTCTGCACCGTCAACAGCTCCAGCGCCTGTTCACCGCTGTGGGCGGGTACAACATCAAATCCATCGTCCCGCAGCGTGGCGCCCAGTTCGGCCAGCACGTTGGGGCTGTCATCCACCAGCAGCAGACGCTTGGGGCCCAGCAGGCTGGCGCCCTGTTCCGGCAGCGAGGCGGTGGCGCTGCGCAGCATCGCGGCCAGCCGGGCCAGGATCAGGTCGGCATCGTCGTGCTTGCGCGCAAAGGCATCCGCACCGGCTTCCAGCGCCCGCAACTCGGCCTCGGGACCTTCGTCGGCCGTCAGCAGCAGGCAGGGCGTGTGGCGCAGGGCCGGGTCCAGCCGCAGGCGGCGGATCATCGAGGCGCCATCCAGGCCGGGCATGTGCTGGTCCACCACGATGGCGTTGGGACGCAGGGCCGCCGCCTGACGCAAGCCATCCTCGCCCTGCACGGCGAGATGCACCTCATAGCCGATCGGCTCCAGCGCCTCCCGCAGCGCCTGGCGGAACGTCTCGCTGTCATCCACCAGCAGCACCGAGGCCTGCTGCGGCGATGGCAGGCTGGCCTGCAGATGCATCTGGCGCTGACGCAGCAGTTCGCGCGCACGGTCCACCACATAACTGCGGTCATAGGGCTTGCCCACGAACTCGTCGGCACCGTAGGCCAGCCCGCGCAGCCGGTCCCCGGCCTGGGCCGTGTTGGACAGGATCAGCACCACGCTGCGCTCGCCCCCCGGTGTGGCCCGCAGTTCCTGCAGCCAGACGTCTCCATCGCCGTCGGGCAACTGTGTGTCCAGCAGCACGATGCGTGGCACCCCTTGGGCCAGGGCCTCGCGGGCCTGGGCCAGGGTGGCGCATTCCACACAGGCGAAACCGGCGTCTTCCATCGCTTCCCGCAGGTCCATGCGGACCGTCAGGCTGTCCTCCACGATGAAGACGCTGTCCTTGTTCTGAGTCATGTTGGTCCTGCTCCCCATGGCACACCGCTCAGTGACTTCATGGCGGGGCCGATTTCATTCAGTGGCAGGATGCGTTCCGCAGCGCCCAGCTGGGCGGCTTCGCGCGGCATCCCGTACACCATCGAGGTCTGCTCGTCCTGGGCAATCGTGCTGCCACCCGCGCGTCGGATGGCCAGCAGGCCGGCCGCGCCATCCCGGCCCATGCCGGTGAGCAGCGCCGCCACCACGCCCGGCCCCACTTCGGTGGCGAGTGATTCAAACAGCACATCCACCGAAGGCCGGCAGGAGAAGCGGGGCGATGCATGGCTGAAGCCCAGGCGTCCCTGGCGGACCACCAGATGCACATCCGGGGGCGCGAGGATGACGTCACCGGGGATGTCCTGCAGCGATTCACCTTCTTGGGCATACCGCACCCGGTGAGGCGTCTGCCCGTCCAGCCATTCGGCAAAACCGCGGCTGAACACCGCGTTGATGTGCATGACGATCAGCACCGGCAAAGGCACCGGCCGTGGCAGCGACTGCAGCACCTGCATCAGCGCGCCCGGTCCACCGGTGGAGGCGCCCAGGGCCAGCACGGCGCGAGGGGCGGGCAGGGGGGCCGGCGTCGGTGTCGGTGTCGGCGTGAGATGCTGCGCGCGGACATGGGTGATGACACGGATGCGGGCGACCAGGCGAAGCAGCCGCAGGTAACGTTGTTCCCATTCACCGGGCGGCTGCCGTCCATTGGGTTTCTCCAGCACCTCCACCGCGCCGGCGGCCAGCGCTTCATAGGTGCGCAGCAGTTCACCCCGGTTGGTGGAGGACGAGACGATCAGGATCGGAGTCGGGCAATGCGCCATGATGGCTTCGGTGGCGGCTTGGCCATCCATGCCCGGCAGCATCATGTCCATCGAAATCACTTCCGGCCGCAACTGGGTGCACAAGGCAACGGCTTGCTGGCCGTCGGACGCCTCCCCGACGATCTCGATGTCACTCTGATCCAGCAACACGTCGCGGATATGCGCCAGCACTGTGGGGGAGTCCTCCACCAGCAGCACTCGCAGGGGCTTGCGCGAATCGACGGGGCTGCTCATGGCCCGACCCTTTCGGGCTGGGCGCTTCGGTGCACCTGCGCGTTGAGATGGGAGCGCGCCACCAGCGCCGCCACCTGGTCCAGAAAACGGTTCTGCGAGAACTCGCCCTTGATGATGTAGCCGTCGGCACCCACGACCGCCCCGCGGGCCAGGTCCTCCGGGGCGCTGCGAGAGCTCACCAGCACTGCCGGAATGTGGCGCAGCGCTTCATCGGCGCGCAGGCGTTCCACAAAGCGGAATCCGTCCATGCCCGGCGGCATTTCCACATCCACCAGGACCACGGCGTAGGCGTGGCGCCGCAAGGCCTCCAGCCCATCTTCTGCGGAGGAGGCCATGTGGACGCGGTAACCCGCCGCCTCCAGGATGCTCTGTTCCAGCATGCGCGTGGTGAGCGAATCGTCGATGACCAGGATGGTGTCGGTGCGCCGCTCCGGCGGCACCAGGGGCGGGCGTGCGCGGCCGGCGGCGGTGATCAGCCCGTCAGGATTCAGCACCGGCAGCGGTTGCTGGCCGGCATCCAGCGTCAGCCCGGTCACCAAGGGGCTGGGCGGCAGCAGGGCCGGTGGTGGCCGCCAGACGACGGTGGCCACGCCATCGACGCTGTCCACGCCAATGGCCCCACGCCGGTTGCCGCAGCGCAGCAGCAGTGCCGCACCGGGCGCGCTGGCGGCGGCCAGGCGTTCCGGTGCCAGCAGCTCGGACAAGCGCACGTGCGGCAGCAGGTCCTGTCCCCACACCAGTTGCTGGCCCTGGATCAGCGGCCGCTGCACCACCTGTTCCACCGCTTCCAGCGGCACCCAGGCCGCCAGGCCCTCAGCCATCACATACAAGGCCCGCACGGCACCCAACTGCAGGGGCACACGCAGTTCCACCGTGGTTCCAGCGCCCGGGCGGCTCTGCAGCGTCAATTGGCCGCCCAGTCGTTCGGCCGTGTCACGCACCAGGTCCATGCCCACGCCTCGCCCGGCCAGTGCATTGACCTGCTGCGCGGTGCTGAGGCCGCCGCGAAGCAAATGGTCGATCAGGGTGGCTTCGTCCCACTGACCCGCACCGGGCACGCCACGGGCCACAGCGGTGCGTCGCAGGGCGGGCATGTCGATGCCAGCGCCGTCATCGCTACAGCGCAGACGCACCTGGTGACCATCGCGCAGCACCTGCAGCTCGATGCGGCCCTGCGCCGGCTTGCCGGCCGCCAGCCGAGCCTCCGGCGCCTCGATGCCGTGGGCCACCGCATTACGGATCATCTGCACCAGCGCCCCCAGCGCGGCATTCAGGACGCCGCCTTCCAGCTTGACATCGCCACCACTGCCCTCGAAATGAACCTGCTTGTTGACCGCGCGGGCCGCATCACGCGCGGCGCGCTGCAGCGGGCCGAACAGCAAGGAAGCGGGCGCCAGGCGAAGTTGTTCCGCGTTGTCCCGGGCCTGCAGAAGTTCCCGCTCCAACTGACGGCTGCCGCGTTCCAACTGCTCCTCCAGGCGCAGCAGGCGCAGGCCGAGATCTTCGGGCGACAGGGGGAGGGCGTCGCGCAGGGCGGTGAGCTGGCCGGCAAGCTGCTGCAGACTGTTCACCTGGGCCAGGGTTTCGGCCAGGCTGTCGTTCAGGGTGTTCAGCTCCTGGTCGTTGATTTGCGGAATCTCCATCAGCGGCAGGGGCAGGTCGTCCACTTCACTCCCGTTGCTGCCGAGGGCGCTGCGGCCCGCCGTCGTGCGGATCTCCGCGCCCGCCACAGGAGGCACCGGGCCGGCGGTGGGCGCGGCGCGGCCGGATCCCGCCCCGGCTGATGGGGGGCAGGCGGTGCTCCCGGTGCTGCCGCTGATGGCGGTGCAGGCGGTCCAGGCGGTGAGGCCAATTCAGCCACCGCCTGCGACGCCTCATCGATCACCACCAGCAGCGCATCCAGGTCGTCCTTCGACGGCGCACTGGCGCTGTCGCGCAGCGGCGTCAGCAGGTCTTCAATCGCATGCGCCAGCCCGGCAATCTCCGGCAGCCTCACCACGCTCGCCGCGCCCTTGAGCGTATGGGCCAGTCGCAGCAGTTTCGCCGGCAATTCCAGGCGTTGCGCGGCGGCGGCCTGCTCGGCGGCCAGCACGGCCTGGCTCATCTGCGTGAGCAGATCCCGCGCCTCGACGCGGAAATAACGGTAGGGGTCCTTGGCCACGCTGCAGGTCTCCGAAGGAAGCCTTGGCCTCAGGCGGGCTGGGCCTGCACCAGGCTCAGCAGCTGGCGCGAGGTCTGCGCCAGCTCGGTGGCGGTCTGCGAGGTCTGGCCGGAACTGGTCTCGGTCTCGCGCGAGGCCTGTGCCGTGTTGCGCAGCGCGATGTTGAGCTGTTCCACGGCCGTGGCCTGCTGCTGGGTGGAAAGCTCAATTTCACGTGCCGCTTCGGTTGTGGTCACCACCTGGCCGGCGATGCGGGCCAAGGTGGCCGCCACCTCGTCAAACTGGCGCGCCCCTGCATCCACCGCCTTGGAGCCGGCTTCGGTGGCCATCACCGTGGTGTTCACGGCACCCCGCACGTCATCGATCTGAAGCCGGATCTCCTTGGTGGAGGCGGTCATCCGGTCCGCCAGCTTGCGGATCTCGTCGGCCACCACGCCGAAGCGTCGGCCGGCATCACCGGCCACGGTGGCCTCGATGGTGGCATTGATGGCCAGGATGTTGGTCTGCTCCGCCAGCTCGCTGACCAGGTCCAGCACCACGCCGATACGCTGGGATTTCTGGCCCAGGTCCAGCATGTGGTTCACCACCTGGTCGATCTGCCGGCGCATGGCGGCAATGGTGTCGCGTGCGGCCTGCAGCGTGCCCTCGCCGCCACGTGCGTAGCTGGCGGTCTGCTCGGCAATCTGCACCACGCGTTGGGCGCTGTCGGCAATCTGGCGCGAGGTGGCCAGCAGCTCCGAAATCGTGGTGGAGATTTCGGTCATGGACGTGGCGGTCTCGCGGGCACCGGCGACCTGCTGCGTGGCTGCAGCCAGCAGCTCGGCGGCCGAGCGCTGCACATGGCGCACGGCACCGACCACCTGGCCTGTCAGGGCGCGGTTGAGGACGAAGCCCGCGCCCAGCACCAGCAGCAGGCCGGCGATCGTGCCGCCGACGATGACACTGCGAACCGCGCTGGCAGTCGCCTCGACATCGGCCGCCCGCAGGCGCAACTCCTCATCTTCTTCATGTTTCATCTGGTTGATGAGCGCGCGCAATTCATCCATGAGGCGCTTGCCTTCACCGGTATGGATCTTCTTGAGCACGGTCTCCGCACCTGCCGTCCGACGCAGTTCAATCCGATCTTTGTGGAGGGACATCAGACCCTCCACGAGGGTGGCCACCTGATTCAGGCGGGCCTGCTGGGTCGGCTTGTCACGCACCAGCGCGCGCAGTTCCGCCAGGTCGCGCGGGAGTGCCGCCACCGCGGACCGGTAGGGCTCCAGGTAGCTGTCGTCACCGGTGAGCATGAAACCGCGCTGCCCGGTTTCGGCATCTTTCATGGCGCTGAGCAGGTCTTCAATGTGGGTCTGGACCCAATGGGTGCGGCTGACCTGGTAGCTGGTTGCCGTCAGGATGGTGATGCCCCGGTAGGACAACACCCCGATCATCAGCAGCAAGGCAAATGACAGGGTGAACCCCAGAGTCAGTTTTCGGCCGAATGTCCACATGTCGGTCTCCTCCTTGATTCAGGCCAGTGGTGAAGCCACCGGTTCGGCGTCCCTGCGGGCAGCCAGGCTTGCCGTCAGGCGCTCAATGAGCGGTTCCAATGCAATCAGCGGACGCAGTTCGCCGTTGCATCGCAGCGTCCAATGTCCAGTTTCGTCCTGGGCCTCGCGGTGTTGCAGTCGGTCCGACGGCCCCACGCGCCACTGGCCGTCGAAATCCTCCAGTCCCAGGGCCAGGGGCGCGCAGCGCAGGAAGGCCCACCACCGGGTGCCTGAGCTGTTGCCCTTGCCCAGGAGCGCGCGCAGGTCATACAAGGGCATCACCTGGCCTCTGTGCCCCACCAAGCCTTTCAGCGCAGGCAGGTCGGCGGGATACGGGGCGGCGGTCTGGGCGGGCAGCAGTCCGGAAAGTTCGTCCAGCAACAGCGCGAAGGGCTCCCCGGCAATCCGGATGCCCAGCACACGCCAGGCGTCTCCCCAAACGTCCAGCCCGCGCGGTTCGTCGAAGGACCGGTCGAAGGCGTCGCGCCACTGCTGCAGCTGGTCCTGGAGGGCGGCATGGGGGGTGGTGGCGGTCGCGGAGGACGGTGTCATCGGTGGTCTCCCAGATCAGCTTCGCAGAGATGGCGCAAGGCGTCGCGTTCAAAACCGCCGCCGAATCGGCGCATGCGGTCGACGGACTCTCCATCCAGCAACTCCAGCGCGCGCCGGAGTTCCCGACGCGCCGCCACCGGCTCCCCGCGACGACGCGCCAGCAGGCCCAGGCGCAGATGGGGCATCGCAAAGCCCGCATCCTTGGCGACCGCGCGCTGGTGGTGCCATTCGGCGGCCGGCAGCTCCCCGCGTTCTTCCAGGGCCAGGGCCTGGATGAACAAGGCTTCGGCCTGCAGCGCGGGCGGATGCGGGCGGCCCATCAGGCGGGTGCAGGCGCGCAGGCCTTCGTCCAGATGGCCGGCTTCGACCAAATGAAGGGCTTCCTCCAGCAACGCGGTTTGATCGGAGCGGAGTGGCGACTGCGGTCGGGTGTCGGCCTCCTGGGGGGCCTCGAACGGAGCGCATGGCGAGCCGGCGGGCTCTGGGAACGCCGATGGGGGCGGCGATCCCGTTTTGACACATGGCGGCGGTGGCACCATGGCGCCCAACGGCGTTGCCATGGGCACCCTCACCCGGCGGTCCGCCGCAGGGAAGGGCCACGGCACGGCCTCCGCCGCATCCGCGCGGCGCTGATAGAAGAAGCAGCCCGCCCCCTGTTGCAGCACCAGGTGGTCGGTCAGGCTGTGCAGGGTTTCCGCATGCCCCAGAAACAGTGCGCCGCCGGGCGCCAACGACATCGCCAGATGCTGAACCGCCCGTCGCAGCGAAGGCGGGTCCAGATACATCAGCATGTTGCGGCAGAAGATGACGTCAAAGCTTTCCGGAGCCCAGAAGGTCGGGTCTGGTGCCGCGATCTGGCGCTGCTGGAAATGCACGCGGCTGCGCAGCGGCGGCAGGGGTGTCCAGCCCGCCTCGTCCTGTCGAAACCACAGCTCCCGCCAGGCGGCGGGCGTTGCGCGCAGGCTCCATGCGTTGTAATGCGCGGTGATGGCACGGCGGATGGCGCAGGCATTCAGGTCGAAGGCGGTGATGTCCCAGTCCACATTCGCATGCCCGAGCACGGATCGCATCAAGGTCACCGCCAGCGTGTAGGCCTCTTCGCCACTGGCGCAGCCGGCGCACAGGGCTCGCAGCCGTCGGGCGGACGGGTGGCGGCGCAGCCATTGCGGCAGCACGGTCGTCCGCAAGGCGTCGAACTGCTCGGCGTGGCGGAAGAAATAGGTCTCCCCCACGGTGAGTTCCGCCGCCAGCGCGTCCACATCGGCCGGGGTGGCGTCGTGCTCCAGCCGGGCCAGCCAGGCGGCGGGTGTTTCGTTGATGGGGAGGCGTCGCAGGGTCTCTTGCAGCCGGTCGTTCTGGCTGGAGTCGATGAGCAGGCCGAGATGCCGGGCCACCAGGCCGCGAAGGCGTGCCAGCAGGGCCGGGACCGCCGCTTCGGTCATGCAGAGGCCTCCTGCGAGCTGTCAGGGGAGACGGGGGCCTTCGGCCGCGCCCCATCCGTCGGGGCCATTGCGCTGGCCGCGTCCTCCGCGTCCTCCGTGTCCACCAAGCCTGTCAGGTCTGTCCGATCTGCGAGGTCGGTCGGCATCAGCCGCGCCGGATCCAGCAGCGCCACCAGCAACGCATTCAGCGTGGCCACGCCCTCCACGCCGCCGTGCCGCTCATCCTGCAGCAGCAGCGGCAGCCGCTCGATCGCCGCAAGCGGCATCCGCTGGATGCCCGCGACCCTGGAGACCCCCAGCGCCGCCGTCTGGCCGTCGTGGTGGACCACCACCAGCCGGTTGATGGCTTGCGGCGGCATGTGCAAGGCGCTTGCGACGTCCACCACCGGCAGCCAGCGGCCTCGAATGCGGGCCAGCCCGGGCACATGCGCCACCGGGGCTGTGAGGGTGCGTAGCGGCCGGGGCCTCAGGATTTCATGCACGCCGTCCAGTGGCCACGCGCACAGGCGCGGGCCGACCCAGCAGACCAGCACCGCCTCGTTGTCCTCCCGTCGTGCCTCCATGGGGCGCTCCGGTCAACCACCACCAGCGGCAAAGGGGAAGGGGCAGGGGAAGGGGGCTCCGACGGCAGGCCTCCGGGATGACTCCATCGAAACTGCAGGGCCACGTGGGTGGCCATCCCATGGTGTCCATGGCTTTGGCATTCTTCTGGCTCCCTGTGAAGAACGCTCTGCATCGTGTCCGGACGGTGGCCCGTGGCGGGCCCCCCGGCAACGGGGCAGAGGTGCTTGTGCCCAAGTCTATGTCAGCATTCGCCAACCCGGATCAGCCGGGCGGAAGCCCCCCGAACGGAGGACTTGGGGTCCAAAGGGCAAGCGGCGGGCCGGTTTTTAGGTCCGCGCCACTAAAAAAGCGGGGGGAAGGATTGCGCAGGTGGCCCGGAAGTCTGCAAAATAGAACGACCGTTCGTTTTATTATTTGGGCAACCGTGTCCTCCACCTCACTCACCCGCCAGAAGCCAGCCGCCGGCAGCGTGCCGCCCCGCCGTGGGGCGCGCTCGTTGCAAAAGGGCCAGCAGACCCGTGCCACCATTCTGGACGCGGCGCTGGGCCTGGCGTCCCACATGGGGCTGGAGGGTTTGTCCATCGGCGCTCTTGCCGACGTGACCAAGATGAGCAAGTCCGGGGTGTTTGCCCACTTCGGCTCCCGGGAAGAACTGCAGATTGCGGTGGTGCGTGAATATCACGCCAAGTTCGAGGAAGAAGTCTTCTTCACCGCCATCCGTGAGCCCCGCGGCCTGCCGCGCCTGCGCGCCTTGTTTGAGCGCTGGGTCCACCGGGTGTCCATCGAAGTGGACTCCGGCTGTATCTATATCAGTGGCGCCGTTGAATTCGATGACCGGCCCGGCCCGGTGCGTGATGCGCTGGTCAGCATGGTCAAGGCCTGGCACGACGCGCTGCGCAAGGCCATTCTGCTGGCCCAGGACGCCGGCCACCTGGTGCCGGACGCCGATGCCGACCAGATCCTGTTTGAAATGCATGGCTTGATTCTGTCCCTGCACCACGATGCCCGCTTTCTGCGTAGCCCCGGTGCGCTGGCGCGTGCCAGCGTGGGCCTGGCGCGCATCGTGGACAGCTTTGCCACCCCCGCCGGCCGCGCAGCCGATGTGCAGGCGCGGCAGCAGCTTGGTGATCCCGCCAAGCCGGCCCAGGCAGCCGCTGCCGCCAAGAGTGCTGCCTCCAATGCCCCTCCCGCCACCGTCGATGCGCCTGGTGCGCGCCGACGGGCCTGACCGCAGACAGCGGCCTTCCCGCTTCGACCTCCACCCACATCACCTCGACATCAGGAGTCCTTCATGCCTCAGTACAACCCGCCCCTGCGCGACATGCAGTTCGTGCTGCACGAGCTGCTGCACGTCGCCGATGAGCTCAAGCTGCTGCCGGCCCATGCCGAGGTGGATGAAGACACCATCAATGCCGTGCTGGAAGAGGGCGGCAAGTTCGCGGCCGAAGTCATTGCCCCGCTGAACCTCTCCGGTGATGCCGAAGGTTGCGTGCTGGACAAGACCACCCATGAGGTGAAGGCACCCAAGGGTTTCAAGGAAGCCTATGCCCAGTATGTGGAAGGCGGCTGGCCGGCTCTGTCCTGCGACCCGGAATACGGCGGCCAGGGCCTGCCGGTGGTCATCAACAACTCGTTCTACGAGATGCTGAACTCGGCCAACCAGGCCTGGACGATGTACCCCGGCCTGAGCCATGGCGCCTATGAGGCACTGCATGCCCACGGCACGCCCGAGCAGAAGAAGCTCTACCTGCCCAAGCTCACCTCCGGTGTGTGGACCGGCACGATGTGCCTGACCGAACCGCATTGCGGCACCGACCTGGGTCTGCTGCGCTCCAAGGCCGAGCCGCAAGCCGACGGCACCTACAAGATCACCGGCCAGAAGATCTTCATCTCCGCCGGTGAGCACGACCTGGCCGAGAACATCATCCACCTGGTGCTGGCCCGTCTGCCGGACGCCCCCGCCGGCTCCAAGGGCATCTCGCTGTTCATCGTGCCCAAGTTCAAGGTGAATGCCGATGGCTCCATCGGTGAGCGCAACGCCATCTATTGCGGCGGCCTGGAGCACAAGATGGGCATCCACGGCAATGCCACCGCGCAGATGGTGCTGGACGGCGCCGTCGGTACCCTGGTGGGCCAGCCCAACAAGGGCCTGCAGGCCATGTTCGTGATGATGAATGCCGCTCGCCTGGGCGTGGGCAACCAGTCGCTGGGCCTGACCGAAGTGGCTTACCAGAACGCTGTGGCCTATGCCAAGGACCGCATCCAGATGCGAGCCCTGTCCGGCCCGAAGGCCCCGGACAAGCCTGCAGACCCCATCATCGTGCACCCCGACGTGCGCAAGATGCTGCTGACCGCCCGTGCTTACGCCGAAGGCGGCCGTGCGCTGACCGGTTACGTGGCCCTTCAACTGGACAAGGCCCTCTCCAGCGACGACGCGGACGAGCGCAAGGCCTGCGAAGACGAAGTCGCGCTGCTGACGCCCATCATCAAGGCCTTCATCACCGACAACGGCTGGATTGCCACCTCGCACTGCCAGCAGGTGTTTGGCGGCCATGGCTACATCCACGAATGGGGCATGGAGCAGTTTGTGCGGGATGCCCGCATCAACATGATCTATGAAGGCACCAACACCATCCAGGCGCTGGACCTGCTGGGCCGCAAGATCCTGGCCAACAACGGGGCTGTCCTGAAGAAGTTCGGCAAGAAGATTGCCGAGTTCGTCGAGGAAGAAGGCACCAGCGAAGCAATGCAGGAGTTCATCAACCCGCTGGCCGACATCGGCGACAAGGTCACCAAGCTGACCACCGAAATCGGCATGAAGGCCTTCCAGAATCCGGACGAAGTCGGCGCTGCGGCCGTGGACTACCTGCGGGTGGTGGGGCACCTGACCTTCGCCTACATGTGGGCCCGCATGGCGCGCCTGGCGCTGGACAAGAAGGACAGCGGCGATCCGTTCTACACCGCCAAGCTCAGCACCGCCCGCTTCTACTTCGCCAAGCTGCTGCCCGAGACGGCCGGCCTGATCCGCAGCTGCCGTGCCGGCCTGGCCCCGCTGATGGAGATGGACGAAGCGCTGTTCTGATCGCCCGCACCGCTCAGCACGTCCCCTGGGGCATCCGATGCGTGATGCCCCTGGGCGCCGCCGGGGTTTTGACGCCCCGGCGCCGTCTGCTCAACATCGCAGCGAAGAACAAGGAGAGAGACACAATGAAACCGCTGATCGCGACCGCCATGGCCCTGGGCCTGAGCATGTCCGTCAACGTGGCCCTGGCCCAGACCAGCTCGCCCGTGGGCGTCTGGAAGACGATTGACGACGAGACCAAGCAGGAACGTTCCACCGTACGCATCAGCGAGGTGGGCGGGGTGCTGGTCGGCAAGATCGAGAAGATTTCCGATCCATCCAAGCAGGCCGCGCTCTGCGACGAATGCAGCGACGACCGCAAGGGGCAGCCCATCCTGGGCATGACCATTATCCGCAACGTCAAGAAGAATGCCGGCGATGTGCAGCTGTGGGACGGGGGCGACATCCTCGATCCGTCCAACGGCAAGGTCTACAAGGTGCGTCTGCGCCCGGTGGAAGGTGGCCGCAAGCTGGAGGTGCGCGGTTTCATCGGCATGCCATTGCTGGGTCGTACACAGACCTGGGTGCGGGCTGACTGAGCCCCCCGACAATTTCATACATCCGAGTGATGTTCATTGGAGAAACCATGAGTCGATTCCAAGTTCGCAAGGTGGCCGTGCTCGGCGCCGGCGTGATGGGCGCGCAGATCGCCGCCCATCTGGTCAATGTGAAAGTGCCGGTCGTGCTGTTCGACCTGCCGGCCAAGGAAGGCCCCAAGAACGGGATCGTGACCAAGGCGGTGGAAGGGCTGAAGAAGCTCAAGCCGGCGCCGCTGGGTGTGCCCGACAACGCGGCGTTGATCCAGCAGGCCAACTATGAAGAGCACCTGGCGCTGCTCAAGGACTGCGACCTGATCATCGAGGCGATTGCCGAGCGCATGGACTGGAAGCTGGATCTCTACACGAAGATCGCTCCATTCGTGGCCCCGCATGCCATCGTGGCATCCAACACCTCGGGCCTGTCGATCACCAAGCTGAGCGAAGTGCTGCCGGAAGAGATCAAGCCGCGTTTCTGCGGCATCCACTTCTTCAACCCGCCGCGCTACATGTATCTGGTGGAGCTGATCAACACGCCGACGACCCGTCCGGAAGTGATCGACCAGCTGGAGAGCTTTGTCACCACCGCCGTGGGCAAGGGCGTGGTGCGCGCCAATGACACGCCGAACTTCGTCGCCAACCGTGTGGGCATCGCCGGCATGATGGCCACCATGATCGAGGCCGAGAAGTTCGGCCTGAGCGTGGATGTGGTGGATGACCTGACCGGCAAGAAGCTGGGCCGGGCGTCGTCGGGTACGTTCCGCACTGCCGATGTGGTGGGCCTGGACACGATGGCGCACGTCGTCAAGACGATGCAGGACAACCTGAAGGACGACCCCTTCTATTCCACCTACGCCACACCGAAGGTGCTGGCCGGCCTGATCGAGAAGGGCGCGCTGGGCCAGAAGGCCGGTGCGGGCTTCTACAAGAAGGTGGGCAAGGACATCCAGCGGCTGGACTTCGCCACCGGCGACTATGTGGCCGGCGGCAAGAAGGCCGATGAGATCGTGGCGCGCATGCTGAAGAAGCCGGCGCCCGATCGCATCAAGCTGCTGCGTGAATCGACCAATCCGCAGGCGCAGTTCCTGTGGTCCATCCTGCGTGATAGCTTCCAGTACGTGGCTGTGCACCTGGACACCGTGGCTGACACCGCCCGTGAAATCGACTTCGCCATGCGCTGGGGCTTTGGCTCGCAGCAGGGCCCGTTCGAGCTGTGGCAAGCCGCTGGCTGGAAGCAGGTGGCCGAGTGGGTGAAGGCCGATATCGACGCTGGCAAGACGCTGTCGTCCGCGCCGCTGCCTGCCTGGGTGTTTGAAGGCCCGGTGGCCGACAACGGCGGCGTGCACAGCAAGGACGGCTCCTGGAGCGCTGCCGAAGGCAGGTTCAAGCCGCGCGCCAAGCTGCCGGTGTATGAGCGCCAGGCCTTCCCCGAGTCCCTGGTGGGCGAGGGCGCGGTGGAGCCGCTGAAGGCGGGTACCGAAGAGTTCAAGAACGACGAAGTCCGCGTGTGGTCGCTGGACGGCGAAGTGCTGATCGCTTCGATCCACTGCAAGCTGCACCTGATCAGCCCGACCGTGACCGAGGGCCTGCTGAAGGCCGTCGAGATCGCCGAGGCCAAGTACAAGGGCCTGGTGATCTGGTCGCCGGATGATGTGTTCTCCGCCGGTGCGAACCTGGAAGCGCTGATGCCGGTCTTCATGACCAAGGGCGCCAAGGGCATTGCCCCGGAAGAGAAGAAGCTGCAGGACATGATGCTGCGCATCCGTTATGCCAACGTGCCGGTGGTGGCCGCGATGCGCGGTCTGGCCCTGGGCGGTGGCTGCGAGCTGGCGGTGCATTGCGCCCGTCGCGTGGCGCACATGGAGTCGTATGTCGGCCTGGTGGAAGTGGGCGTGGGCCTGATCCCCGGGGGCGGTGGCCTGACCTACATCGCACGTCGTGCCGCAGACATGGCGGCAGCCGGCAATGCCAACGCCGACATCTTTGCGTTCCTGAAGGACGGCTTCACCAATGCCGCGACCGCCAAGGTGGCCACGTCGGCGCTGGAAGCCCGCAAGCTGGGTTATCTGCTGGACAGCGATGTGATCGTGCCCAACAAGGACGAGCTGCTGTTCGTCGCCTCGGCCCAGGCCAAGGCGATGGCCGACTCCGGCTACCGTCCGCCGCTGAAGGCCACCTTCCCGGTGGCGGGCCGCTCCGGCATTGCCACGGTGAAGGCCCAACTGGCCAACATGCGTGACGGCGGCTTCATCAGCCAGCACGATTTCCATCTGGCTTCGCTGATTGCCGATGTGGTGTGCGGGGGTGAAGTGGAAGCCGGTGCGCAGGTGACCGAGGAGTACCTGATGGCGCTGGAGCGCAAGCACTTCTGCTCGCTGTTGGAGCATCCGAAGACCCAGGAGCGGATCATGGGCATGCTGCAGACCGGCAAGCCGGTGCGCAACTGATTTTTGCTGATCGTTGAAAGGATCAGAAATGAGCAAACAAGTTCAAGACGCCTACATCTGCGCCGCTACCCGTCTGCCCATCGGCAAGTCGGGCCGGGGCTATTTCAAGAACACCCGCCCGGACGAGATGCTGTCCCGCGTGATCCAGGCCGCGCTGGCCCAGGCCCCGGGCCTGGACCCGTCGGTGATCGAGGACGCGATCATCGGCTGCTCGTTCCCGGAAGGCGAGCAGGGCATGAACATCGCCCGCGTTGCGGCGGTGCTGTCGGGCTTGCCCAATACGGTGGGGGGCGTGACGGTCAACCGGTATTGCGCATCGGGCATCACGGCGCTGGCGATGGCGGCGGACCGGATCCGCGTGGGTGAGTCGGAGGTGATGATTGCCGGTGGCGTGGAGTCGATGTCGATGGTGCCGATGGGCGGCAACAAGCCGTCGTTCCCGCCGGCGATTTTCGAGCGCGACGAGAACATCGGTCTGGCCTACGGGATGGGGCTGACGGCGGAGAAGGTGGCCGAGAAGTGGAAGGTCAGCCGCGAAGCGCAGGATGAGTTCGCGCTGGAGTCGCATCGTCGGGCGCTGGCCGCCATCGAAGGTGGGTTCTTCAAGGACGAGATCACGCCGTTCGAGGTGAAGGACCGTCAGCCGGATCTGAACGGTGATGGCGTGGTGGTGAAGTCGCGCACGGTGGAGATCGACGAAGGTCCGCGCAAGGACACGTCGATGGAGGGCCTGGCCAAGCTGAAGCCGGTGTTTGCCGCCAAGGGCAGCGTCACGGCGGGCAATAGCTCGCAGACGTCGGACGGTGCGGGGGCGCTGATTGTGGCGTCGGAAGCGGCTGTGAAGCGCTTCGGTCTGACGCCGCTGGCGCGCTTTGTGTCGTTCGCCGTGCGCGGTGTGCCGCCGGAAATCATGGGGATCGGGCCGATCGAAGCCATTCCGGCTGCGTTGAAGCTGGCCGGCATCAAGGCTGAAGATCTGGGCTGGGTGGAGCTGAACGAAGCGTTCGCCGCCCAATCGCTGGCCGTGCTGAACGATCTGGACAGCAAGGGCATCGTGCTGGACCGCAGCAAGGTGAATCCGAACGGCGGCGCGATTGCGCTGGGCCACCCGCTGGGCGCCACGGGCGCCATCCGTGCGGCGTCGGTGATCCACGGTCTGCGTCGCACCGGTGCGAAGTACGGGATGGTGACGATGTGCGTGGGCGCGGGGCAGGGCGCGGCAGGCATCATCGAGCGGCTGTAGTCCGGGTGGCTGGAAGGGGTAGTGTCGACGGGGCCGGGGTGATGGGCCACGTTGCACTCCCCTTCAAGTTCTGCGGGGGGCTTAGCGGCTGGGCTGTGTAAATGGCGCGGTCGAAGGTGGCGCGATCGAAGGTGGCGCGGTCGAAGGTGGCGCGGTCGAAGGTGCCGCTCCCGAAACAGCCGTCCCGGGAGGACTTCGTTGCACCGAGCACCAGGAGGAGACTGGGCCCCTGTTTTCTCCATGTCCCTCCTGGTCGGCTCCGCCGCCCATTCCTTCCTTGACTTCCGAAAACAGGGGCCCAGTCCCCTCCTGCCAGTCACCGAGCCAATCTGATACCGAGCTCATCTGGCACCGAGGCCATCGGGTATTGGCGAGGCAGCACCTCGTCAAGACCGGTGTTCGGGCGGGTCGGCCCTGGCACTGCGGGGGTGAGTGACAAGGCAGATCGTGGGTAGCATGATGCAATTCGTTTTAAGAGGAGTCGCTCCATGAGCATCAAGACCGCCATCGTCAACGGTGTGTTGACCATCGAGATCGCACGTCCGGAAAAGAAGAATGCGCTGACGCGCGCGATGTACCAGGAGATGGCCGACGCGCTGAAGGCCGCCAACGAGGACAACACGGTGCGTGCCGTGATGATCCAGGGCCAGCCGTCCATCTTCACCTCGGGCAATGACATCGAGGACTTCATGAGCAGCCCGCCCCGGGACGAAGAAGCCCCGGTGTTCCAGTTCATGCACGCCCTGATCGGCTGCAACAAACCGGTGGTGGCCGCCGTGAACGGCGCCGCCATCGGCATCGGCACCACGTTGCTGCTGCACTGCGATTTTGTGTACGTGGCCGACGACGCACGCCTGGCCATGCCGTTCGTGAGCCTGGGTCTGGTGCCGGAGTTCGGCTCCAGCCTGCTGGTGCCCCGTCTGATGGGCCAGCGCCGTGCCGCAGAGAAGCTGCTGCTGGGCGACCCGTTCACCGGCGAGCAAGCCGTGGAGTATGGAATCGCCAATGCGGTGCTGCCGGCCGGTGAAGTGGTGAACTACGCACGCCGCGTGGCCGAACGCTTCAACAACCTGCCTCCCACCGCCGTGCGCGAGAGCAAGAAGTTGATGCGTCGCGGCACCGAAGAAGAACTGCTCGAAGCGATCCAGGTGGAGGCCGAGATCTTCGGCGCCCGCCTGCGCAGCCCCGAAGCGATCGAGGCCTTCCAGGCCTTCTTCCAGAAGCGCCAGCCAGACTTCTCGAAGTTCTGAGCTTCGATCCCGGAGAGCCCCGATCCCGGGGCGCTTCGGCCTCGGGACGCTACGACCGTCGATCTGGCCGAGCTTTGGCCATCGATCTCTCCGAGCGCCTGCTGTTTCGCCTCTGCCCCGGTGTCTGGCATGACGCCGGGGGCGTTGTGTTCAGGGAGCGGCCTGTGAAGCCAGGCACGCTCCTGCGGTGATCAGGACGACGCGATCGGCAGGTCGTCCGGGTCCACCTTGGCATTCAGCGCACGGTCCAGCTTGTCGTGGTCCAGCGCACCTTCCCACTTCGACACCACGATGGTGGCCACGGCATTGCCGATGAAGTTGGTCAGCGAACGGCATTCGGACATGAAACGGTCCACGCCCAGAATCAGCGCCATGCCCGCCACCGGCACTTCCGGCACCACCGACAGCGTCGCCGCCAGGGTGATGAAGCCCGCACCCGTCACACCCGCTGCGCCCTTGGAGCTCAGCATCGCCACCAGCAGCAGCGAGATCTGGTGGCCCAGCGTCAGCTCCGTGTTGGTGGCCTGGGCAATGAACAGCGCAGCCAGCGTCATGTAGATGTTGGTGCCGTCGAGGTTGAACGAGTAGCCGGTCGGAACCACCAGGCCCACCACCGTCTTTTCGCAACCGGCCTTTTCCATCTTCTCCATCAGCGACGGCAGCGCCGACTCCGACGAGGACGTGCCCAGCACCAGCAGCAGCTCAGCCTTGAGGTAGCGGATCAGCTTGATGACCGAGAAACCGCACAGCCGCGCCACCAGGCCCAGGATGACCAGCACGAAGAGCAGGGCGGTGATGTAGAAACTGCCCACCAGCCAGGCCAGGTTGACCAGCACCGCCAAGCCGTACTTGCCGATGGTGAACGCCATGGCACCCAGCGCACCGATGGGAGCCGCGCGCATGAGGATGTGCACCAGGCGGAAGATGGGCACGGTCAGTGACTCCATGAAGTTCAGCACGGGCCTGCCGCGCTCACCCGAGAGCGACAGGGACACACCGAACAGCACCGCCACAAACAGCGTCTGCAGGATGTTGCCGTCCGAGAGCGACCCCAGCAGCGACTTCGGAATGATGTCCATCAGGAAGCCGGTGATGGTCAGCTCGTGGGTCTTGTCCACGTAGCCCCGCACTTCCTTCTGATCCAGGTCCGCCACATTCACATTCATGCCGGCACCCGGCTGCACGAAGTGGGCGACCAACATGCCGACGACCAGCGCCAGCGTGGAGAAGAAGATGAAGTACACCATGGCCTTGCCGAACACCCGGCCCACCGCCTTGAGGTGGGTCATGCTGGCAATGCCGGTGACGATGGTGAGGAAGATCACCGGCGCGATGATCATCTTCACCAGCTTGATGAAGGCATCCCCCAGCGGTTTCAGCGTGACGGCGTACTGCGGTTCAAAGTGGCCGAGCAGCACACCAATGGCGATGGCTGCCAGCACCTGGACGTACAGCTGTTTGTAGAACGGCACCGGCGCGGTCGGCGCACCGGTGGAAGCGGATGATGCGGGGATAGGCTGCATCGGTGGAGTCTCCTGGCAAATCTTTCAGGTGGCGGCTTTTCATACTGCAGGGCCGCCTGGGGGAGTGAATGTCCCAAAGGGAGGCCCTGGATACCTGCCCCTTGGTCCGGATACAAAATCAGTTGGAAATCAGCGAGATCCCTCGATCACCACAGCCTCACAAGGCTCATGCCTGCACGGCAAACGCCCGCGGCTTGCCTTCCCGGTCGATCGCCACATAGGTGAGGTTGGCTTCCGTGACCTTCACCACATGGGGGTTGGCCGGGTTGCGCTCGGCAAACACCTCCACATGCACCGTGATGGAGGTGCGGCCGATGCGTTTGACCTCGGCATAGAAGCTCAGCAGGTCTCCGATCGACACCGGCTGCTTGAAGATGAATTCATTGACCGCCACCGTGGCCACCCGACCGCGCGAAATGCGCAGCGGCAGCACCGACCCGGCCAGGTCCACCTGGGCCATGATCCAGCCGCCAAAGATGTCGCCATTGCCGTTGGCGTCGGCCGGCATGGGCATGACCCGCATCACCAGCTCGCGCGGGCCCAGGGCGTCTGCCGATGGCAGTTGGTCGTTTTGCGTGGGTGTGGAGGTGCTCATGGTCGGCAACGGTGAGAATGGGCGCCATTGTCGTCCAGCACGCGCCAGAGCACACGACCCAACCCATGCGCCGGTCTTCTTCATTGCCCAACCCTGTTCCCTCTTCGCCCAGAAGCGACGCCAATCCATCACCTCGGGGCGATTGGCGGACGATTGGCCGGCTGCTGCCCTATTTCTGGCGCTATCGCTGGCGGGTGGGCCTGGCGCTGGCATTCATGATCGGGGCGAAATTCGCCAATGTGAGTGTGCCGCTGCTGCTCAAGCGGCTGGTGGACAGCCTGGACGTCCAGCCCGGCGGCGCCCAGGCCCTGTTGGTGGTGCCGGTGGGCCTGCTGGTGGCGTATGGGCTGCTGCGCCTGTGCACCTCCTTGTTCACCGAGGCCCGCGAGCTGATCTTCGCCAAGGCCACCGAAGGCGCCTCCCGCAGCATTTCGCTGCAGGTGTTCCGCCATCTGCATGACCTGAGCCTGCGCTTCCATCTGGAGCGCCAGACCGGCGGCATGACGCGGGACATCGAACGCGGCACCCGCGCGGTGCACTCGCTCATCTCCTATTCGCTCTACAGCATCTTCCCGACGCTGGTGGAGGTGGTGCTGGTGCTGAGCCTGCTGGCGGTGAAATTCGATGCGTTGTTTGCCTGGATCACCGGGGCGGCCCTGGTGTTCTATATCGGCTTCACCGTGATGATCACCGAGTGGCGGACGCAATTCCGGCGCCGGCTCAACGAGCTGGACTCGGTGGCCCACAGCAAGGCCATCGATTCGCTGCTGAACTATGAGACGGTGAAGTACTTCAACAACGAGGACTTCGAAGCCGCCCGCTATGACCAGAGCCTGGAGCAACTGCGCCGAGCGCAGCTCAAGTCCCAGACCACACTGTCATTGCTGAACAGTGGCCAGCAGGTGATCATCGCGGCGGCGCTGGTGGCCATGCTCTGGCGGGCCACCCAGGGCGTGGTGGCAGGCCACATGAGCCTGGGCGACCTGGTGATGATCAATGCCTTCATGATCCAGCTCTACATCCCGCTCAATTTCCTGGGCGTGATCTACCGCGAGATCAAGCAGAGCCTGACCGACCTGGACAAGATGTTTGCGCTGCTGGCCAAGGAGCGGGAAGTGGCGGATTCGCCGCAGGCCCGGCCGCTGCAGGTGCAGGGGGCGGCGGTGCGGTTCGAGGATGTGGTGTTTTCGTATGAGCCGGACCGTCCGATTCTCAAGGGCGTGTCCTTCGAGATTCCGGCCGGTCGCAAGGTGGCGGTGGTGGGCCCGAGCGGCTCCGGCAAAAGCACGCTTGCACGGCTGCTCTACCGCTTCTATGACGTGGACGGCGGCCGCATCACCATCGACGGGCAGCCGCTGGGCGAGGTGACGCAGCAGAGCCTGCGCCGTGCCATCGGCATCGTGCCGCAGGACACCGTGCTGTTCAACGACACCATCGCCTACAACATCGCCTATGGTCGGCCGCAAGCCAGCATGGAGGAGGTGGAAGCGGCCGCCCGGGCCGCTCACATCCACAGCTTCATCAGCAGCCTGCCGCAGGGCTATCAGACGATGGTGGGCGAACGCGGCCTGAAGCTGTCCGGTGGGGAAAAGCAGCGGGTGGCGATTGCCCGCACCCTGTTGAAGAACCCGCCTATCCTGATCTTCGACGAAGCCACCTCCGCCCTGGACTCCCGCAACGAGCGGGCCATCCAGGCCGAACTGGAAGCAGCGGCCCAGAACAAGACGGTGCTGGTGATCGCCCACCGCCTGTCCACCATCGTGGATGCCCACGACATCCTGGTGATGGAACACGGACAGATCGTGGAGCGCGGCACCCACGCCCGCTTGCTGGCCCAACAGGGGCGTTATGCCCAGATGTGGTCCATGCAGCAGGACAACCAGGCCCCCACCACCGCCTGAACCGCCAGCGCCGATGGCCAGCCGTGTGTGCGGCCATCGGTGCCTGCAGACCCTCTGGCCCCCGGGCATAATCCCGCCTCGTGGAAACCAAGTGGCTTGAAGATTTTGTGAGTTTGGCGGAGACGCGCAGCTTCTCCCGCTCGGCTCAATTGAGGCATGTGACGCAGCCCGCGTTCTCGCGGCGCATCCAGGCGTTGGAGGCCTGGGCGGGCGTGGATCTGGTAGACCGTTCGTCCTACCCGACCCGCCTCACCGCGGCCGGCGAGACCCTGCTCGGCCAGGCGGTGGACCTGCTGGGCAACCTGCAAGCCACGCGCAACATGCTGCGCAGCCACCAGTCGGCCGGTCAGGACATGATCGAGTTTGCCGTTCCCCACTCCTTGTCCTTCAGCTTCTTCCCTCACTGGTTGATGGAGCTGCGCCAGCGGTTTGGCGAGGTCAAGTGCCGGCTCAACGCTTTGAATGTGCACGACGCTACCTTGCAACTTAGCGAAGGCAATTGCGACCTGCTGGTGGTCTATCACCACCCCAGCCAGCCGCTGCAACTGGATCCGGAGCGTTACGAGTCCGTCTCCCTCGGACACGAAACCCTGTCCGCCTATGCGAAGGCGGACGCGGCGGGGGCGCCGATGTTCCGCATCACCGGCCATCCCGGGCAGAAAATCCCATTTTTGAGCTACGCCTCCGGTGCCTACCTCGGGCGCCTGGTGGAGTTGATCGTCAAGGACGCCGCGCTGCCGCTGAACCTGGAATCCGTCTTTGAGACGGACATGGCCGAAAGCCTCAAGGCGATGGCGCTGGAAGGCCACGGGCTGGCCTTCCTTCCGGCCAGCTCGGTGAAGAAGGAAGTCAAGGCGCGCCGGCTGGTCCGGGCGGCGGAGCCCGGCCACTATGAATTGAATATGGAACTGCGCATGTACCGCGAACGTCAGGCCACCACGCGTCGTGTCAAGCCCGTGGCTCAGGCCCTGTGGTCGTTCCTCACCCAGGCAAGAGACTCTGCGGCATGAATCCTGCATGTCTCTCGCCGCAGGGGTTGCAGATGCGTAATACTCCCTATCCAGCAGACGGCGCCCGCGTGGTCTGCTTCGCCCGTTCACAGACACAATTCGATTCCGAATTTGCAGGAGCACTTATGAAAAAGGCAATGCTTGTCCTGGCCCTTGGCGCCGCACTGGCCGGTGTGGCCCAGGCCGATACGCTGAAGAAGATCAAGGACTCGGGCAGCGTCACGATGGGTGTGCGCGAGTCCTCCGGCGCACTGTCCTACACCCTGGGCGATGGCAAGTACGTGGGCTACCACGTTGAAATCTGCCAGCGCGTGCTGGCTGATGTACAAAAGCAGCTGGGCCTGGCCAAGCTGGACATCAAGTACCTGCCGGTGACCTCGCAGAACCGCGTGCCCCTGGTGCAAAACGGGACTGTGGACATCGAATGCGGCTCCACCACCAACAACGCCACCCGCGCCAAGGACGTGGCCTTTGCGGTCACCACCTACGTCGAGGAAGTGCGCATCGCGGTGAAGGCCAATTCCGGCATCACCTCCATCGCTCAACTCAACGGCAAGACCGTGGCCACCACCACCGGTACCACCTCGGTGCAGCTGCTGCGCAAGCATGAGCGCGCCACGGGGGTGGACTTCAAGGAAGTGCTGGGCAAGGATCACGCCGACAGCTTCCTGCTGCTGGAATCCGGCCGGGCGGACGCCTTTGTGATGGACGGCCAGATCCTGGCCGGCAACATCGCCAAGTCCAAGGCTCCGGCGGACTACAAGATCGTGGGTGAAACCCTGTCGGTCGAGCCGATCGCCATCATGATCCGCAAGGACGACCCTGCCTTCAAGAAGGCGGTGGACGACAGCATCAAGGGCCTGATGAAGTCCGGCGACATCGCCAAGCTGTACGACAAGTGGTTCGTGCAGCCGATCCCCCCGGCCAATGCCAAGCTGAACATGCCGGCTTCCGAAGCCACGAAGGCGGCCTGGACGAACCCGAATGACAAGCCGGTCGAGGAATATGCCAAGAAGTGAGCGCCAGGAAGTGAGCGCCAGGAAGTAATCGCGAAGAAGTAAGCCCCTTCGGCTGAACCTCAAGGCGCCCTGCGGGGCGCCTTGTCGCAAGCGTCGAGGGGGCCGTTGATGGGGCCGCGTTGAAGGGTGGCCCTTTTTGTATGGATGGATGGGAGCAAGCCATGCCGAGTTGGGATTGGCAGCTGTACTGCACAGACATGGTGACCGAAGAGCTCGCGCCGAAGTGTTTCGGCGCGAAGGGTTACGAAACCTACCTGGATGCCATGGTGCACGCCTGGGGGTGGACCATGACCATCTCGGTCCTGGGTCTGCTGGTGGCCTTGGTGGCCGGTGCACTGATTGGCATTTTGCGCACGGTGCCGAACCGAAAACTTGCGCTGTTCGGGGAGGCCTGGACGGAGCTCTTCCGCAACATCCCGCTGATCGTCCAGCTGTTCATCTGGTATCACGTGCTGCCGCAGATCTTTTCGCCGCTGCAGGCCGTGCCGCCGTCGGTGCTGATGGTCTGCGCCATCGGCCTGTTCACCTCCTCCCGGATTGCGGAGCAGGTCAAGGCCGGCATTCTGACCCTGCCCAAGGGCCAACGCTACGCGGGCCAGGCCCTCGGCCTGACACTGCCGCAGACCTACCGATATGTGCTGCTGCCGATGGCCTTCCGCATCGTGATCCCGCCGGTCACCAGCGAAAGCATGAACATCGTCAAGAACTCGGCCGTGGCGTTTGCGGTGAGCATCCCGGACCTGACGCAGTTCGCGCTGCAGTCGTCGGAGCAGTCAAGCTTTGTGCAGATCTTCCTGCCGGTGACCTTGCTCTATTTCGTGTCGGCCTATGTGATCAACCGGGTGGCCAAGCTGATCGAGGCCTATGTGCGGGTGCCTGGCATCCTGGGGGCCAAGTGACATGACCCAACTGGATTTTTCCTTCCTCACCTGGGATGTGCTGAGGGCCTTTGTCTCCAAGGGCCTCATCTTCTCCTTCCAGCTGACGCTGATGGCCATGATCGGCGGCATCCTGCTCGGGACGCTGCTGGCGATGATGCGCCTGTCCGGCCGCAAGTGGCTGGAGGCGCCTGCCGCCATCTATGTCGACACCCTGCGCTCGATTCCGCTGGTGATGGTGATCCTGTGGGTGTATTTGCTGCTTCCCTTCGCCACGGCGGCGCTGGGCTGGAGCAACTTCGCGCCGGAAACCACCGCGCTGATCACCTTCACGCTGTTCGAGGCGACCTACTACTCCGAGATCATGCGGGCCGGCATCCAGTCGGTGCCCAAGGGCCAGGTGTTTGCCGGTTATGCCATGGGCATGAACTACCGCCAGACGATGAGCCTGGTGGTGCTGCCGCAAGCCTTCCGCAACATGCTGCCGGTGCTGCTCACCCAGACCATTGTGCTGTTCCAGGACACGTCGCTGGTGTATGCCATTGGCGCCTACGACCTGCTCAAGGGCTTTGAGGTGGCTGGCAAGAACTTCAACCGTCCGGTCGAAACCTATCTGGCCGTTGCCGCCGTTTATTTCGTCATCTGCTTCAGCCTGTCCATGCTGGTCCGCCGGCTGCAGAAGAAGATCGCCATCATTCGCTGAGGTCCTTGCGCCATGATTGAAATCAAGAATGTCTCCAAGTGGTACGGCCCCTTCCAGGTGCTGACCGATTGCACGACCAAGATCCAGAAGGGCGAGGTTGTGGTGGTGTGTGGACCGTCCGGTTCGGGCAAGTCCACGCTGATCAAGACGGTGAATGCGCTGGAACCGATCCAGGCCGGCGACATCGTGGTGGACGGCACCAGCCTGACCCACCCCAAGACCAACCTGCCCAAACTGCGCTCGCGCGTGGGCATGGTGTTCCAGCACTTCGAGCTGTTTCCCCATCTGTCGGTGACCGACAACCTGACGCTGGCGCAGATCAAGGTGCTGGGCCGCAGCAAGGACGACGCCAAGGTGCGTGGCCTGAAGATGCTGGACCGCGTGGGCCTGATGGCCCACAAGGACAAGTTCCCCGGTCAGTTGTCCGGTGGCCAGCAGCAGCGCGTGGCCATTGCCCGTGCGCTGTCGATGGACCCGATCGTCATGCTGTTTGACGAACCGACCTCGGCGCTGGACCCGGAAATGGTCGGCGAAGTGCTGGACGTGATGGTGCAACTGGCCAATGAAGGCATGACCATGATGTGCGTGACGCACGAAATGGGCTTTGCCCGCAAGGTGAGCAACCGCGTCATCTTCATGGACGCCGGCAAGATCATCGAGGACTGCACCAAGGAAGAGTTCTTTGGCAATCCGGACGCACGCTCGCCGCGCGCCAAGGACTTCCTGAACAAGATCCTGCAGCACTGAGGGTTGAAGCACTGAATCGTGCAGCGCCCACCACCCCAGCGTGGCAGGGCGTTTCAAAGTGCCCGTACCGGAAGGTGCCGGCACTTTGTTGCTTGCAGCCACGCGCTCCAGTGGGCAGTGCGACAATCTTCCGCCATGAGCGACACCCTTTCCCTGATCCGTCCGGACGACTGGCACGTGCACCTGCGCGATGGCGCGGCCCTGCAGAGTGTGGTCCCCTACACCGCCCGCCAATTCGCCCGTGCGATTGCGATGCCCAACCTGAAGCCGCCCATCACCACGGCGGCTCAGGCCCAGGCGTACCGGGAGCGCATCCTGGCGGCCGTGCCGGCCGGCGTGGACTTCACGCCGCTCATGACGCTGTATCTCACCGACCGCACCACACCCGACGACATCGCTGCGGCTCAGGCCGCCGGTGTGGTGGCGCTCAAGCTGTATCCGGCGGGTGCCACCACCAACAGCGACCACGGCGTCACAGACATCCGCAAGACCTACGCCACCTTGGAAGCCATGCAGAAGGCCGGCCTGCTGCTGCTGGTGCATGGAGAGGTGACCGACCCCGAGGTCGATGTGTTCGACCGCGAAGCCGTCTTCGTGGACCGCATCATGCGCCCGCTGCGCAAGGACTTCCCGGAGCTGAAGGTGGTGTTTGAACACATCACCACCAAGGAAGCCGCTCATTATGTGACGGAGGCGGACCGTTTCACCGGTGCCACCATCACGCCGCAGCATCTGCTCTACAACCGCAACGCCATCTTCATGGGCGGCTTGCGTCCTCACTACTATTGCCTGCCGGTACTGAAGCGGGAAGAGCACCGCCTGGCCCTGGTCCAGGCGGCCACCTCCGGCAGCCCGAAGTTCTTCCTCGGCACCGACAGTGCGCCGCATGCCTCGGTGATGAAAGAAAACTCGGTCTGCGGCGCAGGCTGCTTCACCGCGCTGTCGGCGCTGGAGTTGTATGCCGAAGCCTTTGAAGCCGCAGGCGCGCTGGACAAGCTGGAAGCCTTTGCCAGCTTCCACGGCCCCGACTTCTACCACCTGCCCCGCAACACCACCCGGGTGACCCTGCGCAAGACCGACTGGACGCTGCCCGAGGCCGTCCCGTTTGGTGAAGCCGCCCAGCTCAAACCGCTGCGTGGCGGTGAAGTGATGCACTGGCGGATGGACTGAAGGGGGTCTCCCATGTTCACTGCCTTGATGACCCGGATGACCCGGATGACCCGGATGACCCGGATGACCCGGATGGCCGGGAATGCCCGGATGGCAGGCCACGCCCGTCTGGAGCGATCAGTGCGATGGCTGCTGATCGGCCTGTGCCTGAGTGGCAGCCTGCAGGCGGCGTCGCCCGTGGCACCTTCGGCCAGTGATGGCCGTGGTGGGGCCGCTGGTGTCACTGCTGGTGCCGCTGCTGGTGCCGCTGCTGGTGCCAAACTTCCCGCCGGCATACCTGCTTCGGGCATTCCCGCGTCGGGTGCTCCTGCGTCTGGTGCGCCTGCATCAGGCGGTCCTGCATCGGGCGCCAAGGCGCTCTCGCCGGACAAGCACCCCGCCCAGTTCTCCGCCAGCGCCCGCCGGCTGTACGACCGGGCCCGCGCCCAGTTGCTGCAGGTCCGCACGCTGCTCAACGGCAGCCAGGCCTCGGTCGGGTCCGGTTTTGTGGTGACCGCCGACGGCCTGGTCATCACCAACTATCACGTCGTGAGCCAGCATGCGCTGGAGCCGGAGCGCTATCACCTGCAGTTCTCCACGCCGGATGGAGAAAGCGGAGACCTGGAACTGCTGGATGTGGATGTGCGCCGCGACCTGGCGCTGCTGCGGCTGGTCGGCCAGCCGGAGCTGATCCGTCGCATGACCGCTGCCGCCTTGCCCTTCCGGCCGGCAGACCGGCCGTTGGACAAGGGAGAGCGCATCTATTCGATGGGCAATCCGCATGATGTGGCCTTTGCGGTGGTGGAGGGCACCTACAACGGGCTGGTGGAGCGCAGCTTCGACCCGCTCATCTACTACTCCGGCTCCATCAATCCCGGCATGAGCGGCGGCCCAGTGCTGGATGAAGAGGGCGAAGTGGTGGGGGTGAATGTCTCCACCATGTTCTTCTCCCAGCAGATGAGCTTCCTGGTGCCGGGCGGCCACGCGGCGGCACTGCTGGCACGCAGCCGCACGTCGGCGCCGCTCAAGGGCCCGGCCTGGCCGCGGCTGCGGGAGCAGGTGATGGCCTACCAGGACGAACTGGTGCGCAACTTCCTGGCTCAGCCCTGGCGCAGCATGGACCACCCGCGCTACCGCCTGCCGATTCCGCAAGAGCAGTACATGCGCTGCTGGGGCAGTGCATCGCCGGCCGATGCACAAGGCCTGCAGATGCAGCGCACCCAATGCCGGATGGAGCAGGCGCTGTTCATCAGTGAAGCGCTGCAGACCGGCTATCTGAGCGTCACCGAAGAAGCCTATGACGGCAGCACGCTCGGCGCCTTGCGTTTCTCCCGCCAGTTCTCAGCCAGCTTCCAGAACGAACGCCTCGGCGGCGCCGACCGCGACCGCACCGCCCCCTACTGCACCGAAGACTTTGTTCAGCAGAAGGAGGGGCCGCCGCTGCGGGCCGTGGCCTGCATGCGGGCTTACCGCAAGCTGGAAGGGCTGTATGACGTGTCGGTGCTGGTGACCAACGTGGATGCCGCCACCGAAGGCGCCCTGGGCCGCTTTGACGCCCGCGGCGTCAGCTTTGCCAATGCCACCCGGCTGACGCGCCACTATCTGCAAGGATTCGCATGGACCACGCCGCGGTAATCGAGATCCTGGACCGCGAGGGTCACTGCCGGGAGATTCACAAGGTTCGCCAGTGGCCGCTGACCATTGGCCGGGCGCCGTCCGCCGACCTGGTGTTGTCGGACCCGCATCTGGCCGGCGCCCATGCGCGCCTGCACTGGGCGGACGAGGGCGCCCGTCTTGAACTGCTGGACAGCCGCAACGGCGGCTGGGTGGATGGCCAACGTCTGGCCCCAGGGGCCACGGCGAACTGGACGTCGGCATCCACCGTGCAGCTGGGCAGCACCCGCCTGCGGCTGCGGACCGCGCTGGACCCGCTGCCCGAAGAACGTCCGCTGACCCGCTCGGAGGAGCCGCAGCGTCGGGATGCGCGTCCGGCGTGGGCGCTGCCGGTGATGCTGGCGGTCTGGCTGTTGCTGCTGTGGCTGACCAACTGGTCGCTCACGGACGGCACCCCCAGCTGGGTGGACACGGTCAGTGGCGTGCTGGTGCCCCTGGGCCTGGCTCTGGCGTGGGCGGCTGCCTGGGCCTTGGTGACGCAAGTCTTCCGGCACTGGTTTGCCTTCGGTGCCCACCTCTGGCGGGCGCTGGTGGTGAGTCTGGTGCTGCAGGTGGTGGATGTGGCCTTGCCACTGCTGGCCTATGCCTTCTCCTGGTCGCGCTTGATGGCGCTGGAGCCCTTGACCCTGTCCATCGGTGGCGCGGTGCTGCTGTGGTGGCATGCCTCGGTGGTGTGGCCCCGGCCCCGTCGTCGGCTGGCCGTGGCCATCGGGGCGCTCGCGGTGGTGGGCCTGGCGTTGACCGTCGGGCGGCGGACCGAGCAGCAGTATTGGCTCGGCCCCAGCTACCTGAGCGCCTTGCCGCCGCCGGCCGTGCGGATGGTGTCGCCCAAGCCGGTGGACAGCTTCGTCGAATCGCTGGAGCGGTTGGAAGCCCCGCTGCAGCAGCAGGCTCGCAAGCGCAATGACCAGGAACAGCTGTCCGGCGATGATGAATAAAGTGTGAAGCAAGCCGATAGGCCGGATTCTGTGCACAGGCGGGCCTTTGCGGGCCTGCCTGTGTGACCGCCATTCCTCTGGGCCGGGCATCACTGCCACGGCTCGGTGCCACCTACCCGCCAGCTCTGCGAGCCGCATCAACGCTGGCCTACTTGGTGTTGCTGCGCGTAGAGATTGCCCGTTTCACCCGGACGGGGCAGGCCCCGTCCGACTCGTCTCTGTTGCTCTGATCCTCGGCTTACGCCGGGCAGCCGTTAGCTGCTACGCCGCTCTATGCAGTCCGGACCTTCCTCCAGTGCCGTGTTTCCACGATTTCACCAGCGGCGGTCTGGCTTGCTTCACAGGGGGGATTGTAGGGGACGCCAGGTGTCTGCCTGGCCGGGCATGAGTTGGCTGGCAGATCCGGGCCTGAGCCCGCGTATGCGGTGGGAACGGAAATTGCCAATGAAGGCCATGCAGATCGTAGCCCTTGACCCCCGCAGCCAGGCGGCCCAATCCCTGCTGGCGCAGTTCGATGCCTCGATGGTGTCGTCTTCCCAGCGGGAAGGTGAGCGTTTGGGCTCATTGCCGGGGTCTCAGGCGCCTCCATCCCCTTCGCCTGCATCAGCGCCTGCCCAGGAGCTTTTCCTGGGTGTCTGGCTGGCGGAATGGCTGGCCGGTTGTGGCGCTGTGCAGGTGGTGAAGGACGACCCGTCCGAACCCTATGGGGAGATCAAGCGGATGTTTGTCCATCCGCAGTTCCGGGGGCGGGGTTTGTCCAAGGCGCTGATGGAACAGCTCGAAGCGCATTTGCGTGCCAAAGGCATCCCGCTGGTGCGGCTGGAGGCCGGCGCGCACCAGGCCGAAGCGCTGGCGCTGTATGAACGCATGGGCTATGACCGGCGCGAGCCGTTCGGGCCACATGCCACCGATCCGGGGGTGGTCTTCATGGAAAAGCGGTTGACCAGCTGACGCGACCCCTTGTCGTCGTGCCAATAGGCCCTAGCATGGGGGCCTCATTGCAGGAAGCTCCCATGAAAGCAGACAACGTCCTGGCCACCATCGGCCGCACGCCCCACATCCGCCTCCAGCGCCTTTTTGCTGATCGTTCTGCGGAGGTCTGGATCAAATCCGAGCGCAGCAACCCCGGCGGTTCCATCAAGGACCGCATCGCACTGGCGATGGTGGAAGACGCGGAAGCACGCGGCCTGCTCAAGGCTGGCGGCACCATCATCGAGCCGACCTCTGGCAATACCGGCGTGGGTCTGGCCATGGTGGCGGCGGTGAAGGGCTACCAGTTGGTGCTGGTGATGCCGGACAGCATGTCCGTCGAACGCCGCCGGCTGATGCTGGCCTATGGCGCCAGTTTTGACCTGACCCCGCGTGAGAAGGGCATGAAGGGCGCGATTGCGCGGGCAGAAGAGCTGGCCGCCCAGACGCCTGGCGCCTGGATCCCGCAGCAATTCGAAAACGGTGCCAATGTCGATGTGCATGTGCGCACCACGGCCCAGGAGATTCTGGAAGATTTCCCCGAGGGCCTGGACGTGCTGATCACCGGCGTGGGGACGGGCGGCCACATCACCGGGTGTGCGCGGGTGCTGAAAAAGGCCTGGCCCCAGCTCAAGGTGTTTGCCGTTGAACCAGCGGCGTCTCCCGTCATCAGTGGTGGCGCACCGAGCCCGCATCCGATCCAGGGCATTGGCGCCGGCTTCATCCCGAAGAACCTGGACACCGAACTGCTGGACGGAGTGATCCAGGTGGAAGCCGAAGAGGCCCGGGAATTCGCTCGCCGCAGCGCACGTGAAGAAGGGGTGCTGGTGGGCATCTCCAGTGGTGCCACCTTGGCGGCGATCGCCAAGAAGCTGCCGGAGCTGGGCGACAAGCCCCGGGTGCTGGGCTTCAATTACGACACGGGTGAGCGCTACCTGTCGGTGGAAGGCTTCCTGCCGACGTGAGCGGGGGAGGGGGCTGTCGTATGGGCCGGACCGCACCTTTGTGCCACTGGAACCACTGAGCAGGCGCTCGAACTGACTCGAGCCTCTGCTGCCGACGGTGTGGTGCGCGACCGCTCGCTGCCAGACCGTCGCCAGAATGTCCCAAGACCGCCCTCGTGAAGCCCCCCATGAGTCTCCGCCCTTACGACGATCCCTGGGCCTATTGCGCCCGCCTGTTCCTCGGCCGTCTGGTCCTGTTCTTTGCGCTGAGCCTGCTGCTGGGCCTGAGCCTCTGGGCCGGGGTGCTGCACTGGGTGTTCGGTGCGGACGGCGTGGTGATCGTGCAGACCACCTGGCGACTGTTGAATCAGCCGGACGTGGTGTGGAGCGTGATCTTCTGGCAGGCTGGCGCAAGCGGCATGCTGCTCACGGCGCTTGTGTTCATGTGGCTGATGGGCCGATCGCGCCGCACTCGTGAGGAGCGTGAGGCCGGTCGCGGGCGAGCGGCCACAGTGGGCGTGGGCCACTGAAGAGATCATCGGACGGCGCTTCGAGGTCTTCGACGCTCTTCTCCCTTGTCCGGGTCCTGAGCCCAGCACAACGGCCCGATCTCACGTCGCGTTCCACCCATGAAGATTCAACAGATTGCGCTGACCAACTTTCGCCGCTACGAGCAGGCAAGGTTTTAGTTCCATCCTCAATTCACCGTCTTGATTGGCAATAACGGCAAGGGCAAGACCACAGTGCTCGATGCTGCCGCCATGCTGCTGAATACCTATTTCAAGGGGCCAGGCTGCCGACGGGTGGGGGAACCATCAAGGCAGCGGATGCGCGAGCGGTGTTTACCCAGAAGCAGGGTCAGGTATTCAGGGAGCAGATGGACGACGTGGCGCTGGAAGCCACGGTCGATATTGGTTCGACTGCATTGACATGGCGCCGAGAGATGGGCGACCGCGGCGGAAAAGCCAAGAAATTCGTTCAGTTGGGTGTCAATGATCGAACTCGATTGAAGTCCGGAGAAAGTCCCGATCTGCCGCTGTTGCTGTATTACGGCGCGGGGCGACTTTGGACGCTCCACGACAATGTGGAGAGTGATCGCCCAACGTCTCAGTTGGACGCATATCGCCTATCACGCCTTTCTGGAAATGGAGCGCCTGGCAGCCGGTCTGGGGTCATCGCGCCAGCCCAAGGAGGAGCCGGCAAGCTGATACGGCTGAAGCCTCCGACCGTCGATGGTTGAATCGAATGGAAGCCTGGGACCGAGCCAAACGCGCGAAGGAGCGCTTGGCCCGATGTCCTTGCGATGAAATGCGGGAGCAAATCGTCGATTCCGCAGAAGCCAAAGGTTTCTGGAGTGTCTGGATGACCGTGTTCGCCGATGATCCAGAGATGTTGAAGCGCCTTCTTGCCGCTTTGCCAGGAACACGGGCCTCACTGTTTGCCCCCTGAGGGGATGCGAAATCGGTGCAGCCTTCAGCCCACGCCCAGCAACAAGCGCTCGATCGTCCGCTGCACGGCCAGCGCTTCCGCAAACCCTGGCAGGCTGTGTGAGCGGCCTTCCAGCATCGCCGACCAATGGTTGAGCTGATCATTCATGCCGGTCATGCGCAGCATGTCCGCATCGCCCAGGCTTTGCACACGTTCGCCCTGCCGCTGCTGCGTCACGCCGAACCAGTCCTTCAGTTCCACTTCGCCTTCGGTGGCGCGCCACCACATGCGGTTGTCGTCGACCTTCTCGCCGCCGATGCCGGCGCGGATGGTCACCGGCACTCCGGCGGCCACCAATTCGGCTTCCAGGCCTGTCTCGGCGCTCACGCCATCGTCCGGCCAGGTCACCCGGCTGGCGATCACCTCCGCCGGGCCCAGCACCCGCTGCAGCACAAACACGAAGTGAGACAACACCTCACGTGTGAACCCGCCTTCCCCTCGCTGCGCCAGCCAACGGCCTGCGCCACTCTGCCAGGGGCGCGGCCAGGTGGAAAACCGGGCTTCGATCCGCACTTCCTGCAGCGTGCCCAGCGTGCGGCGAGCCCCCACACCAAACGCCAGCTGCAATGCCGCCAGCCCAGTGGAGGACGCCAATGAATAGTTCACCGCAGCCCGCTGCTGCTCGCGCTGGATGCGCGAAATCGCGGCTTTGGCCGCCTCGAAATCCGTGGTCAACGGCTTCTCGCACAGCACCGCCAGCCCAGCATCAAATGCCTGCGCCGTCAGCGGCATGTGGGAGTCGGGCGGCGTGGCGATGTACACCCCATGCAGCCCCGGCTCCTGCATCAGCGCCTGCGCACTGCTCGCGGCCCGCAACAGCGGGTAATGCCCCAGGGCCTGTGCCATCACCTCCGGGTTCTCGTCCCAGACACGGGTCACCCGCAGACGGCCGTGACCGGCCAGACGCGCCAGCATCCGCTGACCCATCACGCCAAGTCCAATCACCCCAATGCTCAAAACGCCCGGCACGCCTGTTGCTCCTCGCCCCCAAAACCGTCGCAGTGTAGGGGCGGCCGCTACACTGCCGTGCGCCGCTTATCCGCCATCTGACTCCCCATTTGATTGCATGGGCGACATGCGCACTTCTTGTGCGGCTGTCGGCCTATGACCCCCATGTTGCAGGTCATCCCCGCATGAATCCACAAGCCAGCCAACTTTGGCGCGCCCCCCGCTGGGCGCTTTCCATCCTTCTGGCGGCATTGGCCACCGTGGGGCCGTTTTCCATCGATACCTTCCTGCCTGCCTTCTCCGGCATTGCGCATGCCCTGGATGCAACACCGGTGGAAATGCAGCAGACGCTGTCCGGTTATCTGCTTGGCTTTGCGGTGATGAACCTGTTCCACGGCGCGCTGTCCGACAGCTTCGGGCGCCGCCCGGTGGTGCTGGCCGGCATGGCGGTGTTCACGCTTGCATCGGTGGGTTGCGCGCTGGCGGGCAGCATCGGCCAGTTGGTGTTCTGGCGGGTGGTGCAGGGCCTGTCGGCCGGCGCAGGGGTGGTGGTGTCTCGCGCCATCATCCGTGACATGTTCCCGCCTTCCGAGGCGCAGCGTGTCATGTCCCAGGTGACGATCTTCTTCGGCCTCGCGCCCGCCATCGCACCGATGATCGGTGGTTTCTTGTTTGCACATGCCGACTGGCACGCCATCTTCTGGTTCCTCAGCCTGGTGGGTGCGCTGCTGTTCGTCTCCAACTGGCGGCTGCTGCCGGAAACCCTGCACAAGGATCACAAGCAGCCGTTCAACGTGCGGGCGCTGATGCGGGGTTATGCCAGCTTGTTCAGCAGCCGGCGCTTCCTGCTTCTCACGCTGGCCAGCGGCATTCCGTTTAATGGCATGTTCCTCTATGTGCTGGCGGCACCGGTGTTCCTCGGTGAGCATCTGGGCCTGGCGCCGACGCAGTTCTTCATCTTCTTCCTCTTCACCATCGGCGGCATCATGGGTGGGGCCTGGCTCAGCGGACGGCTGGCGGGACGCATTCCCCCCAGCCGTCAGATCCGCCATGGCTTTCTGGTGATGGTGTCCACCTCGCTGCTCAACATTGCGGGCAACCTGCTGTTGCCGCTGAGTGCCTGGTGGAGTTTTCCGCTGATCGGCGGCTTCGCCTTCGGCTGGGCGCTGATGGTGCCGGTGGTGACCTTGATGGTGCTGGACCAGGCGCCGGAACGGCGCGGCATGGCGTCGTCGCTGCAGGCGTGTGTGGGCAGCGCGGCGAACGGGCTGGTGGCCGGTGTGCTGGTGCCGTTGGTGATGCATTCCACGCTGGTGCTGGCGCTGGCCTCCACCGGCTTGTTGTGCATCGGGCTGGGCGCCTGGGTCTGGATCCGGCGCGAGATGCTCTGAGCAGGCGCGTTGATGGCGTCGCACGCTTCGGAGGCTTCCTACGCTTCAGGCGCTTCGAGCGCTCCGAGCGCTTCGGGGGATCCAGGTCATCTGGCCAATCCGGGTCATCCCGATCATCCCGATCATTGGACTCGCTGCGGGTTCAGGAAGTCCGTGGTGATGCCCACTTGGAGCCGCGCCGTGCACTGGTTGTGCCGTTCTGCGAACTCAACCCACTCAAGTCGCCAGCCGCGTTGCCGACAATAAGGAATGCGGCGTCAACTTGTCGCCCTTTGGGCCCTGTTCCCCAACAGGAGCCGCTCGCCGTCCGGAGTCTTGCCATGTTGTCCATTGCTGGTGGCCGTCGCTGGCTGTCTGCCCTGATTGCTGTCTGCACAGCGCTACCCCTGGCGATGGGCGCGCTGCCCCGTGCGCATGCCCAGGCGGAAGAATCGCCGGAGCAACTCCGCCAACGGCTCGCCGAGCGTCTGAAAGAGGACATCAGCAGCAGCACCAAGCAGGGTGCAGGCGCCAAGGGTGCCAAGGACGGCAAGGAGACCAAGGACAAGGACGACCGCCCGCGTCGCGGCGCTGGCAAGTCCACCACGCTGCCGTCCGTCGCCGTGGCCGCCTCGGCCGCTCGGCCGGAGCCGCATTGGTCCTACACCGGTGAGAATGGCCCGGACCGCTGGGGCCAGCTGTTGCCTGAATGGCGTCAATGCGCCATTGGGACCCGGCAAAGCCCGATCGACATCCGCGACACCATCCGGGTGGACCAGGAAGCCATCCGGTTCGACTATCACGCCAGCCGGTTCTCCGTGGTGGACAACGGGCACACCATCCAAGTCAACGTGTCGTCCGGCAACTTCATCGAGATCATGGGGCGTCGCTTTGAACTGCAGCAGTTCCACTTCCACCGCCCCAGCGAAGAACGCATCAACGGCCGTCAATACGACATGGTGGCCCACCTGGTGCACAAGGACGCCGACGGCCGGCTGGCCGTGATCGCCGTGCTGCTGGAGCGGGGGCAGGACCAGCCGCTGATCCAGACCATCTGGAACTATCTGCCGCTGGAGCGCGGCGAGAGCTACGACGCACCCGTCACCATCGACCTGGGCCAACTGCTGCCCAAGGACAAGGCCTACTTCACCTACATGGGCTCATTGACCGTGCCGCCCTGCAGCGAAGGCGTGTTGTGGATGGTGCTTCGCCAACCGGTGCAACTCTCCACCCAACAGATTTCCATCTTCTCGCGGCTCTATCCGATGAATGCCCGCCCGTTGCAGGCGGGGTCCGGCCGGTTGATCAAAGAGTCCAACTGAAGCTCGCGGCCCTCGGCGGCCCTCGGCGGCCCTCGGCGCCCTTCGGCGGCCCTGGCCGTGAATCAGGCGCACGTGCGGCAAGCAGCGGCGTGTTGCCCGTCCGGCACGGATCCGTTGGGCTCAGGGTGATGCCGTGTGTTTGCTTCGAGAGCGGACCGCGCCGGGGCGCCTGCGCGCCTCACGGGCTGGTCTCGCGCGCCGCCGCGTAGCTGCGCAGGAACAGGTCGGCGGTGGAGGCCGCCACCCGTTGCTGCTCCGCTTCAGTCAGATGCGGCTGCCCCATGGTGATCTGCGGCCAGAAGGCAAAGCCCTTTACCAGCGCCTGAAGTTGGGCGGACGCAAAGACCGGATCGGGCGCATTCAAGCGCCCATCCTCGACGGCAGCCCGCACCCAGACGGTGACCCCTTCTTCCCGGCTGCCCAGCCGGGCCAGCATCTCGCGCGCCCGCTCCGGGGTGTGGATGGCCTCCGCAATCAGCACCCGCGCGAGGTTGATGAACTGCTCGTCATTCATCATCCCCAGCTTTTTCTGGATCAGCGCCATCAACTGCGGCCGGAGCGGCTGCGTGGGTTGATAGGGCACTTCCACATCGTCCTTGGTGGAAGACCAGAGCCGCTCCACGATGGCTTCGAACAGAGCGTCCTTGCCGGAGAAGTGGTTGTAGACGGTGCGCTTGGAGACCTGCGCCCGGGCCGCGATCCGGTCCATGTTGGCCACCTCAAAGCCGTATTCCCGGAACTCGGCAATGGCCGCGTCCACGATGGCTTGCCGCTTGCGGTCGGTCAGGCGAAGCGGGCTCGCGTCCCCGGCCGCAGAGCCGGAGGCGGAGGCGGGGGCGGGGGCGGTGTTGGAAGCGGACAGGGGCAGGTCGGGGCACATGGGCCTATGTTACACGCGGGAGTTTACTTTTTGGGTGGCCCTGCCTACACTGCATCCGAAACTACACTGTGTAGTGCACTTGTTTGGGCAAGTGTCAAGGCCAGTCGTCCGGAGTGCCGATGTCCCGTTCTGCCATCCGCCGTGCGTCGGCGGCCCTGATCTGTTTTGTGGGAGTTGTTGCTGTGACTGTTTCTCTCTCTGCCCCCCGGCACCCCAGCGTCGCCCCTGTGGACGCGGCCCCTGGGTCCAGTGGCGACTTGTCATCGGCTGCACGGCCGGGCGCGTCGATGGGCGCATCAGTGGTCGTTGGAGCGTCGGCCAGCGCTTCGTCAGCCGGTTACCGCCGCGACGCCGATGGCAAGTTCCACAACGCTGCCGTCGAGCCCAAGCAGGGCTTCTGGAAGACCCTGGGGCTGTTCTGGGATGTGATGTTCCGCAAGCCCGCTGGCACCATGCCCACCACCGGGCAGGCGGTCCCGGTCCAGCCCATCACCCAGGCCCAGTTGCTGGCCGCGCCGGACCGCACGCTGTTTCGCCTGGGTCATTCCACCGTGCTGCTGAAGCTGCAAGGCCGCTTCTGGCTGACGGATCCGGTGTTCTCCGAGCGGGCTTCGCCGTTCTCCTTCGCTGGCCCCAAGCGCTTCCATGCACCACCGATGGCGCTGTCGGACCTGCCGGAACTGGAGGCGGTGATCCTGTCCCATGACCACTACGACCATCTGGACGAAGCCACCGTCAAGGCGCTGGCGCCCAAGGTGCGGCATTTCCTGACGCCGTTGGGGGTGGGCCAGCGCTTGATCGACTGGGGTGTGCCGGCCGAGAAGGTGCAGCAACTGGACTGGTGGCAGGCCACGACCGTCTCCGGTGTGACCCTGACCGCCACCCCGGCTCAGCATTTCTCCGGCCGCAGCCTGTGGGACCGCAACAGCACGTTGTGGGCCTCGTGGGTCATTGAAGACGCCGGCCTGCGTATTTTCTTCAGCGGGGACACCGGCTATTTCGACGGCTTCAAGGCCATCGGCGAGCGCTTCGGCGGTTTCGACCTGACGTTGATGGAAACCGGCGCCTACGACGCCCGCTGGCCCTATGTCCACATGCAGCCGGAGCAGACGCTGCAAGCCCACCTGGATCTGCGTGGCCGCCGCCTGATGCCCATCCACAACGGCACCTTCGACCTGGCCATGCACCGCTGGCAGGACCCGTTCGAGCGTATCCAGGCGCTGGCGCGGCTGCGGTCGGTGGAACTGGTGACGCCCATCATGGGCGCCCCTGTGGACATCCATCAGCCGGCCGCCACGGACGCATGGTGGCAGGCGCCCGTCTGAGCGGCCCTCTGTCGGACCTCAGGGGCGACACCGAGTTGACAAAAATGTCAGTTTGTCCCCCTTTTGCCGTCAATTGCCCGAACTTGTCATGAGACGGTGTGAAGTAGGGGCAGTGATCCGCAAGGTTGACCATCGCTGGGTCGCGGTTGCCCGACTCGGCGATTGTTTCTTGTTGGTACATCCTGAGTTTTAGTTGATCCATCACTTGCACAGCCCTATTTAAGTCCTTCATTTTGAAGGACTTTTGTTTTTGTGGATCGCTTCAGAACCGAAGCTAAGTAGTTGATTTGATTGGGAAAAACGCCGGATTTTCTTGACCGGAGCACTGGCCGCCATTAAAGTGGGAGAAAGTGCAATTTGGTGGGGCAAAGTGGCGAATGTCGTGTTTCAAGGGGCGAGTGCCTTGGCGTTGGACGCCAAGGGGCGCTTGACCGTCCCTGCACGGCACCGCGAAGTCCTGCAAGCACTGTGCAACGGTGAGCTCACGCTCACCAAGCACCCGGAAGGCTGCCTCATGGTCTTCCCCCGTCCAGCCTGGGAGCAATTCCGCGATCGTGTGGCCGCACTGCCCATGTCCGCCGCCGGCTGGAAGCGTGTGTTTCTGGGCAATGCGCAGGATGTCGAGATCGACTCCGCCGCCCGCGTGCTCGTCGCCCCCGAGCTCCGCGCGGCCGCAGGCCTCCAGAAAGACGTCATGCTGCTCGGGATGGGCAGCCACTTTGAACTGTGGGACGCGCAAGCCTATGCCGCCCACGAAGCCGCCGTCATGCAGTCCGAACTGCCGGATGCGCTCAAGGATTTCAGCTTCTGATGAGCGCCACCCCTTTCACCCACACCACCGTCCTGCTGCAGGAAACGGTTGATGGCGTCCTGAACGATCCCGCCGGCATCTATGTGGACGGAACTTTCGGCCGCGGGGGCCACTCACGTCTGCTGCTTTCACGGTTGTCCGACCCGGGGCGGTTGATTGCCATCGACCGCGACCCGGAAGCGGTCGCGGCCGCCACGTCCGGTCAGACGCGGGTCGATGACCCGCGTTTCTCCATCTGCCACGCCCCGTTTGCCGACATGGCGGCGCAGCTGGATGCTCTTCACGTCAACCAGGTGCACGGCGTCATGCTGGACCTGGGTGTTTCCAGTCCACAGATCGACAACCCGGAGCGGGGCTTCAGCTTCCGCTTCGATGGCCCGCTGGACATGCGCATGGACACCACGCGCGGCGAAAGTGCCGCCGAGTTCCTGGCGCGGGCGGATGTCACTCAACTCGCCACGGTGATTCGCGACTATGGGGAAGAACGGTTTGCTCTGCCGATTGCAAAGGCGCTTGTTGCTCGCCGGGAAAGCGGGCGTGCTGTACGAAGCACCGCCGAGCTTTCCCAAGTCGTGGCTGGTGCGGTCAAAACCCGCGAACCGGGCCAGGATCCTGCAACGCGCACATTTCAGGCTTTACGGATATTCGTCAACGCCGAGCTTGAGGAGCTGCAGCAGGGGTTGAATGCCGCACTGGCCCGGCTGGTGCCGGGGGGGCGGCTGGCTATCATCAGCTTCCATTCGCTGGAAGACCGCATCGTCAAGAACTTCATCACCGCCCACAGCAAGGATGAAGTCGATCGCCGTGCGCCGTTTGCGGCCCCCAAGCCGCTGGCGCTGACGGCCATTGCCCGCATCAAGCCCTCGGAGGGTGAGGTGCGGGCCAATCCGCGTTCACGCTCGGCCATTTTGCGGGTGGCGGAACGTACCGATGCCCCGCTGCCGCCACCGGCCCCTGAATCCACCGGCAAGCAGCGGCGGGGAGGGCGGCGCTGATGACGCGTCTGAACCTGATCCTGATGGCGGCTGTGCTGGCGTCCGGCATCTACATGGTGCGCAGCGCCTATGAAGCGCGCCGTCTGTTCACCGAGCTGGACCGGTCGCAAACCGAAGCCCGCCGGCTGGATGCGGATTATCAGAAGCTGCTGGCCGACCGTCAGGCCCAGGCCACCAATCTCCGGGTGGAGCAGGTGGCGCGTGAGCGGCTGAAGATGCGCCCCATCACGCCGGCCATCACCTTCAACCCGGAGGCCCCGGCGCAAGGCGCCAGCGCACCCCGGACGGCCGGAGCGTCGCCATGATCGGCCGCAAGCGCTCCAACCCCGCCACGCGCAGTGTCAGTTACTCCAGCAGCCCGCTGCTGGCGTCCAAGACGCCGCCGTGGCGTTCGCGTTTCCTGGTGGCCCTGGTGGGCCTGGGTTTCGTCGGGTTGCTGGGGCGTGCCGCCTACATTCAACTGATTGGCGAAGACTTCTTCCAGCGCCAGGGTGAAGCACGCTACGCCCACAAGATGGAAGTGCCCGCCAGCCGCGGCAAGATCAGCGACCGCAGCGGCCAGGTGCTGGCCGCCAGCGTGGCCGTGCCGTCCATCTGGGCCTTCCCCAAGGACGTGGACAACGACCCGGACAAGCGCCGCCAACTGGCCAAGATTCTGGGCATCTCCTACGCCGAGCTGGAGAAGCGGCTGGACCCATCCAACCGCTTTGTCTACCTGCGCCGTCAGGCCGATGACCAGACCGCCGCCAAGATCAAGGAACTGGGTCTGAAGGGCATCTTCCAGGACCGCGAATACAAGCGCCAATATCCCGAAGGCGAAGCCGCTGCACACATCGTCGGCTTCACCAATCTCGAGGAGAAGGGCCAGGAGGGCGTGGAACTCGCCTTCCAGAAGGACCTGCAGGGCCGCGACGGCTCGCGCTCGGTGGTGCGTGACCGCCTGGGCCGGGTGGTGGAAGACATCGGTGAGCAGGTGCCGGCGCTGAACGGCAAGGACATCGAGCTCTCCATCGACGCCAAGGTCCAGTTCTTCGCTTATCAACGGGTGCGCGATGCGGTGGCGGAGAACAACGCCCGGGCCGGTTCGGTGGTGGTGCTGGATGTGCACACGGGCGAGGTCCTGGCCCTGGCCAACTATCCGAGCTACGATCCCGGCCGCCGCACCAATCTCTCCGGCGAGCAACTGCGCAACCGCGCGCTGACCGACGTTTTCGAGCCCGGCTCCACGATGAAGCCGTTCACCACCGGCCTGGCGCTGGAAACCGGTCGCGTGAGGCCGGACACGGTGCTGAGCACCGGTCCCCGCAGCGTGGTGATTGCCGGCTGGTCCCCGACGGATTCACATCCGCACGGGGATCTGACCGTTCAGCAGGTGATCCAGAAGTCCAGCAACATCGGCGCCGCCCGCATGGCCCTGATGATGCAGCCGCGCGAGATGTACGACATGTTCACCGCGATCGGCCTGGGCCAGCGCCCGCAGATCAATTTCCCCGGCGCGGTGACCGGCAAGTTGCGTCCCTACAAGAGCTGGCGGCCGATCGAGCAGGCCACCATGAGCTACGGCTATGGCCTGTCCGCCTCGCTGCTGCAACTGGCCCGCGCCTACACCGTCTTTGCGCGCGAGGGCGACATCATTCCCGTCACCATGACCAAGCGGTCACCGGACGAGCCGGTGACCGGCATCAAGGTGTTCTCGCCCAAGACCGCAGCCCAGATCCGCGAAATGCTGCAGATGGCGGCCGGCCCCGGCGGCACGGCTCCGCAGGCCATGGTGCCCGGCTACAGCGTGGGCGGGAAGTCCGGCACGGCCCACAAGCAGGAAGGCAAGGGCTATGCGAGCAACAAATACCGTTCCTGGTTCGTGGGCATCGCCCCCATTTCCAAGCCGCGCATCATCGTGGCGGTGATGGTGGACGAGCCGAAAAACGGCCAGTATTTCGGCGGTGCCGTAGCCGGCCCGGTGTTCAGCCAGGTGGTGGCCCAAACGCTGCGCCTGCTGGGCGAGCCGCCGGACCTGGAAGTCAAGCCACAGATCGTCGCGGCCCAGAAGCTCCAGGCCGTGGATGAAAGTTTTTAAGCGGGCAGCCCCATGTTGATGCACCTCAAATCTCCCGAAGCAGCCGCCCGCTGGCTGCAGGAATGGACCCCCAGCGGCCAACTGCGCACCGACAGCCGTCTTGTTGGCGCCGGTGATGCGTTCATTGCCTGGCCCGGTTATGCCAAGGACGCCCGCCAGTTTGTGGCTGGTGCTCTGGCGGCCGGCGCGGCCACCTGCCTGGTCGAAGATCAGGGCGTGGCGGACTATGGCTTTGTGGATGCCCGCATTGCCTCGTTGCCGGACCTCAAGGCCCGCTGCGGCCAGATCGCGTCGGCCTTCTACGGCGAGCCCAGCAGCCGCCTGGACGTGCTGGCCGTGACCGGCACCAATGGCAAGACGTCCAGCGCCTGGTGGATTGCCCAGGCGCTGACCCTGCTCGGATCGCGCTGCGGGGTCATCGGTACGCTGGGTGTTGGCCAGCCCCCGGTGCCGGGTGCGGCCACACAGACCTCCATCGAAGCGACCGGCCTGACCACGCCGGACCCGGTGCGTTTGCAGGAAGCCTTCCGCCGGATGGCTGATGACGGCTTTGGCGCCTGCGCCATCGAAGCCTCGTCCATCGGCATCGAAGAACACCGCCTCACCGGGACCCGCATCAAGGTGGCGCTGTTCACCAACTTCACCCAGGACCATCTGGACTATCACGGCGGCATGGAGGCCTATTGGGCCGCCAAGCGCCGGCTGTTCAGCTGGCCCGGGCTGCAGGCGGCCGTGCTGAATCTGGACGACGCGAAGGGGGGCGAGCTGGCCACTGAAGGTGCTGCCTCGGGCCTGGACCTGTGGACCTACGGCCTGAACCGCAGCGACGCACGCCTGTGGGCCGAAGAGCTGCGGCATGAGGCGCAGGGCCTGGCGTTCACGCTTCGCGAACAGGGGAGCGCGGACGCCGTGACGGTGCAGACCGGTTTGATTGGTGACTACAACGTCTCCAACCTGCTCGGTGTGATCGCGGGTTTGCGTGCGCTGGGTCATTCCTTGGCCGACATCGCCGGTGTGGCCGCGCGGGTCACCCCGGTGCCTGGCCGCATGCAGCGCGTGGGCAATGGCCGCGAACTTCCCCAACTGGTCGTCGACTACGCCCACACGCCTGACGCCCTGGAAAAGGCGCTGCTGGCGCTGCAGCCGCTGGCCGCCGCACGTGGGGGCGCGTTGCGGGTGGTGTTTGGCTGCGGTGGCAACCGGGACCCGGGCAAACGTCCGCTCATGGGCGCCATCGCGGCTCGTCTGGCCCAGCAGGTGGTGCTCACCAGCGACAACCCGCGTGATGAAGATCCGGCCACCATCCTGGCCCATATCGAAGCCGGCCTGCCGACGACGGCCCCGCGCCAGGTCATCACCGACCGGGCCGACGCCATCGCCCATGCGGTGCGTGACGCGGGTGCCCGGGATGTGGTGCTGATTGCGGGCAAGGGCCATGAGGACTATCAGGAGATCCGCAGCGAACGCCGTCCGTTCTCGGATGTGCAGGCCGCTCGTGCCGCGTTGATTGAAAGGGCCGGCCTGTGATGACGCTCGGTCAGGCCCATGCCCTGCTGCAGCCGCTGCTGCCGCAGGTGCAATTGGTGGGCGATGCCGCCACCCCGCTGAGCCGGGTGAGCACCGACACGCGTCAGCTGCGTGAGGGCGATCTCTTTGTGGCCCTGCGCGGTGAGCGCTTTGATGCGCATGAGTTTCTGCCGCAGGCCCGCGCAGCCGGCGCGGTGGCCGCCGTGGCGGAGCGTGGCCTGGTGGAAGCCGGCCTGCCCGGCCTGCTGGTGCCGGATGCGAAGTTGGCACTGGGGCTGCTGTCCCAGGCCTGGCGCGCCAGCAAGCACCTCCCCGTGATCGCCGTCACCGGCAGCAACGGCAAGACGACGGTGACGCAGATGATTGCGTCCATCCTCCGCGCCTGGCTGGGCGACGCCGCCATGCTGGCCACCGAGGGCAACTTCAACAACGAGATCGGTGTGCCGCTCACCCTGCTGCGCCTGCGCCAGGACCCCACGGCCTGGCACCGCGCCGCCGTGGTGGAGCTGGGCATGAATCATCCCGGCGAGATCGCGCCGCTGGCCACCATGGCACAGCCGACGGTCGCGCTGGTCAACAACGCCCAGCGGGAACATCAGGAGTTCATGCACACCGTGGAGGCCGTGGCGCGTGAGAACGGCGAAGTCATCCGAGCCCTGGGCCCGGCCGGTGTGGCCGTCTTCCCGGCGGAAGATGCCTGCGCCCCGGTGTGGCATGAACTGGCGGCCGGTCGCGGCATGCTGACCTTCGCGCTGCAGGGCCAGGCGGATGTGATGGGACGCGCGCAATGGGTGTCGCCGTCGGACACCACGCCCGACGCGGCTGCGGACGCCGGGGCCGGACATTGGGCCCTGGACATCCTCACCCCCGCTGGCACCGTGCCGGTGGCGCTGGCCATGGCCGGCCAGCACAACTTGCGCAATGCATTGGCCGCTGCGGCCTGCACATTGGCTGCCGGCGCACCGCTGGACGCCATCCGCGAGGGCCTGGAGCGCTTCAAGCCGGTCAAGGGCCGTTCAGCCCTGCAGACGGCGGTGTGGCAGGGCCGCCGCATCACCCTGATCGACGACAGCTACAACGCCAACCCGGACAGCGTCCGTGCCGCCATCGACGTGCTGGCCGAACTGCCGGGCAGCTCCTGGCTGGTGCTGGGGGACATGGGCGAGGTGGGCGAACAGGGCCCGGCCTTCCACCGCGAAGTGGGCACCCATGCGGCCGACCAGGGCCTGGCGGCCCTGTGGACCGCTGGCACTGCGGCCCGTGATGCCGCCGCCGCTTACGGCGCTGGCGCACGCGCCTTCGACACCGTGGATCAACTGATCCAGGCCTTGGACGAAGCGCCCCAGGTCCAGAACATTCTGGTCAAGGGCTCGCGCTTCATGAAGATGGAACAGATCGTGGCCGCCTTGCAGTCCGGCGGACGAGGAGAAACCCATGCTGCTTAGTCTGGCCCAATGGCTGCAGACCTATTTCCCTGAACTGGGTTTCCTGCGCGTTTTCAACTACATCACCTTCCGCGCGGTGATGGCGGCGCTGACCGCGCTGCTGATCGGCCTGGCCTTTGGCCCGTGGGTGATCCGCCGGCTGACCGAACTGAAGATCGGCCAGCCCATTCGAGAATATGGGGTGCAGCAGCATCTGTCCAAGAGTGGCACGCCCACCATGGGCGGGGTGCTGATCCTGATCGGGATCGGCGTCTCGACGCTGCTGTGGTTCGACTGGTCCAACCGCTTCGTCTGGGTGGTGATGCTGGTCACCATGGGCTTTGGTGCCATCGGCTGGGTGGATGACTACCGCAAGGTGGTCAACAAGGACCCGGAGGGCATGCGCAGCCGCGAGAAATTCTTCTGGCAGTCGATCATCGGCCTGATCGCCGCCATCTATCTGGCCTTCAGCGTGTCGGAAACGAGCTTCTACAACGTGGTGGAGCTGTTCTTCCGATGGGTCTCCAGTGGCTTCTCCACCGAGCTGCCGCCCAAGGCCGACCTGATGCTGCCGTTCTTCAAGTCGATCAGCTATCCGCTGGGCGTCTTCGGTTTCATCGGCTTGTCCTATCTGGTGATCGTGGGCACCAGCAATGCGGTGAACTTCACCGACGGTCTGGATGGCCTGGCCATCATGCCGGTGGTGATGGTTGGTTCGGCGTTGGGCGTGTTTGCCTATGTCACCGGGTCGTCGGTCTACAGCCGCTACCTGCTGTTCCCTTACATCCCGGGCGCCGGTGAGTTGCTGATCTTCTGCGCCGCGCTGGCGGGTGCGGGCCTGGCCTTCCTGTGGTTCAACACCCATCCGGCTCAGGTGTTCATGGGCGACGTCGGCGCTCTGGCGCTGGGCGGCGGCCTGGGCACGCTGGCGGTGATCACGCGCCAGGAGATCGTGCTGGGCATCATGGGCGGTGTGTTTGTGGCGGAAGTCCTGTCGGTGATGCTGCAGGTGAGCTGGTTCAAATACACCAAGAAGAAGTATGGGGAGGGCCGGCGCATCTTCAAGATGGCGCCGCTGCACCATCACTTCGAAAAGTCCGGCTGGAAAGAGACCCAGGTGGTGGTCCGGTTCTGGATCATCACCATGCTGCTGTGCCTGGTCGGTCTGGCCAGCCTCAAGCTGCGCTGAGCGGAACGGGACGGAACACGATGGACTTCCCCGCGCTCTTCCAGGATCGACCCGCCTTGGTGCTGGGTCTGGGCGACTCCGGTCTGGCCATGGCGGCCTGGGCGGCGCGCCTGGGTGCGCGCGTGACGGTGTGGGACAGCCGAGAACAGCCGCCTCAGCTCACCACGTTGCGTGAGCGCTTGCCGGACGCGCAGTTCCTCCATGGGCCGCTGTCGGCGGAGCAACTGGACGGCCTGCTGAATGCCACGGCCCTGGTGCTGAAGAGCCCCGGGCTGTCGCCGCTGGATGAACGCCTGAAGGCGGTGTATGCCGTCGCTGGCGCGCTGGGGCTGCGGGTGCAGGGAGAGCTGGAACTGTTTGCCCAGGCGCTGGAGCAGCTCAAGACGCTTTATCGCTACGCACCGGGCGTGCTGGCGATCACCGGGACCAACGGCAAGACCACCACCACCAGCATGACGGCCCTGCTGGCCGAACGGGCGGGTCGGCGTGTGGCCATGGCCGGCAACATCGGGCCCACACTGCTGGGCACGCTGGCAGATGCGCTGGACCGTGAGCCGCAACCGACCGATGAGACGTCGGCGTCCACGCCCGAGGCGGTAACGGATGGGGGCGCAGGTGCGGACGTTGCTGCAGGGGCAGACGTTGTGGCAAGTGCGGACGTTGCTGCAACTGCGGACTTTGCTCTAGGTGGGGCCACCGGGGCAGGGGCTGATGCTGCTGGAGCGGATGTTGGTGCTGGTGCTGGTGCCGACCCGGACGCCGACGCCGACGCTAGCGCCACTGACGTTGCTGGGGCCCCCCACGTGGGCGCTGGCGCTGAAAATGATGCAGGCGCCGACCTCGCATCCTCGGCGACGCCTACCGACCTTGCAGCCGCAGCCACAGGCGCCGACATTGAAGCCTCAGCTGCATCCACCGCCATGGCGGCCTCAGCCGTATCCACCGCCATTGCCGCCGCCGCCGCCCCCGAACCCGACGACCGCAATGTGCTCGACACCGTGGCAGAGTTGCTCGACGAAGCGCCGCTGCCCATCAAGCCACCGCCACCGCGTCCCCCGGAATTCGACGTGCTGCCGCAAGTCTGGGTGCTGGAACTGTCCAGCTTCCAGCTCGACGACGTCCAGGGCTTTGAGCCCTCCGCCGCTGCTGTGCTCAACATCACCCAGGACCACCTCGACTGGCATGGCGACATGCCGTCCTACGCGCGTGCCAAGGGCCGCATCTTCGGTGAGCAGGCCGTGATGGTCATCAACCGCGACGACGCCGAGGTCGAAGCCCTGGTGCCGGCCCCGGTGCAGGTCAAGCAAGGCCGTGGGCGCCCCAGCAAGCTGGTGGAGCGCCATGTGGTCCGTTTTGGCCTGGATGCGCCCCGCCGCCCGGGGGATTTCGGCCTGGTCGTGGAAAACGGCATGGCCTGGCTGGTCCGCGCGCGCGAGCTGGAAGAAGGCATCAAGCGGCGCAAGGGCGAAGAAGAAGAGCCGCTCTCGCTGCAGCGCCTCATGCCCGCCGACGCGCTGCGCGTGCGGGGGCGTCACAACGCCGCCAATGCCCTTGCCGCCCTGGCCCTGGCCAGCGCCATCGACTGCCCGCTGGCGCCCATGCTGCACGGCCTGCGTGAATATCGTGGCGAGCCTCATCGCGTGGAATTCGTCACCTCGGTCAAGGGAGTGGACTTCTACGACGACAGCAAGGGCACCAACGTTGGCGCCACCGTGGCCGCCATCCTGGGCCTGGGCGTGGATCGCGCCCCGGCCAAGCTGGTGATGATCCTGGGGGGCGATGGCAAGGGACAGGACTTTTCGCCACTGGCCACGCCGATGGCGGTGCATGCCCGTGCGGTTGCACTGATCGGCCGGGATGCCGCCCAGATCGAAGCGGCACTGCAAGGCACCGGTGTGCCGATGCACCGCCATGATTCGCTGGAGGCGGCCACCCATTGGGCGCTGGCCGAGGCTGAGGCCGGCGACAGCGTGCTGCTGAGCCCGGCCTGCGCCAGCCTGGACATGTTCCGCAACTATGCCCATCGCGCGGAGGTGTTCATTGCCACCGTGCGTGAACTGGCGCAGGACGAGGGGCTGATCGGATGACCGCCGTGACCAGCACCCTGTCCGGCCTGGGGGACCGCTTGCGTGGTCTGCTGGGCTCGGTGGCCCGCCGCCAACGCGCCGCCACCGGGGCCGCCGGCAGCGTCGACGTGCCGGTGCGGGACTGGGTTTCCACCTCCGCCGGCCAGCCCACTCGCATCCTCGGCTTTGACCTGACGCTTGTGTTTGTGGTGCTGTGCCTGCTGAGCCTGGGCCTGCTGATGGTCTATTCCGCGTCCATCGCGCTGCCGGACAGTCCCCGGTTCGCGAAGTACTCGCCCATGCACTTCTTTGCGCGGCAGAGCTTCTTCATTCTGCTGGGCCTGCTGGCCGGCTGGATCACGGTGATGGTGCCCGTGAACGTCTGGGAGCGTCATGCGCCCAAGCTGTTCGTGCTGGCCTTGGTGCTGCTGGTCATCGTGCTGGTGCCGCATGTGGGCAAGGGCGTCAACGGCGCCCGCCGCTGGCTGCCCCTGGGCGTGATGAACTTCCAGCCGTCGGAGCTGGCGAAGCTGGGCATCGCCATGTATGCGGCCAACTACATGGTCCGCAAGATGGAGGTGAAGGAAAACTTCTTCCATGCCGTCTGGCCGATGGCCTGCGCCCTGGCGTTTGTTGGGGTGCTGCTGCTGGCGGAGCCCGACATGGGCGCCTTCATGGTGATTGCGGCCATTGCGATGGGCATCCTGTTCCTGGGCGGTGTGAACGGGCGGATGTTCTTCCTCAGCGTGGCGGTGCTGATCGGCGCCTTTGTGCTGATGATCACCTTCAGCGATTTCCGGCGTGAGCGCATCTTTGCCTACCTCAACCCGTGGGATGAGAAGTACGCGCAGGGCAAGGCCTATCAGCTGACGCATTCGCTGATTGCCTTTGGTCGGGGTGAGTTCTTCGGCCAGGGGCTGGGCTCCAGCCTGGAAAAGCTGCATTACCTGCCCGAAGCCCACACCGACTTCCTGCTCGCCGTGATCGGCGAGGAACTGGGCTTCATCGGCGTGGCGCTGGTGATCTTTGCCTTTTTCTGGCTGTCGCGCCGGCTGTTCCATATCGGCCGGCAGGCGGTGGCGCTGGACCGCGTCTTCGCCGGTCTTTATGCCCAGGGCATTGGCATCTGGATGGGCGGACAGGCCTTCATCAACATGGGTGTGAACCTGGGCGCGCTGCCGACCAAGGGCCTCACCCTGCCGCTGATGAGCTATGGGGGCTCCGCAACTGTTTTGAACTGTGTGGCATTGGCGATCGTTTTGCGAATTGATATTGAAAACCGGCAGTTGATGCGGGGAGGGCGGGCATGAGCACGCGCCACCTCGTTGTGATGGCCGCAGGCACCGGGGGCCATGTGATCCCCGGGTTGGCGGTGGCCGCTGAAATGCAGCGCCGCGGATGGACCGTGTCCTGGCTGGGCACCGAAGCCGGCATGGAGAACAAGCTGGTCCCGCCGTCGGGCCTGCCGATCGACCGTCTGGCGTTTGCAGGCCTGCGTGGCAAGGGCCTGCGCCATGCGGTGCTGGGCATCGGACGCTTGTTCCGCGCACTGGCCCAGAGTGCCCATGTGCTGGGCGAGCGCCGTGCCGATGCCGTGCTGGGCATGGGCGGATATGTGTGCCTGCCCGGCGGTTTCATGGCCTGGCTGATGCGTCGCCCGTTGCTGCTGGTGAATGCGGATGCGGCGCTGCTGCTGTCCAACAAGGCGTTGGCCCCTGTGGCCCGCAAGATCGCCTTTGGCTTCGACGGCCTGGCCGCCGCGCAGCAACGCAAGAGCGTGGTGACCGGCAATCCGGTGCGCGCCGAAATTGAAGACCTGCCCGCTCCCGAACTGCGCTTTACCGGCCGCAATGGGCCGCTGAAGGTGCTGGTGGTGGGCGGATCCTTGGGCGCCCGCGCCATCAATGACGTGCTGCCGCAAGCCCTGGCCCTGTGGCCGGAAGATCAGCGCCCGCACGTCACCCATCAGACCGGGGAGGCCAACTTCCCGCTGGTGCAGGCCGCTTATGCCAAGGCGGGTGTGCAGGCCGAGGTGGTGCCCTTCATCCACGACATGGCCCAGCGCCTGGCCGAGGCCGATGTGGTGATCTGCCGCGCCGGTGCGGTGACTGTGTCCGAGCTCTGCGCCGCCGGTGTGGCCAGCATCCTGGTGCCGCTGGTGGTCAGCACCACGTCGCATCAGCGGGACAACGCGCAATACATGGCGCAACACGAGGCCGGCGTGCATTTGCCGCAGTCGGAACTGACACCTCAGAAGTTGCACGAGTTGCTGCAAGCACCGCGCGAGCAATGGCTGCGTCTGGCCAGCAAGGCCCGCACGCTGGCCCGTCCGCAGGCTGCCGCGCGAGTGGCCGATGAAATCGAAGCGCTGGTGAAGCTGCGGGAGGCTCGCGCATGAAGCACGCCCTGCAACGCATTCACTTCACCGGCATCGGTGGCGCCGGCATGAGCGGCATTGCCGAATTGCTGGTGGCCCAGGGCTATGGCGTCAGCGGGTCCGACCAGGGCGAGGGAGAGACCACGCGCCGCCTGCGCGCGCTGGGGGTCACCGTGCACATCGGCCATGCGGCCTCGCATGTGGGCCAGGCGCAGGTGCTGGTGAAGTCCAGCGCCATCAAGGCAGACAACCCGGAGCTGATGGCCGCCCATCAGCAGCATATTCCAGTGCTGCTGCGCGCCCAGATGCTGGCCGAATTGATGCGGCCGCGCATGGGCATTGCCGTGGCGGGCACGCATGGAAAAACCACCACGACCTCGCTGCTCACCACCGTCTTGCTGCAGGCCGGGCTTGACCCCACCTATGCCATTGGCGGACAGCTGCTGGCCAGCGGTGCCAATGCGGCCCTGGGCGGCGGCCCGCTCATGGTGGTGGAAGCGGACGAGTCGGACGCTTCCTTCCTGCACCTGCTTCCGCAACTGGCGATCGTCACCAACATCGACGCGGACCACATGGACACCTACGGCCACGACATGGCCCGGTTGCGCCAGGCCTTTGTGGACTTCCTCCACCGCATGCCGTTCTGGGGCGCTGGGGTCCTGTGCGGGGACGACGCTGGCGTGCGCAGCATCGTCCCCATGCTGTCGCGTCCGGTGATTCTCTATGGCCTGGACCCGGCCCATGATGTGCGCGCCATCGATATCCAGGCGGATGTCGGCGGTCAGATGCGCTTCACCGCCTTGCGGCGTGACCGCCAGGGCCGCGAGCGTGCGCCCCTGGCGGTGCACCTGCGGCTGGCGGGTCGGCACAACGTGCTCAATGCGCTGGCGGTGATCGCCATGGCCATGGAGCTGGATGTCCCCGACGACGCCGTGCTGCGGGGCCTGGCCGGTTTTGGCGGCGTGGGCCGGCGCTTCCAGTCCTACGGCGAGGTGCCGGTGGGTGAGGGGAGTGCGCTGCTGATCGATGACTACGGTCATCACCCGGTGGAAATGCAAGCCGTGTTGAACGCCGCCCGGGGTGCCTACCCCGGCCGTCGGCTGGTGCTGGCCTTCCAGCCGCACCGCTACACCCGCACGCGTGACTGCTTCACCGAATTCGCCGACGTCCTGGCCCAGGCCGACGCCGTCCTGCTGACCGACATCTATGCCGCGAGTGAAGCACCGCTGCCAGGCATCAGTGGGGACAGTCTTGCCCAGGCGGTCAACGCCAAAGGCACCTCGGCCGCTTATGTCGGCGACTGGCAGCACTTGCCGCAGGCCCTGGCCGCGCACGCGCAGGCCGGTGATGTATTGATCGTGATGGGGGCCGGCTCGATTGCTGCCGTTCCGGCCCGTACCGTGGAACTGATGACGCAAGGGAAGGGCCGGCCATGAAACTGGACCTCAACATCGATGTGAAGGCGCTCGGCAAGGTGGCCGTGCTGCAAGGGGGCGATTCCGCTGAACGCGAGGTGTCGTTGATGTCGGGCGCGGGCGTGCTGGGCGCGCTGCGCGCCAGCGGCGTGGACGCCCATCCGTTCGACCCCTCCGAGCGCTCCTTGCTGGCGCTCAAGGCCGACGGTTTTCAGCGCGCCTTCATCGCTCTGCATGGCCGCCACGGTGAGGACGGCACGGTGCAGGGGGCGCTGGAATTGCTGCGCATTCCCTACACCGGCTCCGGTGTGATGGCCTCCGCCATGGCCATGGACAAGATCACCACCAAGCGCATCTGGCTGGCTGAAGGCCTGCCCACTCCGCGCTGGGTCAGTCTCAAGGGCGATGGTCTGACGCGCGAACGTGTGCGCACCGTGCCGGATGATCTGGGTCTGCCGCTGTTTGTGAAACCACCGCATGAAGGCTCGTCGGTTGGCGCCAGCAAGGTCAATGGCTACTCCGAGATGCAGGACGCCGTCACCCTGGCCGCGAAGTACGACACCGAAGTGCTGTGTGAGGAATTCATCGACGGTCAGGAGCTGACCTGCGCCGTGCTGGGCGAAGGGGATGAAGCGCAGGCACTGCCGGTGATCGAGATCCGTGCCGAGCAAGGCAACTACGACTACCAGAACAAGTATTTCACCGACACCACGCAATACCTGATCGGACAACTGCCTGCGGCTCAGCAAGCGCAGATCCAGGCGCTGGTGCTCCAGGCCTATCGGTCGCTGGGATGCCGCGGTTGGGGCCGGGCGGACCTGATGCTGCGCAAGAGCGATGGTCGGGTTTTTCTGCTGGAGATGAACACCTCCCCGGGCATGACCTCTCATTCCCTGGTGCCCAAAGCCGCCAAAGCGGTGGGCATCAGCTATGAGCAGTTGTGCCTGTGGCTGCTGGCCCAGGCCACGCTCGACCAACCCGCGCCGCTGACCCCGGCGGCCTGAGGACGCGACCGACCCTTCCATCATGGGCGCCACCTTCACCCACACCCCGCCACCCGTGCCGCCGGACATCCGTCTGATGAACGGCGTCGCGGCGTTGCTGTTCCTGGCGGTGACGGTGGGCTGCCTGGGCCTGGCCTTTCAATGGCTGGTGCGCCAACCCTTCTTTGCCGTCGGCGCCATCACGGTGGAAGGGGATGTGAGCCGCAACAGCACGGCGTCCCTGCGGGCGAATGCGCTGCCGCGCCTGCGCGGCAACTTCGTCACCATGAATCTGCGAAACGCGCGGCAGGCGTTTGAGGCGGTGCCCTGGGTGCGGCGGGCCACGGTGCAACGGGTCTGGCCCCGCAAGCTGCTGGTGCGGCTGGAGGAACACCACCCCGCCGCCTACTGGGAAACCAAGGCCGACAACGCGGACGCCGACAGCGACGCGGTGGTCGACACCCGCCTGGTCAACACCTTTGGCGAGGTGTTCGAAGCCAACCTCGGGGATGTGGAAGACGACGACCTGCCGACGCTCTCCGGGCCGGCCAAAACCGCCGCCGCCATGCTAGCCATGTGGCAAAAGCTGGACCCGCTGAGCCGCAGCAAATTGAATGAAGGCGTGGAGCGGCTGGATTTGTCCGGGCGCGGTTCCTGGAAAGTCACCCTGGAAAAGGGCGCCGTGGTGGAACTGGGCCGGGGCACAGAGGCGGACGTGGTGGCCCGGTATTCCCAATTCATGGACAGCATTCCACGGATTACCGGCAGGTATCACACGTCGATGATTTCTGCGGACCTGCGACATGAGCAGGGGTACGCCGTACGGTTGGCGGGGGTGACCACCGTTTCCAATGCGCCCAAAGGCGCTACCAAGAAGAATTGAGGACTGGCATGGCCAAGGAATACAAGGATTTGGTCGTTGGTTTGGACATTGGCACGGCCAAGATCATGGCCGTGGTGGCCGAGGTGATGGGCAACGGGGAATTGCGCATTGCCGGTCTTGGCGTTGCACCCAGCCATGGACTGAAACGCGGCGTGGTGGTCAATATTGATGCCACCGTCCAGTCCATTCAGCAGGCGCTGAAAGAGGCCGAAATGATGGCCGATTGCCGGATCTCGCGGGTGTTTACCGGTATCACGGGTAGCCATATTCGTGGCCAGAACTCCACCGGTATGGTCATCGTCCGGGATAAGGAAGTGACGCCGGTGGATGTGGCCCGGGTGGTGGAAACCGCCAAGGCCATCAATATCCCCAATGATCAGCGCCTGTTGTTGGTGGAACCTCAGGAATTTGTCATTGACGGCCATGAGGTGAAAGAGCCGATCGGGATGAGCGGCGGCCGTCTGGAGGTGAAGGTCCATATCGTGACCGGTGCCCAGAGTGCCGCCGAGAACATCGTCAAGTGCGTGCGCCGTTGCGGCCTGGAAGTGGAGCAACTCGTGCTGAATCCGAGTGCTTCCAGTTTGGCAGCACTAACTTCGGATGAGCGTGATCTGGGCGTGGCGCTGGTCGACATCGGCGCTGGCACCACCGACGTGGCCATTTTTACCGGGGGCTCCATCCGGCATACCGCCGTGATTCCAATCGCTGGCGATTTGATCACCAGCGATATCGCCATGGCGCTGCGCACGCCGACCAAGGACGCCGAAGAAATCAAGGTCGAGCATGGGGTGGCAAAGCAATTGCTGGCGGACCCGGCGGATCAGGTGGAAGTGCCGGGTTTGGGTGACCGTGCGCCACGAATGTTGTCAAAACAGGCATTGGCCGGCGTCATCGAGCCACGAGTGGAGGAAATTTTTTCACTCGTCCACCAGGTGATCCGGGAATCCGGTTACGAAGAACTGTTGTCGTCGGGCATCGTGTTGTCCGGCGGGTCGTCGGTCATGCCGGGAATGGTCGAACTGGCGGAAGACATTTTTCTGAAACCGGTACGTCGGGGAAACCCGACCTACAGTGGCGCCCTGTTCGACATGGTGGCCAATCCGCGATCGGCCACGGTGATGGGTTTGCTGGAAGAAGCCCGGCTGTCTCGCACGCGGGGGTTTAAAGCGGCCCAGCAGGCGGGGTCGGTCAAGACGCTGTTTGGACGGGCCAAGGACTGGTTCCTCGGCAATTTCTAGGTTTTCCTGACTCATTGCGGTGGCCATCGGGATTTGGCCCCGGAATGAGTGTCAAAAATGTGGCGAAGCCACTTCAATTTCGCTGATGGTAGTTGCACAATATGGACAGGAGGTTTGATATGGCCATCGAAATGATCGAAGAGTTTGATCAAGGCACGCAGATCAAGGTGATCGGTGTCGGCGGCGGCGGCGGTAACGCGGTGGAACACATGATTGCGCAAGGCGTGCAAGGTGTGGAATTCGTCGTTGCCAATACCGATGCCCAGGCCTTGAACCGTTCCAAGGCTGATCAGCTCCTGCAACTGGGCCACACCGGCCTGGGTGCCGGCGCCAAGCCGGAAGTCGGCCGCACTGCGGCTGAAGAGGCTGAAGCGCGCATCCGCGAATCCATCGCGGGCGCCCACATGCTGTTCATCACCGCCGGCATGGGCGGTGGCACCGGCACCGGCGCTGCACCGGTCATTGCCCGCGTCGCTCGCGAAATGGGCATCCTGACCGTCGGCGTGGTCACCAAGCCGTTTGAATTTGAAGGGTCGCGCCGCGCCAAGGCTGCTGATCTCGGCCTGGCCGAGCTGGAAGCCAACGTGGATTCGCTCATCGTGGTGCTGAACGACAAACTGCTGGAAGTGCTGGGTGACGATGTCACGCAGGACCAGGCGTTTGCGCACGCCAACGACGTGCTGAAGAACGCCGTCGGCGGCATCTCGGACATCATCCACATGCCGGGTCTGGTGAACGTCGACTTTGAAGACGTCAAGACGGTCATGAGCGAGCCGGGCAAAGCCATGATGGGGACCGCCGTGGCGGCCGGCCCGGACCGTGCCACCAAGGCCGCAGAACTGGCCGTGGCGTGCCCGCTGCTGGAAGGCATCGATCTGTCCGGCGCCCGTGGGGTGCTGGTGCTGATCGCGGCCAGCCGCAACAACTTCAAGCTGGCTGAAAGCCGTAACGCGATGACCACCATCAAGCGTTATGCCGCTGAAGATGCACACATCATCTACGGCACGGCCTACGACGAAAGCCTGGGTGACCAGCTTCGCGTGACGGTCATCGCCACCGGCCTGAGCCAACGTGCGCGTGCACAGCAGCCGCTGCAAGTGGTGCAGCAGACCGCCACGCTGCGGACTGGCACCGACAACATGCCGGTGCTGACGCAGCCGGTGGTGATGCCCGGTTCCGCCGCAGGTGCAACGGCTTCCGCCGCTCCGGCCGCCACCATGACCGCCCAGGACTTCGGCGGCATGAACGTGCCCAGCGTCTGGCGCCATGGCCGTACGGCCGCCGCCAAGGTGGAAGCCCTGTCGTCCAATGGCATGGACGAGATCGAGATCCCGGCCTTCCTGCGCAAGCAGGCCGACTGATCCCGGTCTGGCCTTTGCGGCCCCGGAGGCTGCTCAGGGTCCCGGCTTGCTCACGTCCTGGGCATGAGCCGGTGATGGCTGGGCCGTTGCTTGTTATTCGGGGGCCTTGAGGGCCTGTTTCTGCCACCATCAGCGACTGAAGGCCATGCCCAGCTCGGCATGGCCTTTTTTTATCTGCGCTGCCCCCGCAGATGGACGGTCGCTGGGACCGTCTTGTTGCAATTCCGGGCTCGTGCCGGACGGGGAACTTCGGCATAGTTGCCGCGCCGCATGCATCAGGTGTTTCTGGCGCAATGAGGCCCAACACACATAAAAGCGCGGCATGGTGCAGGGATCTTCAGGCAGTGACACAGGTGGATGGCGCAGCGTCTTGCGCAGGATGCTGGCCGTCTATCCATGCCTGATCAATGTCCCGCAGGCTGCGTGGGTGTTGGCGCTGCGCGCTCTGCTGCTGAGCCTCCTGCTGGCGCTGCACCTGATGCCGGTGCAGGCCGCCTCCTCCCCCAGCCTGGACGTGGGGGCCAACACCCGGCCGGGCCTGCTGGGCGTGCTTGCCACCGAAGGCACACAGGCCGCCAGCGATGGTGTTGCCTCGGGTTCAGATCGAACCGGTGTGGTGGAAGGGCCCGGGGCGCAACGCGCCACGGAGGCGCTGGTGGCCACCAGCGACTGGACGCTGGAACAACTCCAGGCCTGGCGCAGCGCCCTGCGCTCCATGGATGGCGGCGCCGGACAACTTCCCGCCGAATTGCTGCCCCCCTCCACCCCAACGGCCTGGCATCCGGTCACCTTGCCCGATGTCCGACAGCGCGAAGCCACCAGCGACCTGGACACCAGTCGCCGCTACCAGATGCGCTGGTACCGCATCCGCTATGCACCGCCGCACAGCCGCTGGCCGACCAGCGTCGCGCTGTACATGCCTCGTCTGGTGGCGCAGGCGGCAGCGGTGCTGGTCAACACGGACAACGGCTGGCGCCCGGTTTTTGACAACCAGTCCGGTGCCCGTGAGCAATGGGTCCGGCCGCTGTGGGTGGTGCTGCCGGCCGCCCTGACCGAACTGCGGGATGAGCGCGAAATCGAGGTGGTCATCGCGGTGCCGGTGATGCAGGGCCTGTACTACTCCGTCTCCAGCGTCTGGCTGGGCGCCCGTGAAGACCTGGAACCGCGCCATGACCGGCGCTGGGTGCTCCAGATCGGCGTGCCCCAGGCCACGAGCTTGACGCTGGTCACCCTGGGGCTGTTCGCGCTGGTGCTGTGGATCAAGCGTCGGGACGAACCGGCGTATCTGCTGTTTGCCCTGGCCAGCGTGGCCTGGCTGGTGCGCAATCTGCACTACCACCTCGATCTGCCCCGCACCCGCGATGCGCTCGACTGGTTCTGGTGGATCACCCATGCCTCGATGTCCTGGGTGATGTTGCTGACCTTCCTGTTTGCCCTGCGATTTGCCCGCCAGCGCTTCAGCCGCTTCGAGCGCACCGTCACGGCCTTTGTCCTCGTGGCCAGCATCGTCTCGCTGCCGCTGTGGGGACGTGGCATGGACACGCTGGTGATGCTGCATATCTGCAATGCGGTCGTGGGGCTGGGCGGCACCGCTTTTGTGGCCACCATCGCCTGGCGGCAGGGCAGCCGGGAACTGCGCCTGATCGCGGCTTCGCTGGTGATTGGCATCGCCCTGGCCATCCATGACCTGGGCCTGCTGGCCGGCTGGTGGTGGCCGGAGCACATTTATCTGATGCCGTTCGCCACGCTGGTCATCCTGGCCAGCTTCCTCTATGCGGTGCAGTACCGCTACATCCAGGCCTTGCGGGGGATCGAACGGGCCAATGAAGACATGGCCCAGCGGCTGGCGGAACAGAGTGACCAGCTCCGCTCGCAGCACGACAAGCTGCGCGAAGTTGAACGGCAGCAGGCATTGCTGTTGGAGCGCCAGCGCATCATGCAGGACATGCACGACGGTCTCGGTTCCTCGCTGCTGTCGGCCATGGTGGCGGTGGAGCAGGGCTCCATGGCGCAGGATCAGGTGGTGACCGTGCTGCGGGAATGTGTGGACGACCTGCGGCTGGTCATCGACTCCCTGGAGCCGGTCGGCCACGATCTCGTGTCGCTGCTGGCCACCATGCGTTACCGTTTGGGCAAGCGTCTGCAACTGGGGGGCCTGCGTCTGGAATGGGATGTACACGACCTGCCGGTGCTGGAATGGCTGGAGCCACCGGATGCGCTGCATGTGCTGCGCCTGATGCAGGAGGCGCTGACCAATGCGCTCAAGCATGCCCGGGCGACCCGGGTGCGGGTGGTGACCCGGGACCTGGGCCGCAAAGTGGAAATCCGGGTGGAAGACGACGGCGAGGGCTTTGATGTGGCGACTATCACTGCCGGCCGCGGGTTGCGGGGCCTGCAACGCCGGGCCCGCCAACTGGGCGGCAGCTTGCGGGTGGACAGCAGCCCGGGTCATGGCACCGTTGTCACCCTGCGTCTTCCGGTAGAACGCACGGATCCGGAACCTTCGCTCCAGCAGGGTTGAAGCCGTTTTGGGACAATCGCCCTCATGCTGAAGCAACGAACCATCAAGTCGCTGACCCGCGCCGTCGGCGTGGGCATCCATAGCGGCCAGAAGGTGGAAATCACCCTGCGTCCGGCGGCACCTGGCACCGGCATCGTGTTCCGCCGTGTTGATCTGGCCCAGCCGGTGGATATTCCGGTCCGCACGACCAACGTCTGTGACACGCGGATGGCGACCACCATCAGCCCGGAGGGCGATCCCGGCCAGCCCAAAGTACAGACCATCGAGCATCTGCTGTCGGCCTGTGCCGGCCTCGGGCTGGACAACCTGGTGATCGACATCAACGCGGACGAAGTGCCGGTGCTGGATGGTTCGGCGGCCAGTTATGTGTTTTTGCTGCAGTCCGCCGGCATTGAGCTGCAGTCCGCGCCGAAGCAGTTCCTGCGGGTGAAGAAGCCGGTGGAAGTGCGCAAGGGCGAGGGCAAGAGCCTGATGTGGGCCCGTCTGGTGCCCCACCACGGCTACACGCTGACTTTCGAGATCGAGTTCGACAACCCCGCTGTGGCGGCCACCGGCCAGCAATATGTCTTTGACATGGGCAGCGGCGGCTACAAGCGCGAGATTGCCCGGGCCCGTACCTTTGGCATGACCAAGGACATCGAGCTGATGCGTTCGCGCGGCTTGACGCTGGGCGGCAGCATGGACAACGCCATCGTGGTGGATGACTACCGCGTGCTGAATGCGGAAGGCCTGCGCTACGACGATGAATTCGTGAAGCACAAGATCCTGGACGCCATTGGTGACATGCAGGTGGTGGGCCATCCGCTGCTGGCGGCCTACACCTCGTTCAAGGGTGGGCATGCACTCAACAACCTGCTGCTGCGCGAGTTGCTGAAGGATGCGGACGCGTACGAGATCGTCACTTTCGAGGACGAGCGCGAAGCGCCGACCGGGTTTGCCGAACTGGCACCGGCCTGGTGACGGACGGTGGCGTGCGTGGATCGGCGGTGTGATGTGCGGTTTGATGGGCGGTCAGGCTCGGGGCTGTCTGGAGTGACTCGGCCATGATGATCATCCGTCTGGTCATTGGCCTGCTGCTGGCCGGCGGCCTGGTCTGTTTTGCGGTCTATGTGGGCACTCGCCAGCCGATCTGGCGCTGGCGCGGCATGGTCCTGATCAAGTGGACGGTGATTGCAGGAATTGGCGCCTTTGCGGTGCTGGTGCTGGAGACCGTCGCCAAGCTGCTCTGAGCGCGCGCTGGCGCGCCTCTTCCGTCGGGACGGCGGGGATGAGCTGGCGCAGTCGCGCTGGGGAAGGGCCCTGAGCGGCCGGCCTCAATGGCGCTCGGGTGGCACCTGAGTGCCTGCATGTAGGCAATCGACTTACACCACTTGCAGGAAGCTCCCGACTTCCGCCCATCCCGCTTCACGCCTAGAGTGCATCTCAGGGTCCACGCAATGCCTGGGCCCCGTTCACCGGCGCCCCACCAAGAGGGCGCGGGCTCAGGTCACCTCGGGAGCCGCCCGATGGCGGGAGGAGATTTGAAATGCGCTTCATGTCGACTCCACAGGTTCCGGATCTGGTGGCTGTGCTGTTGCTGGCTGCCCTGGCCGTCGCAATTCCGCTGAGCCAGGTGCTCAGGCCTTCTGAATTCCGTGCCAAAAGCGACCGCATCGCCCGTCTCCATCTGCTGGAAACCTCCACGCGAACACCTGCGCTGGACCGGGCTCGCCTTGAGCAGGCCTTCATCGAGCAGGCGTCGTACCGCGCCCCCTACCAGGAAGTGGTGGCTGACGCCCGTTGACACCCAAGAGCCTCACTCCTCCAGCGCCTGCAACTGCACCAGCCGCTGATAAAGCCCGCCCTCCATCGCCATCAAGGCCTCGTGGGAGCCCCGTTCGGCCAGCCGGCCGTGGTTGAGTACCACGATCTGGTCGGCATCGCGGATGGTGGACAGCCGGTGCGCAATCGCCACCACCGTCACCTGCCCCCGCAGCGCCCTCAGCGCTTCGCTCACCTGGATCTCGGTGGCGCTGTCGATGTTGGCGGTGGCTTCGTCCAGCAACAGGATGCGCGGGTCTCCCGCGAGCGCCCGCGCCAGGGCAATCAATTGCTTCTGGCCGGTGGACACGGCCAGGCCCCCATCACCGAGACGGCTGTCCCACCCCTGGGGTAGTGCTGACAGGAAGTCGTCGGCCCGTGCCGCCCGGGCGGCTGCTTCCAGTCGCTCGTCGCTGATGTCGCGGCCCATGCGGATGTTCTCGCGCACGGTGCCCGCAATGAGATAGGGCTCCTGCGGCACCAGCCCAACGGCCCGATGGAAGGCCTCATCCGGCAACTGCTCCAGCGGCTGGCCGTCCACCAGAATACGGCCACTCTCCGGCAGATAAAAACGCAGCAGCAACGCCAGCAACGTTGACTTGCCCGAGCCGGTATGCCCGGCAATGCCGACGAAGCTGCCTGCAGCGATGTCCAGGTCCAGATCCTGCAACACCCGTTGGCCAGGCTTGTAGCCGAACTGCAGATGTTCAAAGCGGATGGCGCCGTGGGGCACCGTCAGTGCCTGCTGCTGAGCCTGGGCGGGAACCGGCTCGCGCAGCAAGGCTCGCACGCGTGAGGCGGCCACCAGCGCTTGCTGCAATTGGCTGAACTGCATGGTGATCTGGATCAGCGGCTCCACCACCCGCGCGATATAGGCCAGAAACGCATACAGCAGCCCCACTTCCACCCCGGACAGATTCCGCTGCCCGAAGCCGAAGATCACCGTGACGATCAACAGCACATTCAGCAGGTCCAGCGCCGGGCGCAGCAGCCACGCATTGGCCCGAAGTTCCTGCACACGCGCCTGCAGCTGGGCCTGGTTGACGGCCTCATATCGCTGCGCAAATCGGGCCGTCGCGCCTGCGGACTGCAGCATGGCCATGCCGGCCATGCTCTCGGCCATCTGCGCATTGAGCTCGGCCCGCAGCGCGCGTGCCCGCTGCACCGGGCCGCTGCTGGCACGCTGATAGAGCCAGATGATGCCGGAGCTGGCGGGCACCAGGGCCAGCACGATCAGCATCAGCCGCCAGTCCAGCCACGCCATGGCCACCAAAGCCCCCAGCACCACGATGCTGGAGTCCAGCATCACAAACAGCACTTGCCGGTAGAGGTTGTTCACCGCATCGGTGTCGTTGGTGATGCGGCTCAGCAACTGGCCGGTGATGCTGCGGTCGAAAAAGGCCATGGGCTGCGCCAGCACATGGGCATAGACCTGCTCCCGCAGACGCAGCACCGACCGCCGCGCCACCGCCGCCATGCGGCGCAATTGCGCATACCGCGTCAGGCTGGCCGTCCAGCCGGCCAGCAGCATGGCGCCCAGCAGCAGCGCCATCGAGCCGAGATCGAACTGCCGTGGCAGCACGTGCTTGTCGATGAAGTGCTTGCCCAGGATCGGGCCGATGGCTTCCAGGGCGGCGGCCACCGCCAACCATGCCAGGCCCTTGATCAGCCCCCGACGTTCCGGGGCGGCGGCCTGCGCCAGAAGCGCCAGCGCTTCGCGGGGGGAATGTTCCGGGCGGCCGTCCGTTGCCGCGCTGCCGCTGGACTCAGGCTGCGTCAAGGCTGGCCTCCAGTTGTTGATAACGCCATTGGCTGGCATACCAGCCATCCAGGGCCAGCAGCGAGGCATGGGTGCCGCGCTCGATGATGCGGCCCTGCTTCAGCACCACAACCTCGTCCGCGTCCATCACCGCTGACAGACGGTGGCTGACCACCACCAGGCTGCGCTCCGGATGCTGCTGACGCAGTTCACGCCAGTGCTGGAGGATTTCGGTTTCGGTGCCGCTGTCCACGGCGGAAAGCGCGTCGTCCAGCAGCAGCAGCGGCGCACCGGCCAGCAGCGCGCGTGCAATGGCCACCCGCTGACGCTGGCCACCCGAGAGCGTGACACCACGTTCCCCCACCAGCGTGTCATACCCCTGCGGCAGCGTAGCGACATCGGCATGCACGGCGGCGAGCTCGGCCACGGCCATGATCTCTTCACGCGTGGCTTGCGGACGGGCCAGGGCGATGTTGTCGGCAATCGAGGCGGAGAACAGGAAGGGCTCCTGCGGCACCCAGGCAATGGCCTGACGAAGTGCCGCCAGGCGGATGTGCGGCGCTTCGATGCCGCCCACACGCAGGCAACCTCCCGTAGGTTCGTATTGGCGCAGCAGCAGCTTCAGCAGGGTGGACTTGCCCGAGCCGGTGGCACCGACGATGCCGAGGGTGCGGCCCGGCATCAGTTGCAGATCAATGCCGGTGAGCGCGGGTGCGGTCATGCCGGGATACTGGAAATCAACGTGGTCCCAGTGCACTGCCGCATGGGCGGGCATGGCCTGCGTGCCGGTGTCCTGCAGGCCATCGGGCGCATTCAGCACCGGCTGCAGGCGGGCCCATCCGGCACCGCCACGCTCCAGCAGCGACAGCACCCAGCCAGCGGCGAACATCGGCCAGATCAATTGGGCCAGGTACATGGTGAAGGCGGTCAACTGGCCGATGGTGATCTCTGCCCGCGCTACCAGCCACGCCCCCGTGCCCAGGGCAATGACCGTGGCGGCCGACAGCGACAAACCGACGGCCGGTTCAAACAGGGCTTCCCAGCGCTGGGCTTGATAGGAGGCGTCACCCGCCTCGCGCGCCAGGGCGCTGAACTGCGCGCGGCTGCGATTCATCAGGCCCAGGGCGCGCACGGTGCGCACCCCCGCCAGACTGTCCTGCACCTGCTGGTTGAGGGCGGAGAAGCGGGTGAGCGAATCCGACCACGCCTGATGCACCCGCTCCGAAATCCGCCAGAACGCATAGGCCATGAACGGGAAAGGGGCGAGTGCCGCCAGGCCCAGGCGTGCGTCCACGCTCAAAGTCATCATGCTGACGACCAAGATGAAAGTCAGGCTGCCGTCAAAGGCGGCGAGCAGCGCTTCGCCGGCCGCCATCTCGATGGCATCGATGTCGTTGGTGGACAGTGCCATGAGGTCGCCGGTCCGCTGGGCATGGAAGAAGGCGGGGCCCTGGCGGGTCATCTGGTCGTACAGCCGCTGGCGCAGGCCGCGCCCCATCTCATAGGCGGTGGCAAACAGGGCCAGCCGCCAACCCACCCGCAGCAGATAGATGCACAGGCCGGCCAGCAGCAGCAGCCCCAGCTCGGCGGCCAGGGTCCAGCCGGTGAGGCGCTGCGCCACCAGTTCGTCCACCACATGGCCGACCTGGCGGGGGATCCACACGGTCAGCACGGCGATGGTGCTGAGCATCAGGGCACTGGCGGCATAGGGCCGCCAGTGGCGGCGCATGTGGCCGCCGATCAACTGTTGGAGGGTCATGCGGGGCGGGAAAGCAGGAGGACCGCCGCGAGGCGGTATCGGTCCATTGTCTCCCGGTGCGTATCACCCCCGCAAAGTCATCCCCAATGAAACAAGGCCCACGCACGGGGCGCGGGCCGCGGGCCTTGCGGCGCGAGACCCGCGGGTCTCAGGGCTTGGCGGCGTGCCAGACCTGGTTCACGCCGTCGCCGGTGCGCTCGCCCGGCTTGCTGTCCTTGGCCCAGAAATACAGCGGTTTGCCCTTGTAGGCCCACTGCTTGCCGCCATCGTCGCGGGTGATGATGGACCAGTCGCCGACGGTCATGTCGTCCGCCTTGGCCATCAGCGGGGGCCAGTTCTTGGCGCAGGGGCCGTTGCAGGCGCTTTTGCCGGCGCTGTCCTTATCGAAGGTGTAGAGGGTCATGTCGTTGTGTCCCACCAGGACACCGTCCTTCACCATGGCCGGAGCCTGCTGGGCCGCAGCCAGGCCGGCCCCGCCCGCCAGGGCCAGGGCGAGTGCCACGGCCCGCAGGCTGCAAACGCCGGGCATGCGGGACATCGGCGCGGAGTGCAAAGTTCGGGAAGCTTTCATGGGGTCTGTCTCCTGTTGGATGGTCGAGTCAACCTGAAAGGGGGGACTTCTGAACAAGCGGTCCGATCATCGCGCTGCGAGAGGGCCTGCGGCAAGCCATCGGTTTCCTTTCGGTAGCTGTACAGCATTCGGCATGCCGGCCCCGGGTGAGGTCGATCGGGCGGGCGATAATGCCCCCATGTTCTTAGCCGACATTACCGGCCTCTTCCTGGCCTGGCTGGCGCGCCTGATCACGGGTGCCCAGGGCCACTGGAAGGGCTGCCCGCCGACTGCGGACCAGCGTATCTACTTTGCCAACCACCAGAGTCACTTCGATTGGGTGCTGATCTGGGCCTCGCTGCCATCGGAACTGCGGGCTCGCACCCGACCGATTGCCGCCCGGGACTACTGGACCGGCAGCAAGCTCCGCACCTGGCTGACCACCGCCGTTTTTAATGCCGTCTATGTGAGCCGCACCCGCGCCACGCCGGATGAAGATCCGCTGGAGCCCTTGGTGGATGCGCTGCAATCCGGCGACTCGCTGGTGATCTTTCCTGAAGGCACGCGCTCCAACAAGGGAGCGCCGCAGCCGTTCAAGGCGGGTCTCTACCATCTGGCCGAGCAGTTCCCCGATGTGGAACTCATTCCCACCTGGATTGACAACGTGCAACGCGTCATGCCCAAGGGCGAAGTGGTGCCCGTGCCCATCCTGTGCACGGTGACCTTCGGGGCCCCCTTGAAACTGGAGCCCGGTGAAGACAAACGCGCCTTTCTGGAGCGGGCGCGGACCGCCATCATGGCCCAGCGGCCGGGAGGGTGGAAGGAATGAGGTGGCTCAAGACGCTGACCACCAGCGAGCAGGTGGCCGCGCTGTTCGTGGTGCTGTTTGGCATGCTGATCCTGGTGAGCATCGGCTCCTTGTTGTGGTCCCTGCGGGAACGGCCGGAGCAGGACGACGTGCTTCAGCGCCGGGCGAAGTTCCGGCATGAGCTCAACATGGTGTGGGTGGGCGCCTGCCTGTTCTGGGCCGCCTGGGTGTCCGGTCCGGTGGGTGCGACGCTGCTGTTCGGCGTGTTCTCCTTCCTCGCCTTCCGCGAGTTCATCACGCTCTTGCACACCCGCCGCGCGGACCATCGCGGGCTGATCCTCGCCTTCTTCGTGATCCTGCCGCTGCAATACGTGCTGGTCGGCACCCGTCACTTCGACCTGTTCTCGGTGCTGATCCCGGTTTATGGGTTCCTCGCGATTCCGGTGGCCAGCGCGCTGGCGGACGACCCGGCGCGTTTCCTGGAGCGCAATGCCAAGATCCAATGGGGCATCATGGTGTGCGTCTATGGGCTCTCCCATGCACCGGCGCTGCTGCTGCTGGACATCCCGAAATACGAAGGGCGAGGCGCCTTCCTGCTGTTCTTCCTGGTGGCGGTGGTGGCCTGCGGCCAGATTGCGCAGCAGGTCGCCACCGGCAAGATGCGGGCACGGCCGGTGGCACGCCACATCAGCCGGTCGTTTTCGATGCGGGCCTGGTGGATCGGTGTCTTCACCGCCGCGCTGGTGGGGGCGCTGCTGTACTGGATCACCCCGTTCAAGGCCGGCCAGGCCGCCATCGCGGCGCTGGTGGCGGCCGGTTGTGGCAGCTTCGGCTCGTTCGTGATGCAGGCGCTCAAGCGCGATGCGGGGATCAACGCCTGGGGCAACCGCAGCGCCATCACCGGGGCGGTCGGGCTGCTGGACCGCATCGCCGTGATGTGTTTTGCTGCGCCTGTGTTCTTCCATTCGGTGCGCTGGTACTTCCGCACCCTGAGCTGACCCATCATGCGCATCCTCGGCATCGACCCCGGCCTGCAGACCACAGGGTTTGGCGTCATCGACGCGGACGGGCCGCGCCTGTCCTATGTTGCCAGCGGCACCATCAAGACCAGCAGCGTGGCCACCGGCGACCTGCCCGGGCGCATCAAGATCCTGTATGAAGGGGTGCGCGAGGTGGTGTCCCGCTACCAGCCGCAATGTGCAGCGGTGGAAATCGTGTTTGTGAACGTGAATCCGCAATCCACGCTGCTGCTGGGCCAGGCCCGCGGGGCGGCGCTGACGGCGCTGGTGTCCTGCGATCTGCATGTGTCGGAATACACCGCGCTGCAGATGAAAAAGGCCGTGGTGGGCCACGGCCATGCGAAGAAGGAGCAGATCCAGCTGATGGTGCAGCGTTTGCTGTCCTTGCCAGGTGAACCCGGCAAGGATGCGGCCGATGCCCTGGGGCTGGCCATCATGCATGCGCATGCGCGGGTGTCTTTTGAGGCGATGAGCCGCAGCACCACGCTGGAACGGCGCCAGCATGCGCAGTTCCGCAAGGGGCGCACCTACTGACCGCTGGCCCTCAGGTGATCTTGCGCATCAGGGCCATCAGGCGATCAAACGTCGCCCCATACGGCGGATAGAAGAGCCGTGTGCCTGCCAGCGCGGATTGATAGAACACCGGCTTGAGCTTGCTGAAGGTGTTGAAGCCCCACACGCCGTGATACGCGCCCATGCCGGATGCGCCCACGCCGCCAAAGGGCTGCTCCTCCTGGCCCAGGTGCCAGAGGCAGTCGTTGATGGTCACCCCGCCGGCATGGGTCTGCTCCAGCACGGTGGTGCGGGCGGTGTCATCGCTGCCGAACCAATACAGCGCCAGCGGGCGGTCGCCCTCGTTGATGTGGCGCACCGCCTCGGCCGGCGCGTCATAGGGGACGATGGGCAGCAGCGGGCCGAAGATCTCTTCGCGCATCACCGTCATGCCAGCGGTGGTGTCCAGCAGCAGGGTGGGCACGATACGGCGGTCGGTCGGCAGCTCGTCATGGCTGCGGCGGATGGTGGCGCCTTGTTGCTGGGCCTGCTCCACCAGCGCCAGCAGCCGCGCATGGTGGCGCGGGCTGACGATGGCGGTGTAGTCCGGATTGCCTGCGATGCGTGGATACAGCTTGCGAATGGCTGCGAGCAGGGCGTCAGCAAACGGTGCCACCAGCTCACGAGGCACCAGCGCATAGTCCGGCGCGACGCAGGTCTGGCCGGCATTGAGCAGCTTGCCGAAGGCGATGCGTTCGGCGGCCTGGGCGATGTCGGCGCTGCGGTCGATCACGGCCGGAGACTTGCCCCCCAACTCCAAGGTGACGGGTGTGAGGTTGCGGGCGGCGGCCTGTGCCACGGCGCGGCCGACCTGGGTGGAGCCGGTGAAGAAGAGATGGTCGAAGGGCAGTTCGGTGAAGGCACGGCCCACATCGGCATCGCCGGTGAGCACGGTCATTTCCTCCGGCGCGAAATACTGGGCGACAAGACGGGCCATCAGCGCGGAGGTGGCAGGTGTCAGCTCTGACGGCTTGATCATGACGCGGTTGCCGGCGGCCAGGGCCGCCAGGGCTGGCGCCATGGCGAGGTAATACGGATAGTTCCAGGGCGAGACGATGCCCACCACCCCCAGGGGCTGGGGCATGAGGCGGTTGCGGCCGGGCAGAAAGTGCAAGGCGGTGGGCGAGCGCTTGGTGGCCATCCAGGACTTGAGATGTTTCAGCGCGTGCCGGACACCGGATTCGACGGTGAAGAGGTCGGCCAGCAGGCTTTCCTGATGGGCGCGGTGGCCGAAGTCCTGGGCCATGGCGGCCTGCAGCTCGGCGCGGTGTTCGGTGGTGAGGCGCTCCAGACGCTCCAACCGGTCGCGGCGCTGCGCGAGGCTGGGCATGCGCTCCAGATCAAACGCGGCGCGCTGCTGTTCCAGCACGAGGCGCAGGCGCTCTGGAAGGCTTTGGTCCATGGTGTCCCTCTGAAGTTGTTGTGATGGCCAGGGCTCAAGCGTAAGGCCGGGAGCGGGCGTCGCCAAGCGGAGCAACCTGTGGGGCGCTGAAAATCGGGATAGGGGCAGCCCCTGGGCTGAACCCCTCCCACACCACCCGGCATGCGGGTCCGCACCGGGCGGTTCGAGAGCTTGAGGTCATGAGAGACGAGGCACGCCAAGGCGGTCGAACCAAGCCACCGTGAGCACGTTGTTGAGCGACTTCGCGCTGTTTCGCCACCAGCGGCGGCTATTCGCCGCCACGCGGTGGGCCACAGCAGGATTGGCCCCCAAGGCCCGCAACTGTCGGTAAATGGTCGGCCCGCGCTTCCACTGCTTGAGCTGGAGCGCCCGCAACCGGTGCCGCAGCCACTCGTCCAGCTCGCGCCAGACTTTGGGTGTCTGCGCCATCCGGAAGTAGCCCTTCCAGCCCAGCAGGTACGGCCGCAACCCTTGCACGACCTGTTCCATGCTGCGCCCGCCAGAGCGCCGTGTGAGTTGCCGGATGCGCGCCTTGAAGTCGTTCTGGGCCTTGACGGCCACCGCACACTTCACCTCCCGCCCCTTGGCCACCCACAGCTCATAACCCAGGAACTTGCGCCCGAAGGCGCTGCACACGGCACTTTTGGCTTCATTGATCTGAAGTTTCAGCTTGCCGTAGAGCCTCCTGAGCCAGGTCATCACCCGCTCACCGGCCTTCCTGCTGCCCACATAGACGTTGCAGTCGTCGGCGTAGCGCGCGAAGCAGTAGCCCCTCGCCTCCAGCGCCTTGTCCACCTCGTCGAGCAGCACATTGGCCAGCAGCGGGCTCAGCGGCCCCCCTTGCGGCGTCCCCTGGTCTCGCTCCACCTTGACCCCGCCATCCATGATCCCGGCGTTCAGGTACGCACGGATCAGCCGCAGCACGGCTGCGTCCGGGATGCGTCTCTTGAGCCGGTCCATCAGGATGTCGTGATTCACCCGGTCGAAGAACTTCGCCAGGTCCACATCCACCACCACGCGCTTGCCCGACTGCACGTAGGCCCGAGCAGCTCTCACCGCATCGTGCGCACTCCGTCCCGGTCGGAACCCGTGGCTGTGCTTGCTGAAGGTGCGATCGATCAGCGGTTGCAGCACTTGCAGCAGTGCCTGCTGGATCAGCCGATCCGTCACCGTCGGGATGCCCAGCTCGCGCAGGCTCCCATCTGGCTTGGGGATCATCACCCTGCGTACCGGCGATGGCCGGTACTTCCCCGCCAGCAGCGCCTGGCGAATCTGCGGCCAACTCGTTTGCAGCAGGCGACGCGTGTGCTCAATGTCGAGCCCGTCCACACCCGCCGCACCTTTGTTGGCCTTGACCCGCTTCCACGCCGCTTGCAGGCTCTCTCTTGTCAGCGCCGCCGCCAGCAAGGGACCCGCCCCAACCTCCGGTGTTGCCGACCCTGTGCCCGGGTGCTCACGGATCGGGCCGCAGGCTTCGTCGCTGGCAGGATCACGCCCGGCTTCACCGTGCGCTACGCCTGCACGCCCTGATGGCTCCGGCATCTGACGCTTGGCCTTTGACATTCCCGTGTCCTCGGTCACTCACTCTCGTTCGGTCCTTCGCCTCTCGCTGATGGCCTTGGCGACCCCGCTACCCAGCTACTACGACCTCTGCTGACTCCTCGCTCCGGCAGCGCCGTCGCCCTTTCAGGCATGAGGCGAGGTCTCCTCAGGTAAGAACGCACTCTTTCACTGCACAACCGCCGGATCTACACCGCCTCGCCTTGATCACGAGAGCTTCGCGGTTACGTGCCCGCTCACCCTGCTCGGCAGCGCCTTCTATCCGGTTCTTGTCCATCGGCTCGCAGCTTCGCTCCACGCTTCCTCCCCACACTCGGTCACCCTCATGCAGTTGCGCTTCACTTCGTTCGCTGTGATCAACTTACGGCGGGACTTGCACCCGCAAGAGTGCGCTCATGCTGAGCGCACACGAAAAAGCCCGCCAGAGGCGGGCTTGTTGTGGCATCTCGGCGCCTGCAAGACGCAGGCCCCAGGATTCGCTTGGATTAGAAGCGATAGCCGACGTTGATGGCGAAGCCGTCAACCTTCACGCCGTCCTTGTCGAAGTAGTTGGTGTAGTCCATCGAACCATACCACTGCTTGTTGAACTTGTAGGTCGCGCCCAGGCCCCAAGCCACATCGCTGTCGTTGGAGGTCAGGGTGGTGCCGGGTTCCGACAGCTGGATCTTCGACTTGGCCCAGCCCAGACGGCCGAACACTTCGAATTGCTCGTTCAGGGCGAACTTGGGCTTCAGGAAGGCGCCGTAGGAGTTCTTCACCTTGGCGGTGGTGATGTAGCCGTCGAACTTGTCGTCAGAGGCGCCGCCGGCGACCATCAGTTCCAGGGCCAGGTACTGGTGAGCGTCCCAGCCAGCGATAGCGCGAATGGCAGTGGGGTTGGCCTTGGGGGTTTCGGTGCCGAGGTCGACTTCGGTCTTGAGGAAGACATAGCCGAGTTCACCGTAGAAGGGCGAGGTGGCGGCCTTGGTCTGAGCTTGGGCAACGCCAGCGGCCATCAGAGCGGCGGCGATGAGGGCAATCTTCTTCATATGGATTCGATTCGGTAAAGCAGCACCCGACTGGTGCGGGAGCGAAAGGTATCAATAGCGACACAATGGGGTCAATGTCACTTTGCTACTTAAAGCCAACTAATCCACATCGAGTTGTGAGGGCGAGACGATGTGTGCGAGAGCGTGACAGTTGTATCCCTCTTCTGTGGGTCTTGTCTGTGCATCGCACTCCCGGTGCAGGTCTTCTGTCGTTGAAGCCTCTGCAGTCGAAACTGACCTGGAGTGGTCCGCGCTGATGCTTTTGACAGTGGAGACGGGCAAGACCTGACGCTCTCCTTGGGCTTGGAAGAAAAAGGGCCCGCGCAAGCCGTGCCTGGAATGAAAAAAGGCCCGCACAAGGCGGGCCTGACGACGATCGGAGCAGGGTGCCAGAAGTCATTGGACGTCTGGTTTCTCAATCATGATTCCGAGCTCAGTCGAGGTCGAATCAGCGTCCAATCAAAGGGAAATGGCTGCTGTATCCGGGCTGTATCCGGGCCGTATCACTGCCGTATCAGTGCCGGAAGTGCCGCACACCCGTGAACACCATGGCAATGCCGCGCTCATTTGCTGCAGCAATCACTTCGTCATCCCGCATGGAGCCGCCCGGCTGGATCACGCAGCTGGCACCGGCGTCGGCCAGCACATCCAGGCCGTCACGGAACGGGAAGAAGGCGTCGCTGGCCACGGCCGAAGCCTTGAGCGTCAAGCCCGCGTTGTCGGCCTTGATCGATGCGATGCGAGCGGAATCGATGCGGCTCATCTGACCCGCACCCACACCCAGCGTCATGCCGTCGCCACAGAAGACGATGGCATTGCTCTTCACATACTGCGCCACGGTCCAGGCAAACATCAGGTCCTGCAGTTGCTGCGCGGTCGGTTGCAGCGTGGTGACCACCTTGAGGTCAGCCTTCGACAGGAAATGGTTGTCGGCCGTCTGCACCAGCAGGCCCGAGCCCACACGCTTGACGTCCTGAGCATTGCGGCCCTGGTCCCACGGACGGTCACCGCCCGGAGGCAGCGCAATTTCCAGCAGGCGCACATTGGCCTTGCCAGCAAAGATCTGCCGCGCTTCCTCGCTGAACGACGGTGCCATCAGCACTTCTACAAACTGCTTGGCCACCAGTTGCGCCGCAGCGCCATCCACTTCGCGGTTGAAGGCGATGATGCCGCCGAAGGCGCTGGTGGGGTCGGTCTTGAAGGCCTTGCTGTAAGCCTCGGCCGCGTTGGGCGCCACGGCCACGCCGCAGGGGTTGGCATGCTTGATGATGACGCAGGCCGGGGCCTCGAAGCTCTTCACGCATTCCCAGGCCGCATCGGCATCGGCAATGTTGTTGTAGCTCAGTTCCTTGCCTTGCAGCTGCTTGCCCGTCACCAGCGAGCCGGGCGCCGGATAGAGGTCGCGATAGAGCGCGGCGGTCTGGTGCGAGTTCTCACCGTAGCGCAGATCCTGCACCTTGATGAAGCTGCTGTTCATCTGCGCGGGATAGGCGCAGAGCGAGCCGTCATCCTGACGCGCGCTCAGATAGTTGCTGATGGCTGCGTCGTACTGGGCAATGCGGTTGAACGCGGCGACCGAACAGGCGAAGCGCGTCTTGTCGCTGGTCTTGCCGTGGGTCTTCAGCTCTTCGAGCACCTGTGCATATTGCTGGGCATCGGTCAGGACGGTCACGTCCTTCCAGTTCTTGGCGGCGCTGCGCACCATCGCCGGTCCGCCGATGTCGATGTTCTCGATGGCATCTTCCAGCGTGCAACCGGGCTTGGCCACGGTGGCTTCGAATGGATACAGATTCACCGCCAGGATGTCGATGGTGGCAATGCCATGGTCCTGCAGGGCCTTCACATGCTCCGGCACATCACGGCGGGCCAGCAGGCCGCCATGGATCTTGGGGTGCAGCGTCTTCACGCGGCCATCCAGCATCTCCGGGAAGCCGGTGTGGTCCGCCACCTCGGTGACCGGAAGGCCAGCATCGGCCAGCAGCTTGGCGGTGCCGCCGGTGGAAAGCAGCTTCACATTCAGCGCATGCAGCGCCTTGGCGAAGTCGACGATGCCGGTTTTGTCGGAAACCGAGATCAGTGCGGTGAGTTGTGACATGGACAGTCCTTCAGAAAATTCTTTGCATCCGTGCGGCGGCGCTTCGCGCCGATCCACTAGATCAGTTTGTGTTCCACCAGCTTGCGCCGCAGGGTGTTGCGGTTGATGCCCAGCCATTCGGCGGCTTTGCTCTGGTTGCCTTCGCTGTGTTGCATCACCACTTCGAGCAGCGGCTTCTCCACCAGGCGGATCAGCATTTCATGCATGGAGTGGGGCGCCTCGCCGCCGAGATCCCGGAAATAGGCTTCCAGGTTCTCGCGTACGCAGGCCTCGATCGGTTTGGGCGTCATGCCGTGAGCCTTCTTTCTTCGTGTTCGCTGTTGTTGTCGTTGTTGTCGTCGGTGCCGCTGCTGCTGCCGTCGGTCTCGCCCTCGTCATTGGCGGCCGTGGCCAGATAGGGCAGGCGTTCATGGTCCTGCGCCAACGCGTCCAGCCAATGGCTGAGCGCGCTGACCTGGTCTTCGCAGCGCTCCAGCGCATTCATGCGGCGGCGGAAGTCTTCACCCCCCGGCAGTTCACGCACGGCCCAGCCAATGTGCTTGCGGGCGCTGCGCATGCCGGTGAGTTCACCGTACAGGTCGTAATGGTCGTGCAGATGCTCAATGAGCCATCGCTTGGCATCCGCGATGCGCGGCGCCGGCAGCAGCTCGCCGGTGTCCAGGAAGTGAGCGATCTCCGCAAAGATCCAGGGGCGGCCCTGGGCCGCGCGGCCAATCATCAGCGCATCGGCGCCGGTGGCAGCCAGCACCTCCCGCGCTTTGTGCGGGGTGCTGATGTCGCCATTGGCCACCACCGGAATGGACAGCGCGGCCTTGACCGCAGCGATCGTGTCGTATTCGGCATGGCCGCTGTAGCCCTGCTCGCGGGTGCGTCCATGCACCGTCACCATGGCCACGCCCGCCTGTTCTGCCGCACGGGCCAGCCGCACCGCATTCTTCTCGGCCTGGCACCAGCCGGTGCGCATCTTCAAGGTGACCGGTACACCGCGCGGGGCGCAGGCCGCCACCACCGCGTCAATGATCTCCAGCGCCAGCGCTTCGTCCTGCATCAGCGCGGAACCCGCCCACTTGTTGCAGACCTTCTTGGCGGGGCAGCCCATGTTGATGTCGATGATCTGCGCCCCGCGGTCAATGTTGTAGGCGGCCGCTTCGGCCATCATCTGCGCGTCGGTGCCGGCAATCTGCACCGAGATCGGCGCGGGCTCCCCGTCATGATTGGCCCGGCGCGAGGTCTTGAGGCTGTTCCACAGGTCCTTGCGCGAGGTCACCATTTCGCTCACCGCATAACCCGCTCCAAGCTTTTTGCACAGGACGCGAAAAGGCCGGTCCGTCACACCCGCCATGGGGGCAACGAACAATCGGTTGGGCAGACGATAAGGGCCCAGTGTCAGGGGACCGGGCGGTGGCGTGGGCATGGGGAACTGCACAAAAAAGAGGCAGAAGTATAGCGCTGTCACGCTAGCTGCCCCGTCCCTTGGGGGAGGGCTTTTGACGCAATCCTGGAGAGTTCGTCCCCTATCGGGGGGATCAGTGCCTCAGCGCCTCACGGCATCTGGGCATCAAGGCATCAAGGAGTCTGGCGCTTCCAGAGCTGGATGCCTTGCTCGATGAAGCGGTTCATCACCCGATCCTGGGACAGCTTGTAGATCGCCCGGGCCAGCCGGCCCCGCAACTCGGCGGAATTGCAGCGGGAGCGGTGAGACAAGGTGAGGTAGAGCCCCTCATGCGCCACGGCCGGCAGCAACGGGCGGATGCTGGCGCCGCCCGCACGTGCGGCATAGGCCTCGGCCGGTGTGTCTTCGTAGATGAAATAGTCCGCCCGCCCGCGCTGCAGCATCTGGATGGCCTGCTCCACGCTGGCCACCTGGGTGATCTTCAGCGATTGACGGGCGTATTGGTCGAACTCCACGCCGAAGCTGTTGTTGATGACCGTGACCCCCTGGTGCCCGGAGAGGTCACTCCAGCGCTTGAAGTTGAGCGATGAACTGCCCCGGGTGAACACCACTGACCGGGTCTCCCGGAAAGCGGGATGGAAGTAATCCATGTATTCGGTGCGTGGCAGGGTGAAGAATGCGCCTGCAATCAGGTCGATGCGGCCCGCACGGGCTTCTTCCTGCACGCGGGCCCACGGGCCCACATAGCGGGTTTCGATGGGAATGCCGATTTCGCGGGCCACCCATTGCATCAGCTCCGCATTGGCGCCCACCAGCCGCGAGTCGTCCTCGGTGGCGCGCCATAGGTAGGGCGGATATTCGGGATTGCCGGAGGCAATGAGCTGGGTGCAGGCCATGCCCGCCGCAGTGCTGTTGGGGGCGGGCATTGGGTTTGCCGATGGGCCCGTCACGGTGGGTGGGCTCGCCTGTGCCTGCGCATCGAGAGAAGACGTCACGGCCAGCACGGTCACCATCGTGGACACCACCGGGGAGACACCCAGCATCCACGGCGTGGCGAACACCGCACAGAGCCTCATCAGCGATGAAGCCCCAAGGCTGCGCAAAAACATGAAGACCTCAGTAATGACCTGACTGTTTCGGATAATCCCACGCATGGAAGCTTGGCTGCAACACATGATTGACCTGATGCTGGAGGCGCTCGCGCTTCCGCAAGTCGGGTTGGGGGCGGTGTTTGTGGTGGCCCTGGTTTCCGCCACGCTGCTGCCGCTGGGCTCGGAACCCTTGGTGCTGTTGCTGGTGCATCAAAAACCGGAACTTTTCTGGCCGGCGATTCTGGTGGCGACCGTGGGCAACACCATCGGCGGCGCCATCAGTTGGTGGATGGGGTGGGGCGCTGAGCGTGCCTATGAGGCCGCCGTCCATCACACCCCGCGGGACCAGCGTGTGCTGGGCTGGTTGCGGCGCTTTGGCGCCAAGGCCTGTTTGGTGTCCTGGCTGCCGATCGTGGGTGATCCGCTATGCGCACTGGCCGGGTGGTTGCGGCTGCCGTTCTGGCCTTGTGTCTTCTACATGGCCATCGGGAAGTTTGGTCGTTATGTGGTGATGACTGCGGTAGGGCTGTATGTCCTGCCGTGATGCTGGGATGCCCCACCTGGGGACCGCCTGAGCCCTTGGTGCGGCTGAGCTGAGACGCCATGAGGGGCAGCGCCGCCCAAAGGCTGCCGGGTTGTTGCATGAACTCCATACTTTCGGGGGAGTGTGGCGAAGGGGCCTGACGCCCCCACAATGCCAGGACGACCCGCCTCCGGGCGGCGCATCCCTAGTCACCCCGATCCCACCCTATCCGCAGCAGCGAGCCACAGGAGACCCCGCATGACCCCACCCGCCAGCACGCCGGCCTACGACGACCTGTGCCAGCGCCATCGGCGCAAGCACCGACTGCAGCATCTTCACGCCATGGCGTCCTGGGACCAGGCGGCCTTCATGCCGGCCGGTGGTGCGCCATCGCGGGCCGAGGCCCTGGCCGAAATGGATGGCTTGCTGCATCAACTGAGCACCGACCCGGCACTGAAGGACTTGCTCGACCGCGCCGAGCAGGAGCCGCTGGACGATGTACAGCGGGCCTCGCTGCGCGAAATGCGGCGGGTCTGGCGCTCGGCCAATGCATTGCCGCAGCGTCTGGTGGAAGCCAAGTCGCTGGCCAACTCTCATTGCGAGCATGCGTGGCGCAGCCAGCGCAAGGTGAATGACTGGGCGGGTTACGTGGAGAACCTGCGGCCGGTGGTGCGGCTCGCGCGGGAAGAGGCCCGGCTGCTGTCCGAGTCGAGCGGGTTGAGCCGTTATGACGCGCTGCTGGATCAGTACGAACCGGGCATGCGTTCGGCCGAGGTCGACCGGGTGTTTGGCGATCTGCGGCAATGGCTGCCGGGCCTGATCCGGCAAGTGATGGATCGGCAGGCCGGAGAGACCGTGCTGCAGCCGGAAGGGCCGTTTCCGGCAGCGGCGCAGCGGGCGCTGGGGCTGGATGCGATGACCTTGCTCGGGTTCGATTTCGAAGCGGGGCGGTTGGATGAGAGCACCCATCCGTTCTGCGGTGGCGTGCCGGAAGATGTGCGCATGACCACGCGGTATCGCGAGGACAGCTTTCTGCAGAGCCTGACGGGCACCATCCATGAGACGGGGCATGGTCGGTATGAGCAGAACCTGCCGCGCGCGTGGATGGGGCTGCCGATTGCAGCGGCGCGGTCGATGGGGCTGCATGAAAGCCAAAGCCTGTCGTTCGAGATGCAACTGGCGGCGCATCCCGGTTTTGCCGGTCTGCTGGAGCCGCTGGTGGAGCGGCATCTGGGTCAGCAGCCGGGGTTCAAGGCGCAGAACCTGCATCGGCTCATGACACGCGTGGCCCCGGGCTACATCCGTGTGGATGCGGATGAGGTGACCTATCCGGCGCATGTGATCCTGCGTTATGAGATTGAGCGTCCGCTGATGGAAGGCGAGATCGAGGTGGAAGACATCCCGGCCTTGTGGGACGCCAAGATGCAGGAGCTGCTGGGCCTGGATACGCGCGGCAATTTCCGCGACGGGCCCATGCAGGACGTGCATTGGGGGGCGGGGCTGTTTGGTTATTTCCCCTGCTACACGCTGGGTGCGATGTATGCGGCGCAGTGGTTTGCAACGATGCGACGGGAGCGGCCGACGCTGGATGAGGACATCGCCCAGGGGCGGCTGGGGCCGGTCTTTGATTGGCTGAAAGACCGCATCTGGCAGCAGGGCAGCCGGTGGGAGACGCCGGAGCTGGTGCAGCGCGCCAGCGGGGAACCACTGAACACCGCGCATTTCCGGCGGCATCTGGAGTCGCGGTATCTGGGGTGACGCCAACCGGCCGGGCGCGGTGAGCGCTCGGGCGGGCATGCAGCAAAAAGGGCATCCGGATGGATGCCCTTTTGCATGTGCCCTCGGGTGGGGCGGGAACTGCGCAGCACCCCGTGAGAGGTGTCCCAACGCGTCCTGCTGATGGATCAGGTGTTGCGGCGGCGGCGGCGCGAGAGCAGCGTGACCGTGCCCAGGCCTGCCAGCATGAGGGCGTAAGACTGCGGTTCCGGGACGGTGGAGATCACGGAGACGCTGACGTTGTCCAGGGAGGTGCCGTAGGAGTCGCTGCGGCCGATGCCGGCGAAGCTGAGGGTCATCACGTCACCAGTGCCCACAAAGGTGGTGGTGTAGGTGGCCCAGCTGGTGGAGGTGTTCTGACCCACGGTGCCGGAGAGGCTGCCCACGCTCCAGCTGATGCCGTTGCTGGCAGCGCCTCGGTTGTCGGGGCGGTTGGCGTAGGAGAAGCTGAGTTCGTAGGTGTAGCCGGCGACGGTGGCAAAGCTCTGGCTGATGCTGCTGTTGCCGGTGGAGTCGAGCTCGACGAAGTTCTGGCCGTCGAGCGCGCTGCCGGAGATGTTGTCGCGGACTTCGACGCCCTTGTTGCCCACGGTCCAGCCGTCAATGCTGCCAAAGTTGGCCCACGTTCCGTTGCGCAGGACGTTGGATTCGAAGCTGCCGTTGACGAGGAGGTTGTCGTCAGTGGCGGCAAAGCCGGCCAGGGGCAGGGCAATCAGGGTGGCGGCGATGAGGCGCTTCATGGCGTTTGGTGCAGTTTCTCTCGCGCAACGAGATGTCGCGTGTGTTGAGATGCGATTGTTCGGTGCCAGGGCTTGCGGGGCACCCCCCTGGGCGATGGGGGTGGGAGGGGGGATCGTGATGGAGTACACGCGGGGTTGCGCGTGGGGGGGCGTGGGTTGTTGTTGTTTGTGCGTATTTCGCCCGGGGTGGTTGGGGGCTGGTGGCGGGTTTGGTTTTGTCTTTGGAGGCTGCTAGGGCCTGCGGAGGCTGGCGCGTTGGCCGCGAGGGCGAGGGGCCTTTGCCTACGCAAAAACCCCTCGCCCTCCCGTCCCCGGTGTACCGAGGGGTGCTGCGAAGCGGCGTTTCGAGGCGGAGCGGTGTGGGGGGCGTGGAGGGTGTTGCGCTGCCAGGCCCTGCGGAGGCCGGCGCGTTGGCCGCGAGGGCGAGGGGCCTTTGCCTGCGCAAAAACCCCTCGCCCTCCCGTCCTCGGTGTACCGAGGGGTGCTGCGAAGTTGAGCCGTGTGGCGAAGTCGAGCCGTGCGGCGAGGGTTGAGTGAGGCGCCGAGCGTTTCTTCCTATGCGCACTGGTGGCCGAGCAACGCTCAGCGCTCAGCGCTCAGCGCTTGGCGCGAGTCGGCGTGGCAGGAGCCTTCTTGGCCGCAACGGGCTTCGTGGTCTTGGCCAGGGGCGTTGCCTTCTTGGCGCGGGGCGCTGCTGCTTTGGCCGACGGGGCGGCCGCCTTCGCCACATCCGCCACCTTGGCCGACTTGGGCCCTGCAGGCTTGGTCTTGGCCGCCTTGATCGGCTTGGCCGGCTTGACGGCCTTCTCCGCCTTGGCCGCCTTCACCGGCTTGACGGTCTTCGTGACCTTGGCCGTGGGCCATTCGCCACCACGCGCCTGCAGCGCCTGGGTCAAGGCGTCGAGACGGTCGTGGAGGATCTCCAGGTCCTTGGCGCTGGGCGCGCCAAGGCGGTGGAGCGCGCGGGCAACGCGGTCCTCAAAGATGGATTCCAGTTTGTCCCAGTGCTGGCCCGCACGGGTGCCGACTTCGCCCGCCATGTCAGACATGCGCGAAGCCACCGTCCCCAAGCGCTCCTCGGCGCTGGCCTGCGTTTTCTTCTGGAGGCGCTCTCCCTCGGCCGCCAGCGAGTCAAACGCTTTGCCACTGTTGTTCTGAGCCTTGGCAAATGCCGCCAGACCCGCCGACCAGATCTGCTGCGCCGATTCCTTCACCAATTGCCCGAACTGGCTGTCCAGCAGGCCCGGCCCCGCCGACGTGGCCTCCGCCGACGCGGCCTCCGCATGCGGCTGGCTGCCGGCAGTCTTCTTCACCTTCTTGACCATGGACATTCCTCGTGCAGTGCTTCAGCGCCTTGAGGCGCCACAGCCCGGACTATAGGACGCCTGGGCTCGTGGCGCGACACTCGCGCAGTCAGAGATCAAACCGCAGTTCAGCCGTGTAGCTGCGCTGCGGATACGGATGGAAGTTCCAGTATTGGTCGTTGTTCAGGTTGTCGATGCCCACCGCTGCACTCCATTGCCGGTTGAACCGATAGAGCACACGCGCATCCAAGGTGGCGAATTTGCTGACGCCCTGGTACGTGTCACCCTGAACATCCGCATTGTTGAGCGTCCGATACTGCCGTCCGCTGTAACGACCCGCCAGGGTGGCCGTCCAGCGCTCATCAAAGCGGTAGCTGGCCACCACCGTCGCCCGCCAACGCGGAATGTTGGGCTGCCATTTGCCCACCGTGTCGCCCGGCGTGACCACAAACCCCGCATTGCGCTTGATCTTGGAGTCGGCATAGGTGAGGCTGCCCGAGAGCTCCAACCCCTTCACCAGCCCGTCCGCACTCGACAAGGTCGCCTCCAGCCCCGTGGTGCTGATGTGGTCCACGTTCTGGACACGGCTGATTTTCTTGTTGGCCGTGGCATCCACCACGGTCTGCGAGTAGAGCGAGTCGTGGGTGTCCTCCGCAAAGAAGGTCATGCGCGAGGTCCATGGGCCCCAGTTGCTCTCTGCGCTGAGCTCGCCGGTCCAGGACTTCTCCGGCTTGAGATTCGGGTCGTTGATGTATTCTGAGTCCGTGGTTGATGTGGCACCGTACAGCTCAGAGACCGTGGGCATCCGCACCGCACGCCCCACCGATGCCTTGATCACCGTGTCCGGCCGCCATTGCCACGACAGCGCCGCCTTGGGAGAGAGCGCATTGACGGAGCGCGAGGCATACACCTTGGAGGAGGCCGATGAGAAATCGGTGCGGCCATCCGTGGCCGTCCAGTGCTCCGCCCGCAGGCCCAGCACGGCCTTCCAACGGTCCGACAGGCTCCAGGCGTCTTGCGCGTAGAGGCTTTGCAGCCGGGTGTCCCCCTGCACGTTGCTGGCCAGCGTGCCGGTGTCCTCAGTCAGGTAGTTGCCGCTCAAAGAGGTGGTGCGGTAGCGAAGTTCATAGCGCTCCTGCTGCGCACCCATCTCCACCACATGGTCTGCCGTCGGGCGCCAGGTGCCACGCAGGCTGACGGTCGTCCAGCCCGTGCCGTGGCCGTCCGCCAGCGTGCCCGGACCGCCAGTGAGCGCCTGGGGTTGCGGGTTGCTCGCAGCGTTCTGCCGCTTCTGATCTTTGCGGTAGTCGTATTGGCTGAGCGAGACCCCCCAGTCCCACACACCACCGGTATGGCTCAGCACCGAGAGCCCCTGCATGACATGCACCAGGTCCTCTCGCGTCACGGCAAAGTCCCCGCCCGTCAGCGCCTGGGAGCCGGTGTATTGCAATCCACCAAAGTTGACCGCGCCGCTGTAGACGGGATTTCCGTTGGCATCCTTGAGATAGCTCTTGGAGTTGCCGTCCGAGTTGTTCTGCCACACCCCCAGCAGGTAGCTGGCACGCACCGTCGGAGACAGGTCGTAAGCCAGCTTGAGCTTCACATGGTCTTGCCGGGTGTCGTATTGGGTGCCCGTGCCCAGCACGGACCAGGGCTGGTTGGCATTGTTGGCTCCCGCCACCGCACCGGTCACAGCCGTGCCACCACTGCCGGCCGTGCCCACGCTGCGCAGCCGCGTGGCAAAGGTCATGGGCTGGCCCAGGCTGTTGGTGTGGTTGAAGTTCACCCACCACGACCAGTCGCCCGATCGACTGCCCACCGAGGCACTGGTCTGCCACGCGTGTTCGTTCTCGTTGGTGTTGTAGAGCTTGAAGGGTTGCAGCACGTAGCTGGTTTTGACGTGCGCTTCAAAACGGCTGGGCAAACGCGTCAGGTAGTCCACCACCGCACCCACCGAGTTGCCAGGGTAGGCCGCCGAGAACGGGCCATACATGACATCCACCCGCTCGATCTCTTCCGGCGTGACCAGGTTCCACCGCGGCGGAAAACTCAGCCCACCCACCCCATTGCCAAGGAAGTTGGACAACAGGATGCCGTCGGCATACACCGCCGAGCGCGCACTGTTGCCCGTGCCCGAGGCACGGCTGGACAAGATGGCGTGGTTGTAGTCGCCGATGTAGCGCTTGCGCACCAGCAGGCTGGGAAAGTACTTCAGCGCATCTTCGCTGTCCGTGGCGTTGATCTGCCGGTTGATCTCGGCGGCGGTGATGCTCTCCGTGGTGGTCGGAATGTTCATCGGCCGGGAACTGGGCCGGCTGCCATTCACCACCACCATGCCGAGCTTCTTGACCGGCGTGTCCGCATCAGCCTGCGGAGCGGTCACAGGGGCGGAGCCAGTCTCCGTCTCGGAGCTGGTGGCGGCCGATGAGACGGTGGCCGCAGAAGGGATGGACGCCTGCGCATGCGCGGCAGGGGCGAAGGGATAAGCCGTGGCCAATGCGGCCATGAGCAAGGTCTTGTTCATGTGGATCCTGTCTGACGCGTTCGCTGCTCTCCGGGGCAGGACGCGGATGCATGAGAGGGACGGGCAGGCTCATCACCTGGCCATCCGGAACATCACAGGCTCGGTCAACGAGCCGTCAGGCAGAAAGAGGAGGGCCCCGAGCTTGGGCCGTGCGCCAGGCATGGAGCGTGGAGGGCGCCGAGAGAAAGGCCGGCGGTACATCACGCAGCGGCATCAGCGGCAGCACGACCAGCGGCGATGGGGGCATGCCCAGCGTGTCGGCATGCAAGGAGCAGTAAGGGCAGTGGCCCATGGGGTCTGCCGCGAAAGGTTGGCCGGGGCTTGGGGAATCGACCCCACCCAGGTCCGCATCAGCGGTCACACCTGCGTCTGCGTCTGCGTCTGCGTGTGCCTCCGCAGACAGACGGGCTCCGAGATCCACACCGACCCGTACCCACTTCGGACCCGTGGCGCCGCAGACCTCCAGCCACGCACGGTTCGCGCCCATGGCCTGCGACACCAGCGGTGCCAAGGACATCATCAGGAGGGCCAATAAGGCCACCCAGGAAGTGATGAACTTGGAACCGCGGGTCAGACGCATGGGCGGATTCTAGAGGGCTGCGCCTCCGGCACCCTCAGGGTTCGTTCAGAGCTCCAGCACGCTGATGGCCGTGGAGCAGGCCGCCGGTGTGCCGCCTCCGCGCACCACAAAGGGCATGTCGCTCCAGGGGCTGCCATCCTTCGGGCAACCGTCACGCAGGGTGCCGCCCGGGCATCCGCAGCCCTTGGACTTGACCAGCTTCTCCAAGGTCTGCGTGGCCTGCGGGCCCATCTTGGGCAGGTGCTGCGCAAACACGAGTTGCAGCGCCGTGGTCGGGGCCGGAGCGTCCGCCGCAGGCACCGGGCCGAAGAGGGTGGTGCTGGCCTGGGTGTCCCGCAGGGCCGCCGTGACCTTGCCCCCCTTCGCGCGGCGCAAGTAGTTGAGCGCCAGTTCCATCGCCGCATAACCACGGGCCGCCGACGGCGAGATCGGCTTGCGGAATGCCGCCGCATAGGTGTTGGCCACCTGGTCCCAGCGGGTCTTGTCAACGGCCAGGACCGGGCACAGCACCGCATCCACCCGCTCACTCAAGGTCGCTTCGAAATCCAGCCAGCAGGAGGTGCGCGCGCTGATGCGCAGCCCGGTCTCGCGGCGCAGTTCAGTGGCGATGCGTTCCGCTGCATACAACTCGATGCGGCCCAACTGCACCTGCAGTTCCTTGCCCGGCACGCGCTCGGCATTGCTGGAGATCAGCGGAATGCCGGCGGCCTTGAGTCGGTCCGCCCCATTGCCGATCTCGCACCAGTTGCCCAGCACGATGTCCACCTTGGCCTGGATCAGTTCTTCCGCCGCCAGCTCAGCCTTGCGTGCATCACAGGCGCTGTCCTTGACGATGAGCGTCGGTACCGAATCCCCGGGCCAGGTCTTGAGGGCCAGCGTCATGCCTTGCTGCAAGGCCTCGGCCTGCTGCACGCTGGGCCAACTGCCCGGAAGAATGACGCCAATGGTGGCCGCCCGCGCCGCTGTCCCCAGGCCCACCAGGCCCAGCGCCATCAGCACCGTCACCACCATCATCGGCCCCACTTGCGCACGCCGGCGCGCCGCACCGGACTCCTGAGATCGAACGCTCATCCCAATATCCCTCGCCATCTCGGCATTGTTTTTCGAGGGGCTCAGGTATCGCTTGTGTGCGCAATGCGGTCACCCAGGTTTTCCCGGGAGAAGGCCGCCCCACTGTCAGGGGGCGGTAAGGTTTCACGAATCGAGGGGCTATCAGAAACCCTGAAGCACCAGCTTGCCTTGCTGGCGTTGGCTCTCTTGCAGCTCGTGCGCGCGGCGCAGGGTCTGGGCGTTGATGGGGCCCAGCACCTCCGCCAGTGTGGTGCGCACCTGGCCCGCATCCACCAAGCCGGCCACCTCGGCCAGCAGGCGGCCTTGCTCCTGGATGTCGTGTGTGTTGAAGAGGCTGCGGGTGAACATCAGTTCCCAGTGCAGGGAGAGTGCTTTGCGCTTGAGGGCCATGACGTCCACATCGGTGCCGGCAAAGTCGTCAATCAGCGCCAACTGGCCTTGCGGTTCCAGCAGGTCCACCAGGTCGGCATAGTGGGCCGGCGTGTGGGTGAGGCTGGCCACATGGCGCACCGGCGGCACGCCCTGCGCCTGCAGCGCCGCGACTTGCGGAGCCAGCGGCTGGCGGTGGTTGATCACGTGGTGAGCCCCCAATTCACGCAGCCAGTCGCCGCCAGCACCGTCCGGGTCGGAGCTGGTGCCAATCACGGTGAGGTGGGCGCATTGGCGGGCCAACTGCACCAGGATGGACCCCACGCCGCCGGCAGCGCCAGTGACCAGCAGGCTGACCTCGCGGGTGTCGCGGCGGACCTGCAGACGGTCATGCAGCATTTCCCAGGCGGTGATGGCAGTCAGCGGGAGCGCGGCCGCTTCGGCATCACTCAGGGATTGAGGCGCCTTGGAGACGATGCGGTGATCCACCGCCTGGAACTGGGCATTGCTGCCGGGGCGGGTGAGGTCACCCGCATACCAGACCCGGTCACCCACGGCAAAGCCAGTCACCTCAGGACCCATGGCCCGCACATGGCCCACAGCGTCCCAGCCCAGCACCACCGGTTCGCCCTCGGCAGCCGGGCGGTTCTTGCGGATCTTGGTGTCGACCGGGTTCACCGCCACCGCACGGATTTCCACCAGCAGATCCTTGGGGCCCGCCATGGGCATCGGCAGATCCAGATCAATCAGCGACTCAGGCTCGGTGATGGGCAGATTCTTGAGATAACCAACAGCTTTCATGGGAACTCCGGAGATGGGGTGGGTTGTCAGAAGGAATGGCCGTCATCCTCCGCTTTTGGGCACAATCAATGAAGCTAGTCAAATTGCTATCAGTTTCAAATGGAAATTGAAAATACGGCGGAACTGCGCCTGCTGGTGGAATGCGCACGTGGCGGCAGCCTGACTGCCGCCTCCAAGGTGATGAACATCACCCCGGCGGCGGCCAGCGCCATGTTGAAGAAGCTGGAAGCCCGGCTGGGCGCGCGTCTTGTGGAGCGCAGCACCCGTGCGCTGCGGCTCACCGCCTCAGGCGAGCGGATGCGGGACTATGCGCAGCGTGCGCTGGAGCTGCTGGAAGAAGGGGTGGCGCAACTGCATGAGGGCGAGCCGGGCGGCGCCAGGCTGGCCGGGCTGGTGTTGCGCGGGCGCATTCGCATGAGCGCCTCCAGCGACCTCACCCGGCGCGTGGTGCTGCCGCTGCTGGACAGCTTCCTGGAGCGTCATCCGGGCGTGGAACTCCACCTCAATGTGGGCGACGGCTTGCAGGATGTGGTGCGGGACGAGGTGGATATCGCCTTGCGGTATGGGGAACTGGCCGATTCGCGTCTGGTGGCCCGGCGGCTGTTCGACGGTCGCCGCCTGCTGGTGGCCTCACCGGACTATCTGCGCCGCCATGGCCGGCCGCAGCGGCCGGAGGACCTGAGCAGCGGCCATGAGTGCATCCGCTTCAAGATCGGTGACCGGCTGGAGCGGCAGTGGCGTTTCTGGCGGCGCGACCAACTGCCGGGGCCGGCCGTGGACGTGGCCGTGCAGGGGCAGCGCAGCGCCGACGATGGCGGCATTGCCCATCTGTGGGCACTCGAGGGCCGCGGGCTGACCTACAAGAGCGAACTGGATGTGCGCGCAAGCCTGGCCAGCGGCGCCCTGGTGGATGTGCTGCCCGACTGGGTGGGGCGGCCGATGCCTTTGCATGCGTTGATGCCCAGCCAGCGCTTCATGCCGCAACGCATCAAGGCGCTGGTGGATCATCTGGCGGCCGGGCTGGCTCAGTGCTGATGCCCGGCATGGCCGGAGTGGTCATCCTTGGCGGCGGCCCCCAGCGCCTTCACACTGGCCTTGATCTGCACCGTCTCGCGCTTCTGGTCCGCACCTTCGAACACCAGCGTGAAGGGCACCTGATCCCCTTCCTTCACCGGGCCTTTCAGGTCCATCAGCATGACGTGATAACCCCCGGGCTTGAGTTCCACCGGCTTGCCGGCCGGCAGCTCCAGGGCGGGGACGGCACGCATGCGCATGACGGGGCCGTCCATCGCCATTTCGTGCACTTCCACAATGCCCGCCACCGGTGTGCTCACCGACACCAGCTTCACAGCCTTGGGGGACTGCAACTGCATGAAGGCGCCGGTGGACGATTGCTGGGCCACGGTGGCGCGCACCCAGGGCGCGGTCACCTTGACCTGGGCCAGCACGGGGCCGGCCACGGCCAGCAACAGGGCGGGGACGGCCACGCGCAGAACGGACAAGGACGGAAGCATCTTCATGAGGGACCTGCCTGCAGGGATGAATGACGCAGGCAAGTATCGGGCATCCGCCCTGGCCCCGTGCTGATGTCGGTCAGTCCAGGTAGCCCAGCGAGCGCAGGCTGTCCTTGACGACGGCTTCGCGCTTGGGGCCGAGGGAGCTCTTCAGCATGTCCATGTTGAGGGCGAAGTAGATGGGGCGCGGGTCACGGTCGCGCTCCAGCCATCCCACGAACCAGCCGATGGCGGGCTCCGAGCTGGTGCTCCAGCCGGTCTTGGCGTAGAGCGTCCAGCCGGGGCCCGTGTCGCGTCGCATGACCGTGCGGGCGGTGGCGTAGGTGGAGTCGGAGAGGGGCAGTTCGCGGTCATGCAGGCGCCGCAGGAATTCAATCTGGCCCACGGCGCTGATGCGCAGGTCTCCCTCCAGCCAGAAGGTGTCTCCCACCGGACCGGCTTTGGCATTGCCATAACGGAAGTCGTAGAGGAATTGCTGCACGGTGGGCTGGCCCACGGTACGGGCCAGGTGCTGGAAGACCCAGACGGCGGAGACCTTGTAGGCGGACGCCAGGGTCTGGTCGCGATTCCAGTCCGGCATGCTGCGCTTCTTGCCGTCCCACTGGAAGCTGGTGTTCTCGTCCTGGGCCACGCCGGTTTCCAGTGCGATGAGGGACATGGGGATCTTGAAGGTGGAGGCCGGGACATATCCGGCATAGGCCCGGACAGCGTCCGAGGCCATCCATTGCCGCGAGCTGCTGTCCATCAGCACCAGCGTGCCGTGGGTGTTGAGGGCGTTGAAGCCGCGCTGCAGCTCGGGGCGTGTGGTCCATCGTTCGCGGCGGTCGGCGTCGGCGTCGGCCTTGCGGCTGTTGGTGGTCGAGGGCGTGGGGGTGGGGGTGGGGGTGGGGGTGGCCGTGCTGCCATCGGCCTGGGCCGTGGCGGCATTGCAGCCGCCGAGGACGAGGCAGGCACCGGCAAACAGGGCAGCGAGAGGGTGGCGTGGCAGGCGTTGAAGCATGGTGTTGAAGCGCTCGTGGCGGCAAGTGTGTCGAGGGCTTCAGTGTTGTGCGCAGCGGCCTTGCCCGGGCGCTCAAGTGCGGTTACGCGCGTTGCGGTTGCGGGCTCAGGGCATCGGCTTCATCGAGGTAGCGCTGGCGGGCTTGCGGGTCGCGCAGCTTGCGGGCCTGCAGGCGCGCCTGGCGGATGAGGTCGGCCGCGCTGAAGCTGTCGCATTCCGCCGCCGCATGGCGGGCCCAGAGCAGCAGAAAGGCGCAGCGCTGGTCAGCCGGAATCTGCGATTGGCGCCCCCGGCAGGCGTCCCATCGCTGCGCGGCAAGGGCGGCGTAGGAGTCGGCTTGCAAGGGCTGTCCTGCGTCTTCGGCCAGGCGGCGCAGCACGGCAAAACGCAAGCCGCCAAGGCCGCACAGGCGCAGCAGAAAGATGGTGTTGAGCAGGGAACTGCGGCCCAATTGCCAGCGGGTGCAGATGACGTCGCTGAGCAGCAGCCACCGCAGTGCTTCCTGCACGCTGGCCGCGCTGTCGAGCAGGCCGGCATGAGAGAGCTGCCCGATGCCGTGCGCGAGGTTGGCGGCGCAGATCTGCAGCGCATCGGGCAGGCCGGCGAGTGAGGCACTGCGCAGGGCGTCGCCCAGCGCGGCCAGGGAGGCGGCGGCGAGCGCGGGGTCGGATTGCGCCAGAGCGAGCTCCCGCAGGGCAATGCCGCGAAGGTTGCCGTGGTCGCAGCGGAGGGTGGGGTCAAAGGCCAGCGCGTTGGGGGGCACCTCTTCCAGCCGCGCCAGCGCCGCAGCGGGCTGGCCCAGGCTCCCATACCAGTGCCACGCCGCAAGGATGGCGATGCGGGCCTGGAGTTGCAGGCGTTCGGGGGCGGGGAGGCGCGGGTCGTTGAGGGTGTGGGAGAGGTCGCGCAGCTCATCCTGCAGGGCGCCCCAGTCCCCAAGGCGTCGGGCGATACGGGCACGGCGCCAGCCCAGTGCCGCGGCGGCCAGCGGGTCGTGGGGGGGCTGGTGCGGGGCGGCTTGTTGGAGGGCAAGCCGGGCAGGGTAGAGCTCGCCACGGTCGAGCAGGTGGTCGGCGCGGGCAAGCGCTTCGGTGTAGGCCCAGGGGATGAGGGGGGGGGAGCGGCCGGGGGCTGGGGCAGGCGTTGGCCCAGCCAGTCGGCAAGGGCAGCGCCCTGGGCCGGCGCGCCGCTGTCGAGATGGAAGCTGCAGCGGGCCAGCAGCGGCTGGTGCAGCCAGAAGGGGCCACCACTGGGGGTTTGAGCGGCAATGAGCGCACTGAGCGGCGTCTCCGCCAGTTGGGCCATGGCTCGCCACACCTGCGTGCGGTGAAGTTCGGCCATGCCCGCCATGCGGGCGCAGAGGTCGGCGCGGCTGCAAGGGCTGTCTCGGCGGGCCAGGCCTTCTTCGTGCGCCTGGAGCAGCGCGGCGATCAATCTGGGCAGCAGGCGGCTGCGCAGGAGCGGCGCGTCTGCACCCAGGCGGACCCCCGTGGGGTGAAGTTCGACGCGCAGGGTGGGGGTGTGGGCAGTGACAGTGGCAGGCATCGGCGCTGGATTGTGCGTGGGGGATTTTGCGCCGTGACGGGGATCCGGGTAACGAGCGTTACGGATTTTCGGGGGGACGTGAAAGCCTCTTCCGTCAAGAACCAGGAGGCGTTGAGCGCGTCCTCACTGAGGGGGCTGGATTCAGCGCGGAAAGGCCCGCTTGGCCCCCGGCAGTAGCGTCTCCAGCCGCCAGCCGGTGGGCTCCAGCACATCCTGGAGCGGCTGATGAGCGCGGGTGAAGTGAAGTTCCGTCCCCACCGGAACCCCCACCTCCGGAAGCAACTGCCGGAGTAGCAAGCGTGCACCGTCCAGATCTTCCGCTTCGATGTCGATGCGCAGGAAGGCGAGCGGCCGCATCTGCCCCGGAGGGGCGTCGCCCAAGGAGCTTCCCCAGCCCAGGACCGTGCCCAGGCCCGCGTCGCGCAGGGTCTGGTCGATGCGGTCTTCCAGGCGATGGTCCGCAGGAAGCTCGTGGGTGGGGAGCTTCAGGTAGATGAAGGCGGTCGACATGCGGCCATTGTGCGCTTCTTCAGAACACCTGCACCTCCTCGCGATCACTGCAAGGGTGCGCGTGGAGTGGCCACTTCGGCTCATCCTGCATGGATTCGACAAGACCTGCGCGCCGGTGTGGGGGCCCGCCGTTGAAGGGGGCAAGCCGTTGAAGGGGGGGCGCCGCGGGTCAGTGGAAATCGCGGCTTTCCGTCTGCAGACGCCCCAGCAGCGGCGTGAGGTCTTCCAGATAACCCGCGATGAGGTTGCGCACCTCCCCCTTGCGCTGCCACTGCCCCCGCACCGCCAGCAGCCGTGCATGCAGCATCACCTGACGCTGCCGCTGCCACAGCTTGCGGTGCACGATCACCTGCACATCGCCGGTCTCGTCTTCCAGCGAGATGAAGATGGTGCCCTTGGCCGTTGCCGGCTGCTGCTTGACGGTGACGATGCCGCACCCGCGCACCACCCGTCCATCCGGTGAGGCATCCAGCTCGGCCGCCGTCATCAGCCGGCGTTGCTGCAGCAAGGGCCGCAACAGCGCCAGCGGATGGCTGCGCAGCGTCAGGCCCAGCGAGGCATAGTCAAAGACGATGTCCTCACCCTCCGGTGCCTGCGGCAGTTCCAGAAAATCCTCCTGCACCGGTGCCGAGCGCAGCAGCGGCGGGGGCGCATGCTGGGCGGCCGCATCCCACATCTGCTGGCGGCGGTGTCCGCTCAGGCTCGCCAGGGCGTCCCCCGACGCCAGCATCGTCATCTGCTGCTGGTTCAGGCCGGCCCGCCTGGCCACATCCTCCGCATCGTCAAATGGCGCTTGGGCACGTGCCTCCTGAATGGCTTGTGCGGAGGCCTTCTGCAACCCCTTCACCAGCCGCAGGCCCAGCCGCACCGCCATCGGCGTGCGCCGCATCGATCTCTGCTCGGCGGGGCTGTCGGTGGCGTGGCTGTCCGCCGCACGGCTGGCTTCGCAGGGTTCCAGGGTGCAGTCCCAATCGCTGTACATCACGTCCGGTGGCAACACCACCACGCCATGGCGCTGTGCATCCTGCACCAACTGGCTGGGGGAGTAAAAACCCAGCGGCTGCGAATTGAGCATGCCCGCCAGGAATTCGGTCGGCCGATGGCATTTGAGCCAACTGCTGCTGTAGACCAGCAAGGCAAATGAAGCTGCATGCGATTCCGGAAAGCCGTATTCCGAGAACCCTTTGATCTGCTCGAAGATGGCCTGCGCAAATTCCAGCTGATAACCCCGCGAGGTCATGCCCTGCACGATCTTGTCGTAGTACTTCTGCAGCCCGCCCTTGCGTTTCCAGGCGGCCATCGAGCGCCGCAGACCATCCGCCTCCCCGCCCGTGAAGCCGGCCGCCACCATGGCAATCTGCATGACCTGCTCCTGGAAGACCGGCACCCCCAGGGTGCGCTCCAGCACCACCTTCAAGGCCTCGCTGGGATAGTCCACCGGCTCCAGCTGCTGACGCCGCTGCAGGTAGGGATGCACCATGCCGCCCTGGATGGGGCCCGGCCGCACGATGGCCACCTCGATCACCAGGTCGTAGAAGCAGCGGGGCTTGAGCCGTGGCAGCATGCTGCGCTGCGCCCGGCTTTCGATCTGGAAGACCCCGATGGTGTCGGCCCGCGAGATCATCTCGTAGGTCTTGCGGTCTTCCGACGGAATGTCCTGCAGACCCAATACATCCCCATCCCGCTCGCTGATCAGCGCCAGCGTCTTGCGCAGGGCCGTCAGCATGCCCAGACCCAGCACATCCACCTTGAGCAGGCCCACTGCGTCCAGGTCGTCCTTGTCCCATTCAATGACGGTGCGGTCCGGCATGGAGGCGTTTTCCACCGGCACCATGCGGGTCAGCGGGCCTTGTGTCAGCACAAAACCGCCGGGATGCTGCGAGAGATGCCGCGGGAATCCCAGCAGGGTGCGGGTGAGGTCCAGCAGTTGGCGCACGGCCAATTGCTGCATGTCCAGCCCCACCTCGGCCAGGCGCTCGGCATCAATGTCCATGCCGTCCCACCACTGGTGGTTGCTGCAGAGCGCATCCAGCGCTTCCGGGTCGAATCCCAGCGCCTTGCCCACATCTCGCAACGCACTCTTGACCCGGTAGGAAATGACCACCGCCGCCAGCGCGGCACGGTCCCGGGTGTATTTGCGGTAGAGGTACTGGATGACTTCCTCGCGGCGTTCGTGCTCGAAGTCGATGTCGATGTCCGGCGGCTCGTTGCGTTCCTTGCTGATGAAGCGCTCAAACAGCACCTGCATCCGGCCCGGGTCCACCTCGGTGACACCTGTGCAGTAGCAGACCACCGAGTTGGCCGCGCTGCCCCGGCCCTGGCAGAGAATGCCCTGGGAGCGCGCAAACTCGACGATGTCGGCCACGGTGAGGAAGTAATGCTCATAGTGCAGTTCCTCGATGAGCGTGAGTTCGCGTTCGATCTGCTCGCTGATGGCCGCCGGGATGCCCTGTGGCCAGCGGCGTCCTGCGCCCTCATAGGTGAGGCGGCGCAGGTGCGAAGCGGGGGTCTCGCCGTCCGGCACCACTTCATCGGGATAGCGGTAGCGCAACTCGTCCAGGCTGAAGTCGCAGCGCGCCGCCACCTGCAGCGTTTCGGCCAGCAGGTCCGGCGGGAAGCTGATGCCCAGGCGCCCCCGGGCGCGCAGATGCCGCTCGGCATTGCGCTCCAGTGCCTGGCCGCATTCGGTGAGCGGTTTGCACAGCCGCGTGGCCGTGAGCACGTCCTGCAGGGGCTTGCGGCTGCGCACATGCATCGTGACATTGCCCACCGCCACCAGCGGAATTTCGGTGAGGGCGCTCAGCTCCCGCAGACGCAGCAAACGGATTTCGTCATCACTGCGACGCAACTGGTCCACGCCCAGCCAGCAGCGCCCGATGAAGCGCAACAGCAGCCAGCGCGCCAGCGCCATCAGCGGCTCCGGCTGGGCAAACCGGTCCGGGCAGGCCACCACCACGCAGTCATCGAGGTCCTGCGGGCCGATGTCGCGCAGCGTGCAGCGGTAGGTGCCTTTGTCGCTGGCACGTCGCAGGCGGGAAATCAGCTGGCACAGATTGCCGTAGCCATTGAGGTTGCAGGCCAGCACCACCAGCGTGAAATCGCAGGACGCCTCCTGCACCTCGAACTGGCTGCCCACCAGCAGCCGCACTCCATGCGCCTTGGCCGCGACATGCGCTCGCACCATGCCGGCCATGCTGCATTCATCGGTCAGCGCCAGCGCCTGGTAGCCCAGGGCCTTGGCCCGCTCCACCAGCTCTTCCGGCCAGCTCGCGCCCTTCAGGAAACTGAAGTTGCTGATGCAGCGCAGCTCGGCATAGTCCGGCAGCTGCGGCGCTTCAGCGGCGGACGCAGCGGCGGTGCTGGAAAGGTCCAAGGACGGGCGGGGGGCCGCAGACCGGTCTGCGGAGGGCGGGCTCATGCTGGGCGCTCCCCATCAGGCGTAGATGCCGTGCAGATACCAGGCACCCTCGCCATCGGCCAGGCGCTCCTGGAAGATGGCCAGCACCCCGGCGTTTGCATTGACCGCCACCCAATAGTCGCGCAGGACGTTGCGATGGCCCGGGGTGTCATCCGGCAGTCGATCCCACCAGCCGCCTTCGACCCGGTCTGGCCCGATCAGCAAGGTGAGCATGCCCTGGTACTGCGGGCGGTGATCCCGCACGGCCAGCCGCAGCGGTGCATCCAGCAGGAAGGTGGGTTCCGGGGTTTGCGGCGCCGCACAGGGGCGTGGGCGGCTTTTGCGTTGGTGCGTGGCCGGGTCGGAGGGTTGCCAGCGCGTCATCCATTCCAGCCGGTGGTCGTCCGCCAGTGCGGGCTGCATCACACGCTCCGGCCCCAGCCGGGCGGCAATGCGTTCCAGCGTGAGATACAGCGTTTCGCCGGTACGGACCTCATCCGGCAGCAGTGAGGCGCTGTCTTCCGTCAGCGCCTGCACCCCCACGGCTTCCAGCCGCAGTTCCCCCACCGGAGCCAGCAATGCCGTCTTGGCCAGATGCTCGGCCAGCAGCCGGCAGAAATGCTCCAGCTCGCGAATGGGCTCGGCCGTCCGCACGGTCAACTGGCCGTGATCACCGATGTCCCGGGCGCGCATGGAGTCGTGCACCCAATGCAGGGTGATGCCGGTGGCGCCGGCATGGCGCGCGGCCAGCCACCCGCACAGCTGCATCAGCAAAGGCCGTGCGCTCATCAGCAGGGCGGGGGCACGGTCTTCCCGGCTGGGCAGCTCCAGGCGGGCATGGAAGTCCTCCGGCAAAGCTTCCCAGCCATGGACTTCGGGCCGCAAGCCGTAGGCCTGGTCCAGGGCGGCCAGGACGCCCGCGCCAAAGCGGCGGCTGATGCCGCCACGTGGCAGTTGGCGCAGTTGCCCCAGGGTGCGCACACCCGCGCGGCTGAGCGCAGGGGCATGGACGGCTGCAGCACTCAGGGTGCCCAGCGGCAGTGGATCCAGCACCGCCTGCAGCAGCCGGTCTCCCACACCCTTGATGCCGCAGCGGGCCAGGATCAGCGCTGCCGTGGCCGTGGAGGCCCAGCCGATGCTGCACACGCCCAGGTCCGGGGCTTCATCGGCCAGGCGGGCCTGGAGGGCCGCGCGTCCACGAAACAGGCGCAGGCTGGCCGCTACCTCCATCACCACCGCGTCTTCCATACGGGCCACACGGGGTGTGAACTGCAGGCACCACATCGCCAGGCCCCGCTGGGCATCTGGCGAGACCACCGCAGGCGCCTTGGGATCGTCAGTAGGAGAGGGCGGAAGAATCAGGGCGACCCACAGCATGGCGGACCTCCTTCGCAACAGGGGCCGAGGCCACCAACGGTGCCGAGGCCGGCACCCGCTGTGGGTGGGACAGCCAATCGCTGGGCCGCATCACCCGCGGCGTCAGCACCAGCTCCAGCCCGCCAGGAATGGAGGGCAGCATCACCGGTTGCTCATGGGCAGGCCCTTTGCGCTTGAGCAGGGTCACGCGCAGTTGCCAGTCCACATCCATCTCCACCGACACCCGCAAGGGCGCAGGCGACGGGTCGTGCCGGGCCTGCAGCGGCCGGAAGAGAAAGACCGGCCCGTCAAACGACTGGGCCAGCACCTGCAGGCGGCGCAACTGTTCCGGCGAGGCCTGCGGCAGCCAGGCCATGATGGCACCGGCCGCATTGGACTTGATCAACTGCTCGGTACACCACAGGCGTTCCGAAGGCGCCTGGGCCTGGATCCAGACCAACTGCCGTTCGCCCAGCCCGAGATGCATCAATCCCGGCAGGTGCGGCCGTTTGGGCGGGCCCACCAGCACGACCGCAGCCCCTTGCGCCACCACCTCCCGCAAGGCCGGCCCCACCAGCCGCCATTCGGCCAGTGAGAACTGGGGTTGCAGAATCTCGGTGACCTGGCGCGAGGGCCAGCCGCCATCCGGCAGTTCCGCATCCAGCGCCGGAAAACCGCTGGACCAGCGGCTGTTGCACGACCGGCCCAGCGAATCACCCCGCCACAAGGCCTCCGCCACGGTGGGTGGCAGGGGCACGGCATCGGGGCGGCCGGCATTTTGTGAAGGGGACAGCAGTCCCGCTGGAGAGGGCCAGGCCCCCACCTCGGCAAGCTGGGAAGACATGATGAAAAAAGACTGTATGGGCATACAGTATATGAGTCGCCCCCGCCCCCACAAGCAAGTGGATGTCACTCAACCAGGGGCCTCGGGCGGATGTCAGCTGCTTCGTGAATCCGACACGATTGGGTGATGAATGGTCCGTTTCTCGGACGCTTTGGCGTTGAATGGTCGGCCAATGTTCGCCAACCGGCACAAAGCCCGACATTAGAGTCGGCCAACCACCACAGATGGCCTTGGAAGCCAAGAGGAGCGCATAATTTAAGTACTAACCCTATGTTTATGCCGCATTCCCCCTCTGCTGGTCTGGCGCCGGACGTGTTCACGTCCCGCCTGCGTCTGAGAGCGCCTCACCCTGCCGATCTTCGATCGCTGCATGAAGCGCTTACCGACCCGGCCAATCTGCGCTTTGGCACGGAGAGCACGGGGGCAGCGGCCCGTCTGGCGCATTGGCAGGCGTTGTGGGCGGCGGATGGTTTTGGTCCGTGGGCCGTTCAGTTGCGGGAGCATCCTGAATGGGGCGCCATCGGGTTTGGTGGATTGAGCCGCGCGCTGGTCACCGGGGTGCCCTCCCTGCTGCTGGAGTTCCATTTCCGGTCTGATTTCTGGGGGTGTGGTTATGCGGCTGAAATGTCGCTGGCCGCCTTGCAGATGGCGTTTCGGGACCTCAAGTCCGGCGAGGTGCAGTCACTGCTGCCCCCGGGCAACACGGCCGCCCGCAAGACGGTGGAACGATTGGGCCTGCGGCTCAAGGGCTCGGTGGCCGACCATCCCGGCGAAGCCGCCAGCCTGCTGTATGAAATCAATGTGGCCCAGTTCCAGGCCCGTCCGCCGCAGCAGCCGGAGCCGACACCGTTTGGCGCCTGAGAGGGGGGCTGGTGGCCTCTGGCCGGCCAAACGTGGCGTTGTTGGGGCGTTTTTGTGGCGTTTGGGGGCCTCAGCCGGAAGGCGGCAGCACATCCGGATACTGCCGCAGCCGCTCCAGTTCCAGCACCCGCACACCGCCGTAAGCCACTGCGATCAGGCGGTCGGCTTCCAGCCGTCCCAGCGCTTCATTCACCCGCTGCCGTGACAGGCCGACCAGCAGCCCCAGTTCCTGTTGCGTGATGCGCAGCAGCCCCGCCACACCGGGGCACAGTTGTGGATGGAAAAGCGCCGCCAGATGGCGGGCCACCCGCAGGTCGGGATCATTGCGCCGTTCCATTTCACGGGCTGCCAGCAGTTGCTCCATCCGTTCATTCAACTGGCGGAGCAGGTAGCGGTTGAAGGCAATGCTGGTGGCCAGCAAATCCTCGAATGCTTCCAGCGGCAAGCCGGCCACGACACTGTGGCGCAAGGCCTGAATGTCATGCCGGTAGGTCTCCCGCCGCAGCAAGGTACTTTCGCCCCACCAGCCTCCCGATGCGACACCGTTGAAGCCCGAGGTTCGTGCGCTGGCCTGTGCTTCGCTCAGCTTCAGCAGGCCGTCGATGACGCCGAACCAGTGGCTGGCCGCCCGACCCACCCGGCAGATGTGCTCACCGGCCTCCACTTCAGCGACCTGAAGCCGGGCCACGATCTGTTCACGCTCCGAGGGCGTCAGCGAGGGCAGCCACGGAATGGCGTCCAGCTCCCGGGGCGTGGCCAACCGCGCACGCTCACGCAGCGGCCGACGAGGTGGGACTGGACGGCCCTCCCGGGTGGCTCGTGAGGGCGGCGGTGTGGAGACAGACATGGGGCCATCATCGTGCCGTTGGTTGACAGCGTACGGACAGCCCCTCCTGGGGAAAGTCCGCCCCCGAACTCTCCCTAGGAATGTCGCTGGTCGTTGCATCCAGCGTCAAATATCGTTCTTTCTGCCCATTGCTGTCCCTCGACGGTCCCCGAGCCGCCTTCATGCGGCCCTCCAATGCATCCATCCGCGGGGCTGTACGGCCATGACAACACCTGGAGACCCTGATGAGCTCGAATCCTGATGACTTGGGCGGATTCTTCGCGCTGCCCCCCTTCAATGCCGAATCCGCGCTGGTGCAACTCAAGCGGACCCTGCGAGAGTGGCGCACGCTGACGGAACGCGGCGATGCCTACCGCTTCGAAGGGCAGGAGGTGCTGACCCTGCAAGCCGACACCGACCACCTGCTGGCCCGCCTGGCCAAGCGACCGGCACGCAGCCCGGAGTGGGAGACCCGGATGTGTCGCAGTGCCGCCGATGTCCGCAAGCTGCAGGACGATCTGAAGCGCCGGCTGGCCCAGTGGGCCGACGAATGATCCGACCGGGCTGCAGCCCGTGCGCCCGCAGCCTCAGACCGACGAGTCGGTGGAGGTCGCCTCCGAGACGCCAAGCTTGTTGATCAGATCGCGGATCTTCTGGATCTCCGCATCGAAGCTTTTCCGGTCGCCCAGCGCAGCAAACTGGTAAGCCTGTCGCTTCAGGTGCCCGAACCTGCTGTAGAACACGACAGAGCGCGATGTGCTGAACAGTGTCTGCTCATACGTCTTGACGGTCTGCACCATGTCCCTGACGTCCTCGGCCGTCTTGAGCATGCGTTCCGCGACATTCCGGATGTTGCTGGCGGGCAAGTCTTTTAGCGTGGGTGATTCCAGCATGGATGCCTGATTCTGGAACATGCAATCGAGGCTGCTGGTGATGGGCGCGTGTATCTCCTGTGGCAATCCGGTTTTGATGGCGTTGTTGACCTCCCGCAATGGCTGCATCACGTCGGCCAATGCCATCTGCGTGCACTGCGCCATATGCTTCATGACGCGATCGAGGTCGCTCTTGTCGCTCACGGCTGCATGACGATTGCTCTCACACAAGGGAAGCTGCAGTGCCGTCTCTCTCATCCGGGCCTGGTTTCCCGGTGCTGAAACCTGACCGGTTGTCTCCGGAAAATGGTGGACGTTGTCACGAACCGCGATACATAAATCCACGTATTGCTGGCGCACGTCCTCCAGTTTCTCTACAGCGGGATCATTGGACATCAAATGATTGATCAGGGCCTCGGCAAGGTGCTGATTCTCCTGAACCTGCTGGAGCACCTCTCTCGACAAGGCAGCGTTCAGGGAAGGATTCGAGTGGGTTGCACCCGCTGAGGCCGAAGCCGAGGCAGAGCTCGCGTGAATCTGGGAGGGAATCATGATGGCTGGACGCAGCAGCGCGCCTGAGGGGATGGAGCCCCTGGGTGGGGGTCACCATGCGCAATAGTTCCCTTACGTAGTTTCCGCTAGTCGCACCAGGGGTTCATTCTTTAGCATCCTCTTCACAACACCACTCCTGATGGAAGACAACCATGAAGAAGACTTTGCTCGCCTGCGTTGCGGCGTTGAGCGTAGGCGCCGCCTGGGCCGACTACCCCGACAAGCCGGTGACCATCGTCGTCCCGTTCTCCGCCGGCGGCCCGACCGACAAGGTGGCCCGCGATCTGGCCGAGGCGCTGCGCAAGCCGCTGAACGCCACCATCGTGATCGAGAACGTCGGCGGAGCTGGCGGTACGCTGGGCGCCACCAAGGTGTCCAAGGCCTCCCCGGATGGTTATACGCTGCTGCTGCATCACATCGGCATGGCCACGTCGCCCTCGCTCTATCGCAACCTGCAATACAAGACGCTGGACGATTTCGAATATCTCGGGCTGATCAATGAAGTGCCGATGACCATCATTTCGCGCCCGACGCTGCCGGCCAATACTTATGCAGAACTGACCAAATGGATTGATGGCAACAAGGGCAAGATCAATCTGGCCAATGCAGGGCTGGGGTCTGCATCGCATCTATGCGGTCTGCTCTATCAGAGCACCTTGAAGACCGACATGACCACCGTCCCTTACAAGGGCACCGGCCCGGCCATGACCGATCTGATTGGGGGGCAGGTGGACATCATGTGCGACCAGACCACCAACACCACCAGCCAGATCGAGAGCGGCAAGGTGAAAGCCTTTGCGGTGACCACACCCAAGCGTCTGGGTGGCGGCCTGGCGAAGCTGCCGACGCTGGAAGAGGCCGGTCTGAAGAACTTCAATGTGACGATCTGGCACGGGCTCTACGCGCCGAAGGGTACGCCGAAGCCGGTGCTGGAGAAAATCAATACGGCCTTGAAGGCGGCCTTGAAGGACGCCGATTTCCACAAGCGCGAGGAAGCGCTGGGGGCTGTGATCGTGACGGACGGACGGGTGAATCCGGCAGAGCACAAGAAGTTTGTGGAAGCCGAGATCAACAAGTGGAGTCCGGTGATCAAGGCCGCCGGCCAGTATGCGGATTGAGCGTTCTGAGAGCCCGCCGAAAGGCGGGCTTTTTTCATTCCGGGCTGCGGCAGATGACGGCAATCTTGTGGCCGTCCAGATCGCGGAAGTACGCAGCGTAGAAGTGCGGACCATACTGCTCCCGTAGGCCCGGGCGGCCTTCGTCCCGGCCACCCGCCGCCAGCGCCGCCGCATGCACCTGATCCACCTGACCCCGGGTGGATGCCGCCAGCGCCAGCATGTTGCCGTTGCCCGGATGCGCATCGAGACCATCCAACGGTTCCACGATCCAGAGCTGGGAGGGCCCCCCCGCCGGGCCATAACCCACCATTTCATCATCGGCATAAGCCGCCTGCAGGCCCAGGGGCGCAAGCGCCGCATCAAAGAAGGACTTGGCCTTGGTCCGGTCGTTGCTGCCGAGCGTGACGTAGCTGATCATGACGTTCTCTTTCAAAGACGAATAGGAATGGTGACAGGGCCGTCGTTGACCAGGCTGACCTGCATGTCCGCCCCAAATTCCCCGGTGGCCACCGTGGGGTGCTGTTGGCGTGCGTAGGCCACTGCATGGTCATACAACTGCCGACCCAGCGCCGCCGGAGCCGCACCCGTGAAGCTGGGACGGTTGCCGCTGGAAGTGTCCGCCGCCAGCGTGAACTGGGAAACGATGAGCAGCCCACCCGCAGTGTCCTGCAGGCTGCGGTTCATCTTGCCCGCGTCGTCACTGAAGACGCGGAGCTTGAGCACCTTCTGGATGAGCTTCTCGGCCGAGGCTTCCGTGTCGTGAGGTTCGGCGCAAAGCAGCAGAAGAAATCCCGGACCGATCTCGCCGGTACAGCGGTCTGCGACGTCGACACGGGCGCGGCGGACACGTTGGAGGAGCGCCATCATGGGGTGTTTTCCGAGGTATTCACAGGAGAGGCAGGGGTGCGTTCAAGCTCGTCAAAACGGGTTTCCACATTCACGGGCAGGAGTTGAATGCTGGCGCGCAGGCCTGGCAGCGCCTGCATCAGGGCCTGCTCCACCTCCCCCCGCAAAGCCGCCGCCCGGCCCAGGGTCCAGGGCGCCGGCACATGCAAATGAAGATCCACATACCGCCGCTGGCCCGCCATGCGGGTGGCCACGTGGTCAAAATGCAGGTCCGGGCCCGTGAAACGCGTCAGCACCGCATGGATGGCCTGCTGGTCTTCGCCCGAGAGCGCCTGGTCCATCAGGCCCCCCGTGGACCGCCACATGAGGTGCACCGCTTCGCGCAAAATGTTGAGCGCCACCAGCAGCGCCAGCAAGGGGTCCAGCCAGTTCCAGCCGGTGATGCTCACGCCGATGAGGCCGATCACCACCCCCACGGAGGTCCAGACATCGGTGAAGAGGTGGCGGGCATCCGCCTCCAGCGCAATCGAGCGGTGCTCACGCGAGGCCTTGAGCATCGCCCAGGCCAGCACACCGTTGATGAGGGTACTGATGAGCGAGAGCGCCACGCCCACATCCAGGCCCTGCAGCGGCTGGGGCGCACGCAAGCGTTCCACCGCCGTCCAGGCAATGCCCAACGCCGCCACCAGAATGAGCGCGCCTTCGAAGGCGCTGGAGAAATACTCGGCCTTGTGGTGGCCAAAAGGGTGGTCCTCGTCCGGGGGGCGCCGCGCAATCGTCACCATGCCCAGGCCGAACAGCGCTCCCGCCAGGTTGACCAGCGATTCCATGGCATCCGAGAGCAAACTCACCGACCCGGTCCAGTGCCAGGCCGCCATCTTCAGGGTGATGGTCACCAGGGCGACCAGCACCGAGAGTTTCATATAGTGCTGTACTTGCATGGACGGCATTTTGCCGGTCCTACAATGCCGCCGAGTTTTTTCCTCAGCCCTCAGTCCTCAGTCCTCAGTCCTCACCCCCCAGCCGGACCGCATCATGAAGCAAGACCCCTCAGCGCCTGCAGCTCCCGCCGCCGCCCAAGCATCTGCCCACGCGCCAGGTGACCTCAGCCACATCCCGCCGCGGGACAAGGCGGAGTTGCTGTCCCAGGCCTTGCCTTACATCCGCAAATATCACGGCAAGACGATCGTGATCAAGTACGGCGGCAACGCCATGACCGACCCGGCCCTGCAGCAGGATTTCGCCGAGGATGTGGTGCTGCTGAAGCTGGTCGGCCTGAACCCGGTGGTGGTGCATGGCGGCGGCCCGCAGATCGAGGATGCGCTCAACAAGTTGGGCAAAAAGGGCCACTTCATCCAGGGCATGCGTGTCACCGATGAAGAGACCATGAGCGTGGTCGAATGGGTGCTGGCCGGTGAGGTGCAGCAGGACATCGTCGGCCTGATCAACGTCGCCGGCGGCAAGGCCGTGGGCCTGACTGGCCGCGATGGCGGCATGATCCGCGCCAAGAAGCTGAAGATGGTGGACAAGGACGACCCCGCCAAGGAACACGATGTGGGCCAGGTGGGCGATATCGTGTCCATCGACCCGAGCGTGGTGAAAGCCCTGCAGGACGATCAGTTCATCCCGGTGATCAGCCCCATCGGCTTCGGCGAAAGCAACGAGAGCTACAACATCAATGCCGATGTGGTGGCCGGCAAGCTGGCGGAGGTGCTGAAGGCGGAGAAGCTGGTGCTGCTGACCAATACGCCTGGGGTGCTGGACAAGGCCGGCAATCTGCTGACCGATCTGTCGGCGCGCGAGATCGACGAGCTGTTTGCCGACGGCACGCTGTCCGGAGGGATGCTGCCGAAGATCGCGTCGGCGCTGGATGCCGCTCGCAGCGGCGTGAAGGCGGTGCACATCATCGACGGACGGGTGCCGCATGCGATGTTGCTGGAGATCCTCTCCGAGCAGGCGTATGGGACCATGATTCGATCTCATTAGCCCCCCCCTACCGCCTGCGGCGGCCCCCCAGGGGGCGACTGGGGGCCCGGCAAAGCCGGATCCCCGCAGTCCGGCTGGATAGGGCCCGGCTGGAGGGGGCCCGGCTGGATCGGCCCCCCTACCGCCTGCGGCGGCCCCCAGGGGGCGACTGGGGGCCCGGCAAAGCCGGATCCCCGCAGTCCGGCTGGATAGGGCCCGGCTGGATAGGACCCGGCTGGAGGGGGGCCGGCTGGATCGGCCCCCCCTACCGCCTGCGGCGGCCCCCCAGGGGCGACTGGGGGCCCGGCAAAGCCGGATCCCCGCAGTCCGGCTGGATAGGGCCCGGCTGCGCCGGGCATTAAGAGGGGCGGGGTGAGAGGGAGGTGGGATGAGGGGGCGGGTCTGGTTGTTTGATCTGGACGATACGCTGCACCATGCGTCCGGCGGGATCTTTGCGGAGCTCGGGGTGGCCATGAATGCCTATATCGTGCGCCATCTCGGCGTGTCTGCGCAGCAGGCACAGGAATTGCGCCGGAAGTACTGGCTGAGGTATGGCGCTACCCTGCTCGGGTTGGTGCGCCACCATCAGGTCGTGGCCTCCCACTTTCTCCATGAAACCCACGCGTTGCCCCAGCTTGAGCGCGTGCTCAGAGCCTCCTCGCCAGACATCGCCTGGCTGCGCCGCCTTCAAGGGCGCAAAGTGCTGTTGACCAATGCGCCTCGCCATTACGCCCAGCGCGTGCTAAAAGCCCTGGATCTGCAGCATGTGTTCGATGCGGTGGTGACCGTCGAGCAGATGAAGATCTTCGGGCACTGGCGGCCCAAACCCGATGTCCGCATGTTTCGCCATGTGTGCGCCCGCCTGAAGGCCCAACCCTCCCAGTGCATCCTCGTGGAGGACAGCCCCCACAACCTCAAGGCCGCTCGCAGCCTCGGGATGTCCACCGTGTGGATGCGCGGCTTTACACCCTCCCATGTCCAGCATCGGCCCGCCTTCGTCGATCGACGGGTGACCCATCTGCGTCAACTCACCGCCTGGCCCACCTCGCCCACCTCGCCCACCTCGCCCACCTCGCCCACCTCCCCGGATTCGAGGGGGAGGAAAACACGCAAGCGCTGACAAATTGAAACGCGTCAGGTCCGCCCCTTGCCCTGGTGCCCAGCTTGAGCGAGGCCCAGTCATTTCTACCGGCAGCCATGTCCGACCTGTCTTTGGTCACCCCACTCCAAGCTGGGGATTGCGGGTGTGTTGTGCTGCCACACAGAATGTGCTGGGACGGCCTCTAAGCCGTGAGGGAATGCATGTCACTGTTCAGCGTGTTGATCGTCGAGGACCAGCTTCGCTTTCGCGAAGGGTTCGCCCATGCGCTTGAAAAAGCGCCCGACATTCGTCTGGTCGGTATGGCCACCGACCTGCCGCAAGGCCGGAAAATGTTCGACCAGACCCGGCCCGATGTGCTGCTGGTCGATCTCGACCTGCCCGGCGGTAGCGGCATCGAGTTGATCCGCCATGCCGCCCATGTGGCCCCCGAGTGCGAGGTGATGGTCATCTCGGTGTTCGGGGACGAGCAGCATGTGCTGTCCAGCATCGAGGCCGGCGCCACGGGCTATCTGCTCAAGGATTCACTCGCCCTCGATCTGCCCGGCCAGCTACGCTCCTTGCGCGCCGGCGGCAGCCCCATCAGCCCGGTGATCGCGCGCCGCCTGCTCTTGCGTCTGGCCCCCCAGAACGGCCACGGCTCCCGCGGCTTCACCGATTCGGCCTCGATGCCGCTGGTGGACGAGCAAGTGGTAGCCCTCTCCGAGCAGGAGTCGCGCGTGCTGCATCTCGCCGCCAAGGGCTTTACCTTCGATGAGATCGCGCAGTTCATGAATGTGTCGCCGCACACCATCATGACGTACGTGAAACGCACCTACCGCAAACTGCAGGTGCGATCGAAGGTGGAGGCGATTTACGAGGCCCGACGCCTGGGCTGGCTGCGCGACTGAATCGGTCCCTGGGCAGGACCTCGCCGGGCGAGGGCAAAGCATGTGCCAGAATCCACACACACGTTGTGGCCTCGCCTATGCACACCAGCCCCCCAGACACCACGGATCCTGCCGCAAACAAAAACGCCGAGCTGCCGCGCAAGCGCCTGAAGCCCGGCGAACGTCGCGTGCAGATCCTCCAGACCCTGGCCAGCATGCTGGAACAACCAGGCGCCGAGCGGGTGACCACCGCTGCCCTGGCCGCACGCCTGGAGGTGAGCGAAGCCGCGCTGTATCGCCATTTCGCCAGCAAAGCCCAGATGTTCGAAGGGCTGATCGAGTTCATCGAATCCAGCATCTTCTCGCTGCTCAATCAGATCGCCGAACGCGAGTCGTCGGGCCTGGCCCAGGCCCAGCGCATCGTGGCCGTGCTGCTGCAATTTGGTGAACGCAACCCCGGCATGGCCCGGGTGATGGTGGGTGACGCGCTGGTCTACGAAAACGAGCGTCTGGTCGCCCGGATGAATCAATTCTTCGACAAGGTCGAATCCGCATTGCGTCAGGCCCTGCGCTCCGCCGCCGAGGCCTCCGGTTCCAGCACGCCGACGGTGGAAGCCCAGTCGCAGGCGTCCGTCCTGGTGAGCTTCATCATCGGACGGCTGCAGCGTTATGCGCGCTCAGGCTTCAAGCGCCTGCCCACCGAGCAGCTGGACGCCGCGATGCGGATGCTGTCCTGACCCCTGTTCAATGTCCGATGCCCTTGATGCCCTGCTGCAGCGCGCCGACGCGCTGCTGAGCCGCCTGGAAGCGGTACTGCCGCAACCGCTGACAGCGCCGGACTGGTCCGCCGCCGTGGCCTTCCGCTACCGCAAGCGGGGGGCCAGCGCCCGGCTGGAGCCGGTGCGGCACCTCTCCGCCATCCGCCTGGCCGACCTGAAGGAAGTGGAAGCGCAGAAAGAACGCCTGCTGCGCAATACCCGTCAATTCGTGGCCGGCCAGCCCGCCAACAACGTGCTGCTGACCGGCGCCCGTGGCACCGGCAAGAGCTCGCTGATCAAGGCCTGCCTGAATGAATTTGCCGGCCAGGGCCTGCGGCTGATCGAGGTGGACAAGACCGACCTGGTCGATCTGCCCGAGCTGGCCGACCTGGTGGCCGACCGCCCCGAACGCTTTGTGATCTTCTGCGACGACCTCAGCTTTGATGAGGGTGAAGCCGGTTACAAGGCGCTGAAGTCGATGCTGGACGGCTCCGTCGCCGCCGCCACCGACAATCTGCTGATCTACGCCACCAGCAACCGCCGCCATCTGCTGCCCGAGCAGATGAAGGACAACCTTGCCTACACCCATGCCGAGCGGGACGGCCTTGTGGAAGTCCATCCCGGCGAAGCGGTGGAAGAAAAAATCTCCCTGTCCGAACGCTTTGGCCTGTGGATCAGCTTTTACAGCTTCAGCCAACAGGAATATCTGGCCATCGTGGCCCAGTGGCTGAGCCATTTCGGGCTAACCGCCGCCCAGATCGAAGCCGCCCGCCAGCCGTCCCTCGTGTGGGCCCTGGAGCGTGGCTCGCGGTCTGGCCGGGTGGCCTATCAATTTGCGCGTGATCTGGCAGGGCGGGGCGGGGTGGATGAGTCCTTCCCATCGCCGGCCTCTGGCACGGCAGCTTCTTCCGGGGCTGGCCCCGGTGCAGGCGCTGGTGCAGGCGCTGGTGGAGGCCCTGGTGGTTCGGCCTCTTCTGTCGCTGTGGCCGAGCCGGAAGGACCGCAGGGCCTGGATCATGTCTGACACCCGCAAGACGACCTCCACCCCCCAGACCGGTGCATCTTCCCCCTGGCCGGCCGACCGCGTCCCGGTGGACGTTGCCGTCGGTGTGCTGGTGCGCCGCGGCCCGGATGGCCAGGAAGAGGACTTCCTGCTGACCTCCCGCCCGGACGGCAAGGTCTATGCGGGCTACTGGGAATTCCCGGGCGGCAAGCTGGAGCAGGGCGAGACCGTGGCGCAGGCCCTGCGCCGCGAATTGCAGGAAGAACTGGGCATCACCATCGGCGACGCACACCCCTGGAAGGTGGAAATGATGGACTACCCCCATGCGCGGGTGCGTCTGCATTTCTGCAAGGTCTACCAATGGGACGGCGAGTTCGAAATGCGCGAGCAGCAGGCCATGGCCTGGCAGCGCCTGCCGGTGCAGGTGCAGCCGGTGCTGCCCGGCACGATCCCGGTGCTGCGCTGGTTTGCCGAGGAACGCGCCCACACCGGGCCCACCCATGTCGGCTGACGACTACACTGACGGCATGGAATGGCTCGATCAGATCAAGTGGGACGCCGACGGCCTGGTGCCGGTCATCGCGCAGGAGCAAGGCTCCGGCGACGTGCTGATGTTTGCGTGGATGAATCGCGAGGCCGTGGCCCGCACCGCCGAGCTGGGTGAAGCGGTCTACTGGAGCCGTTCGCGCCAGAAGCTCTGGCACAAGGGTGAAGAATCCGGCCATGTGCAGCAGGTCCACAGCATCCGCATGGACTGCGACAACGACGTGCTGCTGCTCACCATCACCCAGCGGGGCCATGAACCGGGCATCGCCTGCCATACCGGCCGGCACAGCTGCTTTTTCCAGCGCCTGGACCAGGGCCGCTGGACCCCTGTGGAGCCGGTCCTGAAGGACCCGGCCCAGATCTACAAGAGTTGAACCATGGATGCCAAGCAGGACCTGACCGGCGCTGACGTGCTGGCCCACCTCGGTGCCGTGGTGGCCCAGCGCCGCGATGAGGGTGAGCCGGACAAGAGCTATGTGGCCAAGCTGTTTGCCAAGGGCCTGGACCACATCCTGAAAAAGGTGGGGGAAGAAGCCACCGAAGTGGTGCTGGCCGCCAAGGATGGTGACCCCCAGAAGCTGGTGTATGAAGTGGCGGACCTGTGGTTTCACTCCATCGTGGCCCTGGCCGCACTGAAGGTGGAGCCGGGCCTGGTGCTGGCCGAACTGGCACGCCGCGAAGGACTGTCCGGTCTGGAGGAGTTTGCGGCGCGGTCAAGGATGCCCACCTCCCCACAGACATCCCCACCAACAGCCCCATCCTTTCAGCCGCCAGGGCAGGGCGGCTGATTCCCCGGTGTTTCAACGCTGACAGTGTCAACAAAGGGAGCGTGCGATGAATGAGAACCTGAGCCTGAATGCCTTGCCGGCCGAAAAGCTGGAAAGCCTCAAGCAGTTGACGTTGATCGTCTACATCCTCCAGGCGCTGGGTTTCATGACGGTCATCACCAGCGTTGTTGCCATCATCGTGAATTACATCAAGCGCGAAGAGACCGAGGGCACGATCTATGCCAGCCACTTCACCTGGCAGATCCGCACCTTCTGGTGGAGCCTGCTGTGGGGCGCCCTGAGTGTGCCTCTCATGCTGATCGGGGTGGGGGTGGTCACCATGGCCATTGATGTCATCTGGGTGATCTACCGCCTCGTCAAGGGCATCCTGAACTGGAACGACAACAAGCCGATGCCGGTTTGAACACATCATGAGCCACGATCCCCACTGCATTTTCTGCAAGATCGTCGCGGGCCAGATCCCGTCGAAGAAGGTCTATGAAGACGACGAACTGCTGGTCTTTCACGACATCCACCCCTGGGCCCCGGTCCATGTGCTGCTGATCCCCAAGCTGCACATCACCAGCATGGCCGACCTGCAACCCGAACATGCCGGGCTGATGGGCCGCATGACGGTGCTGGTGCCCCGGTTGATGAAGGAATTGGGCGTGACCAACGGATTCCGCACGATCGTCAACACCGGTTCGGATGGCGGCCAGGAGGTCTTCCACCTGCACATGCACGCCATCGGCGGTCCGCGCCCCTGGTTGAAAGGCTGAAATTCGGCCTCATCTGGGCTGCAGACTCCCTCTGTCGGGGCATAAGTTGCTCATGCGGGAAGGGGTAGGTGCTGGCACAACGTGTTCGTGTCACGCAGGCCCACTAGAATTTGGTAATCCACTCAGGAGAATGTCATGGGTAGTATGAGCATCTGGCACTGGCTGATTGTGCTGGTGGTCGTCATCGCGGTGTTCGGCACCAAGAAGCTGCGCAATGTGGGCGGTGACCTGGGCGCGGCGGTCAAGGGTTTCAAGGACGGCATGCGTGATGGCGGCACCGGCAGCACCGAGACGCCGCCGCAGCAAGTGGCCAACGCCAACAAGGCCACCGATCCCAACACGGTGGACGTTGACGCCAAGCACCGCAGCTGAGCGTCCGCATGATCGATTTCGGCTTTGACAAGCTGATGCTGATCGGCGGTGTTGCGCTGGTCGTGCTCGGCCCGGAGCGTCTGCCCCGGGTGGCCCGTACCGTGGGCCATCTGCTGGGCAAGGCTCAGCGTTATGTGTCCGACGTGAAGGCCGAGGTCAACCGTTCGATCGAACTGGAAGAGCTTCAGAAGATGAAGAACCAGTTCCAGACGGCGGTGAACGACGTGGAAAACACGGTTCGGCAGGAAGTGGACTCGGCCCAGCAGGCCCTTCACTCCACCTGGTCCGACCTGGCGGTGGATGGCGGCTCGAACGAGTCGGCCATGGCCTATGAAGCGCCCGCGCCGGTCTACAGCCATCCCGGCAAGAACTGGCGGCTCAAACGGGGCGCCACGCCGCTCTGGTACAAGCAGCGGCATGGTGTGCGCCGGCACACCCAATCCGGCGCGGCTCGTGTGGCCCGCTTCCGTCCTCCACGCCGAGCTTCATGAGCAGCCCCCAAGACGACGCCTCCAAAGACGAACTGGCCGGTACCGAACAGCCTTTTGTCTCCCACCTCATGGAGCTGCGCGACCGGTTGATCCGCGCGCTGCTGGCCGTGGGCCTGGCCTTTGGTGTGCTCTGCCTCTATCCCGGCCCCGGCGGGTTGTTCGACCTGCTGGCGGTGCCGCTGGTGTCGAACCTGCCGCAAGGCAGCTCGATGATCGCCACCAACGTGTTGTCACCGTTCCTGGTGCCGCTGAAGATCACGCTGCTGGCCGCCTTCCTGGTGGCTTTGCCGGTGGTGCTGTATCAGGTCTGGTCCTTTGTGGCGCCAGGGCTGTACTCGCATGAAAAACGCCTGGTGATGCCTCTGGTGGTTTCGAGCACCTTGCTGTTTTTTGCAGGCGTGGCGTTCTGCTACTTCGTGGTGTTCGCCAAGGTGTTCACCTTCATTCAGAGCTTTGCGCCCAAGAGCATCACCGCCGCGCCGGACATCGAGGCCTATCTGGGCTTTGTGATGAACATGTTCATCGCCTTCGGTGCAGCGTTTGAAGTGCCGGTGGTGGTGGTGGTGCTGTCGCGGATGGGGTTGGTGACGGTGGACCAGCTCAAGCAGTTCCGCGGGTATTTCATCGTGATCGCCTTTGTGATTGCCGCCGTGATCACGCCGCCGGACATCGTTTCGCAACTGGCCCTGGCCATCCCGATGTGCATCCTCTACGAAGTGGGCATCTGGGCATCCAACGCCTTTGTGCGCTACAGCCGCGCGCCGGATGCGGACCCGGCTGAAAACGGCCAAGGCCCGAGCACCTGACCTCCTGCTGCTCCCGCTGCTCACTGCAACAGTGGGCGGCGGTCTTTCAGCGCCTGTTCATCCGGTCCGCACGCCCGGCTCACGTTAGCGTCTCACGCTTCCGGCTCACTCTTCCGGAGTTCCGTCTTCAGTCAGCGGCTTGCGCAAGCCCACCTGCAAGGGCAGCTTCAGGCTTTGTTTGCCGCGCTGCACCTGCAGCACCACCTGACTGTCCGGCTTGAGCGCGGCCACCACGTTGATCAACTCACGCGGCGTGCGCACCGGATGGCCGGCCACCTCGGTGACCACATCCCCGGACTCCACACCCGCCTTCGCGGCCGGGCTGGACTTGAAGACTTCCTTCACCAGCACGCCTTGCTGGACGGAGAGCTTCATCATCTCCACCACTTCCGGATTCACGTCGGCGGTGATGACGCCAATCCAGCCGCGGCTGACCTTGCCGTCCTTGATCAGCGCTTCCAGCACCTGGTAGGCCGAATCGACCGGGATCGCAAAGCCGATGCCCAGGCTGCCACCGCCGGTGCGGGAGTAGATGGCGGTGTTGATGCCCACCAGGCGGCCCTGCGCATCCACCAGCGCGCCGCCGGAGTTGCCGGGGTTGATGGCGGCATCGGTCTGGATGAAGTTTTCGAAGGTGCTCAGGCCCAACTGGGAGCGGCCCAGCGCACTGACGATGCCGGATGTGACCGTCTGGCCAACGTTGAACGGATTGCCGATGGCCAGCACCACATCGCCGACCTGCAGGTCTTCGGCCCGGCCGGGATGAATGACCGGCAGAGGAGGGGCCATCTCGATGCGCAACACCGCCAGATCGGTTTCGGGGTCGGTGCCCACCAGGCGTGCGGCGGTTTCCCGGCCATCGGGCAACTGCACCCGGATTTCGGTGGCGCCCGACACCACATGGTTGTTGGTCAGCACATACCCTTCCGGCGACACGATCACGCCGGAGCCCAGCCCGGTCTGCTGGCGCTGCGGAATGCGACGGCCGAAATGAAAACGCAGCCAGGGGTCGGCATCGATCTCGCGCTGGGTGAGGGCGGGTTTGTTGGCCAGCACGGCGACCACGGCGGGCGAGGCGGCCTGTGCGGCGGCGGCATAGCTGAACTGCACGGCGGCGCGCGGTGGTGCACCCACGGCGGCCGGCAGGGTTGCCAGCACTGAAGGCCCCTGATGCAGCCATTCCGGCTTCAGGGTGGCCACTACAAAATACCCCGCCAGCGCCACAGTGGTGGCCTGGGCGAAAATCAACCAGGTTTGACGCAATTGAGACCCTGTCATGGCACATCGCACGGAGCTGGAGCGGCTGCTCGCCGCCACGCTGGAACCCTCGCGCTTCAAGGATTATGGGCCGAACGGTCTGCAGGTTGAGGGCAGGGACGAGATCCGTCACCTGGTTTGTGGCGTGACGGCCAGCCTGGCCCTGATCGAGGCCGCCATCGAGGCGGGTGCCGATGCCCTCCTGGTCCATCACGGCCTGTTCTGGCGCGGCCAGGACGGCCGGGTGGTGGGTTGGATGAAGCAGCGGCTGTCCCGCCTGCTCACGCACAACATCAATCTCTTCGCTTATCACCTGCCGCTGGACGCTCATCCGGAGTTGGGCAACAACGCGCAGTTGGCGCGCCATCTCGGCTGGACGGCCGACGGCCACTTCGGCGAGCAGGACCTGGGCGCCATCGGCCAGTTGCCGCCGCAGTGGGGCGATCTTCCATCCCTGGCCCACCATCTGGAGCAACGCCTGGGCCGTGCCACGGTCCAGGCCATGGGGGACGGCCGGCCGCTGCGGCGGGTGGCCTGGTGCACTGGAGGCGCTCAGGGCTACTTCGAATCGGCCATCGCGGCCGGCGCGGATGTCTTCATCACCGGGGAGATTTCCGAGCCGCAGGCGCACTATGCGGCCGAGACCGGTGTGGCTTTCATCGCCGCCGGTCACCATGCCACCGAGCGTTACGGCGTGCAGGCCCTGGGCCAGCAAGTGGCCCGGACGCTGGGTCTGACCTGCCAGTTCATCGACATTGCGAATCCAGCATGAGCCGACCTCTGTTGATCACCATGGGCGACGCCTGCGGCATCGGGCCGGAGGTGGCGGTGGGGGCCTGGGCGGCCGACCGTGGCGCGGACCTCCGGCTGGTCGGGGATGTGGAGGTGTTTCGCCGCGCGGTGGAGATGCTGGGCCTGGCGCTGCCGGTGGCCCTGCTGGACACGCCGACCGACGAGCCGCCACCCGACTGCCTGCCGGTCTGGCAGCCTTCCGGCCTGCCGGACGGATTGCTGCGGCAGCCGCTGGGGCAGATCAGTGCCGTGGCCGGTGCCGCCGCTGCCCGCTGCATCGAGGCGGCGGTGGCGGAGCAGCAGGCAGGCCGTTCCAGCGCGCTGGTCACCGCACCGATCCACAAGGAGGCGCTGCATGCAGCGGGGGTGTCCTATCCCGGCCATACCGAGATGCTGCAGGCCCTGTGTGCCGATGCCCAGGGCCAGTTGCCGCCGGTGCGCATGATGCTGGCCAATGATCAGCTCCGCGTGGTGCTGGTGACCATCCATGTGGCGCTGCGCCAGGCGGTGGACCTGATCACCGCCGGGCGGGTGCTGCAGACCTTGCGCATCACCGATGCGGCGCTGAAGCGCTCCGGCATTGCGTCCCCCCGCATTGCGGTGGCGGGCCTGAATCCGCATGCCGGGGAGGGCGGTCTGTTTGGGGATGAGGAGATCCAGCACATCGCGCCTGCGGTGGAACAGGCGCGCTCCCTGGGCATCCACGCCAGTGGCCCGTTTGCGCCGGACACCATCTTCATGCGTGCCCGCCATGCCCCGCCTGCGCACCCAGGGGAATTCGACGCGGTGGTGGCCATGACGCATGACCAGGGCCTGATCCCGGTGAAGTATCTCGGGGTGGAGGACGGCGTCAACGTGACGCTGGGCTTGCCGCTGGTGCGGACCAGCCCGGACCACGGCACGGCCTTTGACATCGCCGGCACCGGTCGGGCCGACCCGTCCAGCATGCGGGCGGCCATCCGGATGGCGCGGCAGCTGAGCGGGTGACCCGGGCCGGGGCCTGCTGGGCTCCTGCCGGCCCCCTGCTACGCCCCAGCTTTGACGCTGGCGCTCAGCGCCGCCAGCTGCTTGCGCGCCCGCGCCGTGGCGCGTTCCAGCAGGTAGGCGCTTTCGAAGGCGCGCAAGCGGCCGCCCTCGCACATCTTGCGCAGCATGCGGGACGTCATCGTCAGCGTGCCGTGGTGGCGGTCGCCGTGGGTGAAGATGAAGAAGCTGCGGCCACCGCTGATGTGGGCCAGCCGCACCTTGATCCACTTGTTGTCGCGGTTCATCTGGTAGGCAAAACCCAGCTGCAGATGCTCCAGCAGCAATACGCCGGCGGCAGGCTCCGGGGCCTCTTCTGCCGGGGGCAGGCCGTCGATGCTGATGTCCACGGCCATCAGTGGGCCTTGCTCTTCGCCGCTCAGGTCGATGTCCACCTGGCCGTCCCAGTCCACCTGCTGCTCGTCCACCAGACCCAGGTGCTGCGCCTCTTCATCCGTCAGTTGCTCGCTCAGGTCCAGATCCAGCGGCGCATGGGCCGGCAGGTCCTGTTCCCGGGGCGGGGCAATGCCAAACACCGCTTCCAGCTGCTTGGCCAGCAGGTTGTATTCCAGCGGGCTCAGCGCCTGACCCTTGAGCGAGTCGGCATGGGCCGGCAGCAGCTCGGCGAAGAATTTCTTGCGCTCCGGCTCCGGCCAACGAACCAGGTCCAGCCCGTCGTTGAGCGTGCGCATCAGCACCGGCAGCGACGCCAGGAAGGCCTGGCGCTGCTGCGGCGAGGTCTTGGGCTGGACCGACAGGACAATGTCCCGGCCCATGTTGCGCAGGCGCTCCACCAGCCCGGCATCCAGGTCCGGATGGCGCGAGGCATGCACCAGCACCTGGCTCCAGGTCTTGGTGAGGAAGTCGCGCAGGAAGTCGCGCATGTCCACATTGGCCATGGCCTGCTGCAGCTGCTGCATGTAGCGCTGCTGCAGCCGCAACTCGGTTTCCTTGCGCTCCACCAGGCCGGCCGCGTCGCCTTGCGACTTGAGCGACTGGGCCGTCTGCTCTGCAATGAACTGCTCCAGCTGGTTCAGCTTGGCGTCATACAGATCCATGCGGTCGAAGTCGCCGCTGACGATGTCCTGGATGAGTTCCCGCACCAGGGCCAGGAAGGCCTTGCCCGGATCCTCATTGAAGTTGTCGTAGGCCGCCGCCAGCGAGGCGATGCGGTTGACCAGCCGGCGCACCGGATGGCGGCGCGAGGAGAAGAAGCTCCGGTCCCCCAGCGCGGCACGCAGCACCGGCAGTTGCAGCCGGGCAATCTGCTGCGACATCTGCGGCGGCAGCTTGGGGTCGGACAGAATCTGGTCGAACAGCCCGGCCACCACATCGATGACCATGTGGTCCAGCGAGCCGGTGGCCGCCTGGCGCAGCTCATCCCGGTGCATGTGGATGAGGTTGGGCGGCAACATGATCGGGCCGCCCCCCTCCAGCATCGGATTGCCGGCACCGACCGTGTCCCCTTCCCAGTGCTGCCACTGGCTGGGTGTGCCCATGCCCTGGCCCAGCGGCATGCCGCCGGTGATGGGGCCGCTCATGCCGCCGCTCAGGCCGCCACCCATCCCGCCACCAAGACTGGGCAGCGGGCTCTGCGCCAGCCGGCGCAGCAGGTCCATCAGTTGTGGGTCCACCGTGCCCACCACCGGGTAACCCGGTTGGAACGCGCCCTGGGCACTGTGGCCCCCCACCATGCCACCAGGGCCCCCCATGCCGGCGCCCATGCCGTGAAGGCCACCGGGGCGCGTAGGGAAACCCTGGCCGCTGAGGCTGTTCAGCGCGCCGGGCTGAGTGGCGTAACGGCTGTCCGTGCCCAGGGGGGCATGACCACTGTGACCGCTCGGGCCGCCCATGCCCCCCCGCAGGGAGTGGCCCCGCGAGTTGTCACCCGCCCGCACGCGCAGGTCCTGCGGCCGCAAGCCGCGGCTGCGGAACAGGCCGGCGATGTCGGCATAACAGGCCTTCATCTCCTGCGCCATGGCGCGCGTGAGTTCGTCGATGAGGATCTGGCGGGTGTCGTGATCGTCGGTGGCGGCGTACACCCCGTCGATCAAGGCCTGCGCAATGTTTTGAGGCCGCAAGGGATGGCGGTCTTCCTTGCCGGCCAGACCGGGGATGCTGCCGATGTAGCCATCCACCTCCCGAAGTTCCCATTCGCTCTGGTGACCGATGGCCAGACCGATCCGGTCGGCGGCGACCAGCGCATTGACCTGGTCGTCATCCATCAACGAGAGTTCATCCCACTGGGTGTTCTTCTGCAAGCCCGGTGTCGACGGCGCCTCGGTGTCCTCCGCCTGACGGCGCATGGACTGATCAAAACGCTGGGAAAACAGCGCCTGCTGCTTGCGGAAGATGAATTGAGCCGACAACAGGGCATCGCGCCGCTTGGCCTGTCCAGCGGACAGGGCGGCGAGGCCCAAACCTTCGGCGCCGCGCTCGGCGGCTTGTTCCACCGCGGAGCGCACGCGCTGCAAGGCCGCGTCGAGGTGGGAATTGAGACGGTTCATGAATGCATCTGGCGCGCATTGTGGTGACCACACCACAGCATGCAGTATCGTCCATGCCAGCCCCCCAAACGGGCGGGGCACGCACGGTCGTTGCGCAAAAGCTGACGTTTCTAGTGGGCTTTACGCTTTGTCACGAATCAACGCGTCACGAATTTCACGGAGCAGCTTGATGTCGTCCGGTTCCGGCGCGGGTGCGGCCGGTGCCGCAGGCGCTTCCGGAGCGGCCCGCTTGAGCCGGTTTACCTGCTTGATCATCAGGAAGATGATGAAGGCGAGGATGAAGAAATTCAACAGCACCGTCAGGAAACTGCCATAGGCAAAGAGTGGCACCCCCGCTTTGGTGAGGGCCTCATAAGTCATCGGGCCGGTGTAGTTATTGGGCGGGTTGCCCAGCATCACGAAGTAGTTGCTGAAGTCCAGGCCGCCCACGACTTTGCCCACGATGGGCATGATCAGATCCTTGACCACTGAATCGACGATCTTCCCGAAAGCGCCGCCAATGATCACGCCCACGGCCAGGTCCATGACATTGCCCTTGACCGCGAACTCCCGGAATTCAGTGAGAAAACCCATGCCGTGCTCCTGTTTGACCTGATTGACCTGAGCCAAGCATCCTAACGGGGATCGCGCCACGACAAATGTCAACTTGGTGCGCACATGCACATCGGTAGAGCGCCTTAGAGTCAAGCTAGTTTTTAGTGCCTAGAATCTTTGGTTGCCCCCTATCAGAAGTTCCCTTTAAGGACCCTCATGAGTGACCAACAAGTGGACAAAGGCAAGCGCAGCTGGATCATCGCCACCGGTTGTGCGGGAGCAGTAGGCGGTGTCGCAACAGCGGTCCCATTCGTCAGCACCTTCGCCCCGTCCGAACGCGCCAAGGCAGCCGGTGCTGCCGTCGAAGTCGATGTGGGGGGCCTGGCCCCCGGCGAGAAGCTCACCGTCGAATGGCGGGGCAAGCCCGTCTGGATCGTTCGCCGTACGCCAGACCAGCTCCAGGCCTTGAAAAGCAACGATTCCGACCTGGCAGACCCATCGTCCGATCGCAAGGCTTTCCCGATTCCCGACTACGCCAAGAATGAGTGGCGCTCGATCAAGCCGGAATACCTGGTGGTGGTGGGCATCTGCTCGCACCTGGGTTGCTCGCCGAGCGACAAGTTCCAGTCCGGGCCGCAGCCCTCGCTGCCGGACAACTGGCATGGGGGTTTCCTTTGCCCGTGCCATGGTTCCACCTTCGACATGGCGGGTCGTGTGTTCAAGAACAAGCCGGCCCCCGACAACCTCGAGGTGCCGCCCCACATGTATCTGTCAGACACCAAGCTGTTGATCGGTGAAGACAAGAAGGCTTAACCCGGACCCGAGGCAGACGACATGGCTGAATTCAAGGAAGCACCCGCCGGCGCCCCTGCAGGCGTCCGGTTCATGACGTGGGTGGACAACCGTTTCCCCGCGTCCAAGCTCTTCAAGGAGCATATGTCGGAGTACTACGCTCCGAAAAACTTCAACTGGTGGTACATCTTCGGGTCGCTGGCCCTGCTGGTGCTGGTCATCCAGATCGTGACCGGCATCTTCCTGGTGATGCACTACAAGCCCGATGCATCGCTGGCCTTTGCCTCGGTGGAATACATCATGCGGGACGTCCCTTGGGGATGGCTGGTCCGCTACATGCATTCCACGGGGGCTTCCGCCTTCTTTGTGGTGGTCTATCTGCATATGTTCCGGGGCCTGTTGTATGGGTCTTACCGGAAGCCGCGTGAGCTGGTCTGGATCTTCGGCTGCGCCATCTTCCTGTGCCTGATGGCCGAAGCCTTCATGGGCTATTTGCTGCCCTGGGGCCAGATGTCCTACTGGGGCGCGCAGGTGATCGTGAACCTGTTTGCCGCCGTCCCGTTGATCGGCCCGGACCTGGCGCTGATGATCCGTGGTGACTATGTGGTGGGCGACGCCACCTTGAACCGCTTCTTCAGCTTCCACGTCATTGCCGTGCCGCTGGTGCTGATCGGCCTGGTGGTCGCACACATCATTGCGCTGCACGAAGTGGGGTCCAACAACCCGGATGGTGTGGAGATCAAGGCCAAGAAGGACGCCCGTGGCGTGCCGCTGGATGGCATCCCGTTCCACCCGTATTACACGGTGCACGACATTTTTGCGGTGGGCCTGTTCCTGATCGTGTTCTCCTCCATCGTGTTCTTCGCGCCGGAGTTCGGGGGCTACTTCCTGGAATACAACAACTTCATTCCAGCGGACCCGCTGAAGACGCCGCCACACATTGCACCGGTCTGGTATTTCACCCCCTTCTATTCCATGCTCCGTGCCACCACCGATGTGATGGTGAAGGTGCTGTGCGTGTTGGTGGCTCTGGGGGTCTTCCTCACCCTGCTGAAGGGGCGCATGTCGGGGCTGATCAAGGCGGTGATCGCGGGTGCCGGCGTTGTCGGCATCGCACTGCTGCTTGCCATCGACGCCAAGTTCTGGGGTGTGGTGGTGATGGGCGGGGCGGTGGTCATCCTCTTCTTCCTGCCCTGGCTGGACCAGAGCCCGGTGAAGTCGATCCGTTACCGTCCGGGCTGGCATCTGGGTCTCTACATCGTCTTCGTGGTGGTGTTTCTGATCCTCGGCGTGCTGGGGACGCTGCCACCGTCGGACTTCTACACCCTCGTTTCGCAGGTGGGCACCTTGTTCTATTTCGGCTTCTTCCTGCTGATGCCGTGGTGGACACGCCTGGGCACCTTCAAACCGGTGCCGGACCGCGTCACCTTCCACCCGCACTGATGCACCCCGGAGTCGACGAATGAAAAAACTCATCGCTTTGCTGGTGACGTCCCTGGCTCTGGGAACGGCGCTGGTGCCGGCTGCTCACGCCAATGAAGGCGGCCCGGACTGGGACCGCTTCCCTGTCGCCAAGATGAACGACGTCGCCGCCCTGCAGCGCGGGGCGAAGATGTTCGTGAACTATTGCCTGAACTGCCATTCGGCGTCTTACATGCGGTACAACCGCCTGCAAGACCTGAACCTGACGGAAGATCAGATCAAGAACAACCTGTTGTTCGCCGGGGAAAAAGTGGGCGAAACCATGAAGGTTTCTCTCGATCCGAAGCAGGCCAAAGCCTGGTTCGGAGCGGCCCCGCCCGACCTCTCCGTCATCGCCCGCGCCAAGGCGGATGGCAGCAAAGGTTCGGGAGCCGACTACCTCTACACGTATCTGCGAAAATACTACCGGGACGATACCAAGGCCACGGGATGGAATAATCTCGTGTTCCCCAGCGTGGCAATGCCACATGTGCTGTGGGAGCTCCAGGGTGTCCGCACCGCCAAGTTCGAGGACCGACCGGATCCGCATGACCACAACAAGGTCACGCAGGTTTTTGCCGGTTTCGAGCAGGTGACCCCCGGGACGATGTCGCCGCAGGAATTCGACGAGTCGGTTGCCGATCTGGTGGCCTATCTCCAATGGATGGGCGAACCGGCCCAGGGGACTCGATTCCGCCTCGGCGTGGTCGTGGTGCTGTTCCTGCTGGTGTTTACCGTATTCGCGTGGCGCTTGAACGCCTCCTTCTGGAAGGACGTCAAGTAAGTCGATGACCCAGCTCTGGCTGGGTCCTCCCGCGCAGTGGGTGCCGCAAGGCTCCACTGCGTTTGCCTTTTGTTTGGTTAGAAATCGAGGAAGCCGAGAGGCTTCGATCAGGAGTCCACTGCCATGATGGTGCTTTATTCCGGAACGACTTGCCCTTATTCGCACCGTTGCCGTTTCGTCTTGTTCGAGAAGGGCATGGACTTCGAGATCCGGGACGTTGATCTCTTCGCCAAGCCCGAAGACATCGCGCTGATGAATCCGTACAACGAGGTGCCCATCCTCGTGGAACGCGACCTCATCCTGTATGAATCGCACATCATCAACGAATACATCGACGAGCGCTTCCCGCACCCGCAGCTGATGCCCGGGGACCCGGTGGCCCGCGCCCGTGTGCGCCTGTTCCTGTTCAATTTCGAGAAGGAACTGTTTGCCAACGTCAACATCCTGGAAAACCGTGGCCAACCGGTCAAGCCGACCGAGAAGCAGCTGGAGAAGGCCCGCGCCCAGATTCGCGACCGTCTGACGCAGCTGGCCCCGATCTTCCTGAAGAACAAGTACATGCTGGGTGACGACTTCAGCATGCTGGATGTGGCGATTGCTCCGCTGCTGTGGCGCCTGGACTACTACGGCATCGACATGTCGAAGAACGCGTTGCCGCTGCTGAAGTACGCTGAACGCATCTTCTCGCGTCCGGCTTACATTGAGGCGCTGACGCCGTCCGAGAAGGTGATGCGCAAGTAATACACTGCCAGGCATGGACGACAGCAAGGATGGCGGCGGCACCGCTGCCAGCTCGACGCGGCCCTATTTGATCCGCGCCCTGCACGAGTGGTGTACCGACAACGGTTTCACGCCCTACATCGCGGTTCACGTAGACCGTACGGTGCAGGTGCCGCTGGAATACGTGAGCAACAATGAGATTGTGCTCAACGTCGGTTTCGAAGCGACCAGCAATCTGGATCTCGGCAACGAGGTGATCCAGTTCAAGGCGCGTTTCGGGGGCGTGGCGCGCGAAATCATCGTGCCGGTGGATCACGTGGTGGCCATTTATGCTCGTGAGAACGGGCAGGGCATGGCCTTTCCGCCGCCGTCGGCCGATGAGGCGGCGGCGCACCGCCCTGCAGCCACTGCGGCCGCACCCGCTGCGGCGGCGCCACGCGGCTTGCGCCTGGCCACCGAGGCGGATGGGGAGACGGCAGGCGCCAAGCCTGAGGTCACCTCGCCGCCGACGTCGGTGCCCAACGGTGATGGGGATGACGACCCCAGCGGCGGCCCGTCCGGAGGGCGTCCTGCGCTCAAGCGGGTGAAATAACGCCGAGTTTGTCTGGCGCCGCATCGGACTGCGTCTAGAATGCGGCCCACGTTGTTGGTGCTGCGGCATCCACACCGCAAGTTTTAGTGTGCCGGCTTAGCTCAGTTGGTAGAGCAACCGCCTTGTAAGCGGTAGGTCATCAGTTCGAATCCGATAGCCGGCACCAAAAAAGTAAACGGGACCCCGCTTCTGGCGGGGTCCCGTTTTGCTTTTCTGCCCGCAAGTTGCTGAATGAGCGTGGCCCAGCGTGTGCATCGCATCGAGCAGGTCCATGTCGGCCTCGATTCGGAGTTCGCAAATTTCGAATTGCGAAAATCAACCAGGGCGGGGGTTGGTCAGCGCACCAGGCGGGGAGTGGCCTGTGCGTCCTTTGGTCAGGTTCAACATCTGCCTCCCTGCACTCCAGCAGAATCGGTGGCATCCTCCACCTACTGCTGATCCACAGAACCGATTTCATGTCGCATTCCACCGGTGTCCTCACGGACCGACCCCAGACCCTGGGCGAAGAGATCGCCAATGCCATCAGCCACGGTCTCGGCGCCTTGCTGGCGATCGCCGCGCTGCCCATCCTCGTGATTCGCGCCCTCCATCACGGTGGCATGGCCGATGTGGCCGCCGCTGCCATTTTTGCCTCCACCGGCATCCTGCTGTACGGCGTCTCCACGCTGTACCACGCATTGCCAGCGTCACTGGCCAATGGCCGCATCAAGTCCTGGCTGATGCGCCTGGACCATGCCGCCATCTATGTGTTCATTGCTGGCAGCTACACCCCGTTCACCCTCGGTGTCTTGCACACCGGCCCGGGTCTCACCCTGCTGATTGCGGTCTGGGCGGCGGCAGCCTTTGGGGTCACCATCAAGCTGCTGAACCGGCTACGTCACCCGCTGGTGTCCACCGCGCTCTACCTCGCCATGGGCTGGGTGGTGGTGTTTGCCATTGGCCCACTGATCGAACGCACGCCCGGCCCCGGGCTGGTGCTGCTGGTCGCAGGCGGCCTCAGTTACACCCTGGGCGCCATCGTCTTCCTGTTTGACAACAAGCTGCGATATGCCCATTTTGTCTGGCACCTGTTTGTGCTGGGCGGCAGCGTGTGCCATTTCTTCGCGGCCTTGTTCTACGCCTACCGCTGAGGGGCGGAGTGGGCGCATCAGGCGGGGATCAGGCGGGGATTAGGCGAATAGCCGTCCCAGCTGTAGCAGGCAAAACGGCCGGAAGGGCAGCGGCAGCTCAGGACTGCCTGACCTTGATCCGTAGTTCCCCGTTCAGCAGCATCCCTTGTTCCTGCAGCAGGCGCAGCAGCAGGGGCTGCATATGTCTCAGCTTTGTAGCAATCGCAGCGTTGTGTGCCACCACGGTCCAGCCGTTGTCGTCCAGCGTGCCCGCCTGAACGAACTGCCGCATGGGCCCCGGTAGCGCGACGCTGATCGCCGCCAGATGCCGCTGGGAGGCCTGCAAGCGCTGCCCCAGCTGGGCCAGCGTGCCGTGCTGCGACAGGGCCTGGCCGAAATCCATGGGATCCGGCGCCTCCGGTCGGGGGCGGGGCGGCAGGTAGCGGGTGGTCATGCCGCCAGTGTAAGGGTTTGCAGTTGGCCCCACCTGCCGCCCACCCCGGCCCGGCCGTCCCGGACACGGAAAGACCGGGTGCTAAACTCAACGGGTTTTTCTACGCGTGGATGCTGCCGGGCCCGAGCCCTTGCAATGCCACCGCTCGGCCCTCATCTGACGGCATTCCGTGTATCCACGATAAGAACACCACCAGCTTCATGTTGCCCAAGCTTTTGACCCAGATTTTTGGCAGCCGCAATGAGCGGCTGCTCAAGACCTATCGCAAGGTCGTCCAGCAGATCAACGCGCTGGAGTCCCAGTACGAAGGTCTGAGTGACGATCAACTGCGCGGGAAGACCGAAGAATTCAAGAAGCGCATCGCCGCTGGCGAGACGGTCGATGACCTGCTGCCGGAAGCGTTTGCCGTCTGCCGGGAGGGCAGCAAGCGTGTCCTGAAGATGCGCCACTTCGACGTGCAGCTGATCGGCGGCATGGTGCTGAATGCCGGCAAGATCGCCGAAATGCGCACCGGCGAAGGCAAGACGCTGATGGCTACGTTGCCCGTCTACCTGAATGCGCTGGCCGGCAAAGGCGTGCATGTGGTCACCGTCAACGACTACCTCGCCCGCCGTGACGCGGAGTGGATGGGCCGGCTGTACAACTTCCTGGGCCTGAGCGTTGGCATCAATCTGCCGCATGCCCCGCGTGACCAGAAGCAGGCCGCCTACGCCGCAGACATCACCTACGGCACCAACAACGAATACGGCTTCGACCACCTGCGCGACAACATGGTGTACGAAGTTCAGGACCGCGTGCAGCGCGGCCTGCACTACGCCATCATCGACGAGGTGGACTCGATCCTGATCGACGAGGCCCGTACCCCGCTGATCATCTCCGGCCAGGCCGAAGATCACACGGCGATGTACCACGCCATCAACCAGGTGGCGCCCCGGCTGAAGCGCCAGATCGGTGAGATGGACCCCCGCACCGGCGAGGGCGTCATCGAGCCGGGCGACTTCACCGTGGATGAAAAGTCGCACCAGATCTATCTGACCGAAGACGGCCACGAAAACGCCGAACGCCTGCTGTCGCAGACCGGCCTGCTCGCCGAAGGCGCCAGCCTGTACGACGCCGCCAACATCACGCTGATGCATCACCTGTATGCATCGCTGCGGGCGCATCACATCTATCACCGTGACCAGCACTATGTGGTGCAGAACGGTGAAGTCATCATCGTGGACGAATTCACCGGCCGCCTGATGACCGGCCGTCGCTGGAGCGATGGCCTGCACCAGGCTGTGGAAGCCAAGGAAGGCGTGCAGATCCAGGCCGAGAACCAGACCCTGGCCTCGGTCACCTTCCAGAACTACTTCCGCATGTACAACAAGCTGGGCGGCATGACCGGCACGGCGGACACGGAAGCCTACGAATTCCAGGAAATCTACGGTCTGGAAACCGTGGTGATCCCGCCCAACCGTCCGACCGTCCGCCGTGACGAGCTGGACCTGGTCTACAAGACCGACAACGAGAAGTACAACGCCGTCATCGAGGACATCCGCGACTGCCACAAGCGCGGTCAGCCGGTGCTGGTGGGCACAACGTCCGTGGCCAACTCCGAGAAGATTGCGGAGATGCTGGACAAGGTCGGTCTGCCGCACCAGGTGCTCAACGCCAAGCAGCACGCCCGCGAAGCGGACATCATTGCCCAGGCCGGCCGCCCGGGGGTGATCACCATCGCCACCAACATGGCGGGTCGCGGTACCGACATCGTGCTGGGCGGCAGCATCGAGAAGGAGGTCTCGGCCATCGAGGCCGATGAGACCCTCACCGAAGCCGACAAGCATGCCCGCATTGCCCCCCTCAAGCAGGAATGGCTGCAACTGCATGAACAGGTGAAGGCGGCTGGTGGCCTGCGTGTGGTTTCCACGGAACGCCACGAGAGCCGCCGTATCGACAACCAGCTGCGCGGCCGTTCTGGCCGACAGGGTGACCCGGGTTCGTCCCGCTTCTACCTGTCGCTGGACGACCAGCTGATGCGCATCTTTGCCGGTGACCGCGTGCGCGCCATCATGGACCGGCTGAAGATGCCCGAGGGCGAAGCCATTGAAGCCGGCATCGTCACCCGGTCCATCGAAAGCGCCCAGCGCAAGGTCGAAGCCCGCAACTTCGACATCCGCAAGCAGCTGCTGGAATACGACGATGTGTCCAATGACCAGCGCAAGGTCATCTACCAGCAGCGCAACGAGATTCTCGAAGCCGAGGACCTGCTGGCCCAGATCACCCACCTGCGTCAGGGCACCCTGACCGACGTGGTGCGTGGCTTTGTGCCCGAAGAAAGCCTGGAAGAGCAGTGGGACCTGCCGGCCCTGGAACGCGTGCTGCGCGAAGACTGGCTGCTGGACGTGCCGCTGACCGAGCTGCTGAAGCACAGCGAAACGCTGACCGACGAAGACATCCTGCAAAAGGTCATCGCCGCCGGTGATGCCGCCTTCCAGGACAAACTGGACCGCGTCGGCCTGGAGCAGTTCACCCCGTTCATGCGCATGGTGCTGCTGCAGAGCATCGACCAGCACTGGCGTGAGCATCTGGCCTCGCTGGACTACCTGCGCCAGGGCATTCATCTGCGGGGGTATGCGCAGAAGAACCCGAAGCAGGAATACAAGCGCGAAGCCTTCGAGCTGTTCTCCCAACTGCTGGACACGGTCAAGACCGATGTCACCCGTGTGCTGCTGAAGGTGCGCATCCAGAGCGAGGCGGAAGCCAGCGCCGCGGCGGTGGCCATCGAGGAGCGGGCGGAAAACGTCAGCAACGTCACCTACACCCACCCCAATGAAGATGGCTCCATCTCCCAGGAGCCCGAGGTGGCGGAGGGGGCCGCAGGTGCGCCGGCCGAATGGGGCCATGTGGGCCGTAACGACCCCTGCCCGTGCGGCAGTGGCAAGAAGTTCAAGCAGTGCCACGGCAAGCTGGCCTGATCTGATCGGAGCTGAGCCAGCCCAGGCCACTCCCCCAACGGCGCCTCCGGGCGCCGTTGTTGTTTGCAGCCCACCACCGGAGGTCTACTCCCCCCATCTGCGTGACTCAGTGTGGGTTTTCTCACATTAATCGCACATCTGGATGGGGATCCCCCCGCAGGACGGGGAGGCGGCTTGCCCCCGGCTGTGGATACAGTCCAAGCAAGACCCGTCCCCAAGCCCGTCTGGGGCCTCTGAAGCAGAACATCATGAACACTCTTTCCCGTCTCGCTGTTGTGTCCGCCCTGGCCACCCTGGGCGTCGTCGGTACCGCTGTACACGCTGCGCCGGTGCTGGCGGACCAGACCGTCGCGTTGCAGGCGAGCAAGAGCGGCTCCACCCAGACGGCCGGCATCACGTCGGTGCATACCGTCGCGGGTGAGTTCATCGATACCTTCACGCTGACCGGCGCCAGTGGTCTGGTCAAGCTCAATGCCAGCCTGACCACCATCGGCACCTCCCAGGCGCTGGACATCGATTTCATCTCCGCCACGATCAACGGCGTTACCTATTCCATCACCCGCAGCGGTCTGGGCATCAACCCGGATGGCGTGGAAGTCGCCAACCTGTTGAATACGGTGTTGTCGTCGCCGCTGGTGTTGACCATCCATGGTTATGCTGGCGCGGGTCTGGCGGCGGGAACCGCCATCAACGCCAGTTATTCCGGAACTTTCAACGTGACCCAGGTGCCGGAACCGGCCAGCCTGGCACTGGCCTCCGCCGGTCTGCTGGGCCTGGTGGTGTCGCGCCGCCGCAAGGCTTGACCCTTCAATCAATAAGATTCGCGCCAGAGAGGACCCCCCATGCAACGCTTCATTCGCCGTCTGCTCCCCTTGCTCGCCGCAGGCGCTGTGGCCCTGACCGCCGCCGGCCAGGCCCTGGCCCAGGTGGGGGCACAGGGGCTGGACCTCGATGTCGATCTGGTGACCGGGACCAATGGTCTCAGCTACACCGGTGCCAGCATTGCGAAGCACACGGAGGCGGGCAGCTTTACCGACACCTTTCACCTCTGGCTGTCCAGCACGTCCTCGGTGGAAGTGAGCCTGATCACCACCAGTGCCAGTGATGACCAACTGATCAGCTTCAGCAACGTGTGGCTGAATGGCGTGGAGGTGCCGATCTACACGCTGGATGGTGGTGACGGCTCCTTCACCAGCTTCGGCAACCTGACCCAACTGGGGCTGAGTGGCGACGTGTTGCTGACCGTGCAAGGGTATGCCGGTGGCGCTCTGGCTCAGGGCACCAGCATCGCTGCCACCTACACCACCAACTTCAATGTCATCACCTCGGCCGTGCCGGAGCCGCAGGGGGCTGCCCTGATGCTGGCCGGCCTGGGCGCCGTGGGCATGGTGCTGCGCCGCCGCCGCAAAGACTGACCCACGGCGGTCACCTCTTGCAAAAGCCTCGCCATGCGGGGCTTTTTGCTTTGTCGGAGGTCTTGCTGCCCCTGATCCACCGAAGCCTTGAGATCGGAAACGTCAGCCCGTCTGCGGCTCTTGCGGCTCTTGCACCACCAGTGGCCGCTGGCCGGTTGTTTCCGACCCGCATGTCCGGACCGCTCCAAGCAGCGCCTGAGCGCTGCCAGGGCGCCCCGGGCGATGGCCATGACGCCGGCCCGCACATTGCCGCCGTAATGCCAAAGGCCGCTCCTACAATGCGCGCCACGATCGTTCGGTGCCTCTGCGGGGGCCCGTGTCCACTTCTTCCCGAGCAGCCCTGCCATGCCTGTCAACCTCACCGCCCCTGATCCCCAATCCCTGCTGCCCGTGCCCGGCGTGCGGCTGGGCGTCACGAAGGCGGGGGTCCGCAAGGCCGACCGCCGGGACCTGACCGTTGTGGCCCTGGAGCCCGGCGCCAGCGTGGCCGGCGTGTTCACCCGCAACCGTTTCTGTGCCGCACCGGTGCAGGTCTGCCAGGAGCATCTCGCCCACGGCACCGACATCCGTGCACTGGTGATCAACACCGGCAATGCCAACGCCGGCACGGGCGCGGATGGCCTGGCACGGGCCCGCCAGACCTGCGAGGCACTGGCCGGCCTGCTCCAGGTGCAGCCCCAGCAGGTCCTGCCGTTCTCCACTGGTGTGATCATGGAAACACTGCCGGTGGACCGCATCGTGGCCGGCCTGCCGGCCGCGCTTGCAGCGCTGGGTGACGACCAATGGGGCGAGGCCGCCGCTGGCATCATGACCACCGACACGCTGCCCAAGGCCTACTCTCGCCAAGTTCAGATCGGCGGCCGCACGGTGACCCTCACCGGCATTTCCAAGGGCGCCGGCATGATCCGTCCCAACATGGCCACCATGCTGGGTTTTCTGGCGACGGACGCGGTGATCGCCCCCGAACTGCTGCAACCGCTGGTGCGTGAAGCGGCGGACCTGTCCTTCAACCGCATCACCATCGACGGCGACACCTCCACCAACGATTCCTTCGTGCTGATTGCCACGCACAAGGCCGGACATGCGCCCATCACCTCGCTCACCAGCGAGGACGGCCGCGCCCTGCGGGATGCCGTGGTGGCGGTGTCCCAGCAACTGGCCCAGGCCATCGTGCGGGACGGGGAAGGCGCCACCAAGTTCATCTCGGTGGTGGTGGAGGGGGGCCGCACCGAAGAGGAATGCCGCAAGGCGGCCTACGCCATTGCCCACTCACCGCTGGTCAAGACTGCCTTCTTTGCCAGCGACCCCAACCTGGGCCGCATCCTGGCCGCTGTGGGTTATGCCGGCATTGATGATCTGGACCAGAGCCTGATCGAACTGCATCTGGACGACGTGCATGTGGTCACCCAGGGCGGCCGCCGTCCGCAATACCGGGAAGAAGATGGCCAGCGCGTGATGAAGCAGAGCGAAATCACGGTGCGGGTGGGCCTGAATCGCGGCACGGCCACCACCACGGTGTGGACCTGCGATTTCAGCCACGACTACGTGACGATCAACGCCGACTACCGGTCCTGATCGCGCCGCGACGGCTCAGAAGTCCACGGCTCGTGCGCGCATGCCGCGTGCGAGCAGGGTGGCATTGATCAACTGCGCTTCCTCGCGGCTGGCAAACGGCCAGACCGCTGCGCGCCAGCCTTCCTTGGTCTGGAAGACGGCGCCGTTGACGGTCTGCGTGCCGCCCCGCAGGGTCTGGCCGACCATGTCCTGCATCCGCACCAACTGGGCCTCCGCTTCCGGCTTGGTCTTCTGCGGCAGCCCGACCAATGCCACCAGCTTGCTGCCCGACGCGCCGGGCGTGATCAGCTTGCTCAGGCCGGCATCATCCACGGCCAGGCGCCGTTCGGCTTCGGTGGCGGGCGTGGCGGGCTTGCTGCCGCTGTCTTTGGCACTGTCGCTGGTGCCGTCCTTCTGAGCAAGGTTTTGCCCCTCCCGGGCGGCATCTTTCTGCCCGTCCTTGGGCGAGGTCGCGGTTGCTGGCTTGGTGCTGTCCGCTGCCTGTTTCGGCGTTGAAGCGCCCGGGCCGGCGTCTTTCTGCGCCTGTTCTTCGCGCATGCGTTCCACACCGGATTGCAAACTCGGTCGTCCGCCATTGGTGCGGGGTTTACCCAGCACCGGGACACCCCCACCACTGGCCGCCGGCGCGGCGGACGATGCCGCAGGCGCCGATGCCGCCGCCGATGCCTCGCCGGAGGGCGCTGAAGCGGCTTCGGAAGCGCCTGCGGCGGGGACGGCCGCGCCTTCTCCCGCGTCGGCGGCGGAGGCTTCCGACGCCGAGGCCAAGGGCGCGGAAGCTGCCGAGGCGCTTGCATTGGCAGCCGTCGCAGCAGGGCCCGACGCGGTCGAAGCCGCTGAGGACGCAGCCGATGCGGCTGATGCCGCCGCCGATGCCGCTTCGGTGGATTCCTTGGAGGCACGCGGCCACAACGCCCAGGTGATCAGCGCCAGCAGCAGCACCGCCACCGCCGCCACAGCTCCCAGCCGGAGGGGGTCCAGCGCGCGTCGGCCCAGGACCCGGTCGCGCCGTCCGACCAGCACCCGGTTGCGCGCGGGGCCGGCGTCGATGGCGGCGCTCAGCAGCACCAGTTCCATCGGCCAGGCACCGCTTTGGGTCACGCCGCCCGATTCCAGTTCACTGTTGCTGATCTCGACCCGGCGCAGCGGCAGATCGTCCGGGGCGCTGGTGAAGCCGTTGTCCACCGCCATGGCGGCCACGGCGTCCGGTTTCAGCCCCGGGATGAAGACATCGCTCCAGGCGCGACGCGGGCCCTGGGTCGTCGCCTTGCTGCGTTGCCAGGGCCAGCGGCGCGGGGGGCGTGCGGGTGGTTCTACCGGGGTGTTGGTGCCCGGCGCATCCAGGCTCGGCTCTTTGGGCAGCGGCTGCGCGAGAAAGGGCAGGGCGACCGCGCCAACGGTGTGGACGTCCTGGGTGGTGATGCGTCGGGCCAGCGGATGCCGGTTGTGCCAGTTGACCAGCAGCCAGGCCACTGCATCCGGCGCAGGCCCTTCCCAAGGGGTGCCCGGCGCGGAGGCCGCTGCGGGCGTTGCAGGGGATGCCGCCGCCCCACCCGCCGCCTCTGCCGCCGCCCCGCCTGCTGCCTCTCCCGCCGAGAGGGACGGTGTCATGGAAGCCGTCACGGCAGGCCCCATGGATGCCGACGTAGGGCCGGAGGCCGGCACCGGTGCCGGCGGCGTTGAGTTGTCGCTTGACCCTGCCTGTTCATCCATATGGGCTCGGATTATGTCGTAGCCCAGCCCCGGCCAGGGCAGCGCAGCCCCGTCCGAAAGTGCAGGAAGCACGGTGGAGGGCGCCTGCGTCCGGCGGTTGTTGACCGATGTTGAGGGCCCCACGTGATTGGCTTGTGAAGTGGGCATGGGATTTGTATGGTGGAGACATATGCCCGCCTTGTTGTCCCCCGAGATGTCCCCGCCCGCCCACCGTCTGTTGATTGTCCAGGCGCTGTCCGTACAGCCCTTGGCGGAGGTGCTGGAGGAGAGCGGCTACGAGCTGGTCCGTGCCGGGGACGCCATGGCGGCCCTGGAGGGGCTGGCGACGCAGCCGCGGCTGATCCTGATGGACATGGAGTTGCCGGACCTGCCCGCCGATGCGCCGGTGGAGCTGTTGCGCCGCCTGGCGGCCAGTGGCATTCCGGTGGTGACGCTGAGCCGCCGACAGGATGTGTCGCGCAGTGCCGCGCTGATGGCGGCAGGCGCCACGGACTGCCTGCTCAAGCCGGTCCGCCTGAGCGAGTTGCTGGCACTGATCGAGCGCCGCATCCATCCCGCGCCCACCACGACCCCGGAGGAACCACAACGCCCGGTCGCCAGCATGACGGTGCGGGAGCGCGACGGCCATTGCAGTTGGCAGACGCCGCAGGCCCGCGCCCTGATGGGGCAGTATTTCCCGGCCCCCTGGGTCGACCATGCCCGGCTGCCGCCGGAAGTCCTGGCCTGGCTGCACCGTGAAGCCCTGCGCCGCCGCGCCGGTGCCGTGCCTTCCGGCCTGACGGTGGCGCCCCGGACGGGCCAGATGCGCCAGCGCCTGAGCTTCAATCTCATGCCCGCCGACCCGGAAGTCATCGGCGCAGGCCATTGGCTGCTGGTGCTGCATGAGGGCGATGAGGCCGCGCTGGTGGCCCGTCTGGCCAAATCCCTGGCGCTGCCGCTGGCCGATGCGGAACTGCTGTACTGGACCCTGGGCCAGCCCGTGCCGCGTCAGCAGGCGCATGAGCTGGGGCTGAGCGATACGGCCTATCAGGCGCGCATGCGCGCCTTGTGTGAGCGGCTGGGGGTCAATGACCCCGCCCAAGCGGTGGCGCGCGCCCGTGGCGCGTTGGTCCGCGCAGGCTGACAGAGCACCCCACGAGCACCCCACGAGCACCCACCCAGTGCCGAGCGAGGACTGAAAGGGGGCGCGGGGCCTCCGGGCGTGGGCCGCGCAAGCGAGAGGGATTCCGCGACAATCCGGGCTGGCTCCGCTGGTTCCCCCCATGTTCAGTTCCCTTGTGTCTCCGCCGCCCGCCCCGGGTACTCCCCCCGATGAACGCGAGCGCTTCATGCGCCTGCTGCGCACCGCTGTGGCCGAACGGCGGCTGGAACGGCTGCTGCTGAGCAAATACCAGGGCAGCAGCGACATCGAGCGTTTGACGGTCCGCCTGATCGAGCTGCGGGGTGAACCGGCCTTGAGCTTCCTTTGGCGCCACGCCACCAAGGACATCACCCGCAACCATTCGCTGGAAGAAGGCGTTGTCCAGGTGGGGCAACTGCTGGGGGAGATGTTTGGCCAGGCCAACCTGGACACGCCGACGCAGGAGGTGCAACTGAGGTTCAGCCGCAAAGGCAAGCCCTTGCTGCATGTGGCGCACAAGCTCCCTCAGGAAGCCGGCGAGCACCCGCTCAAGCCCGAAACGTCCGCCCCCCGTGCAGCCGCCCCCTCCCTGGCTTCCGAAGCGTCACAGACCTTGGAGGCGGTCCAGGCGCCCCAGGCCGCGAATGTGGACGCCATTGCCGCCGGCCATGACCGCCAAAAGCCCCGCGCCTTGTCGCTCAGCAGCCCGTTCTGGCGTGAACTGGGGGTGACGCATGAGGTCAAGGGGCGGGTGGATCTGGTCCCGGCGATGGCCCGCAAGTGGAAGCAGATCAACAAGTTCATCGAGATCTTCGCGGCGGCACTGCGGCATGCCGGTCTCACCGAAGCGGGGACCCTGGTGCGGCTCGCCGACTTCGGATCGGGCAAGGGTTATCTGACCTTTGCCATGCATGACTATCTGCGCTCCGCCGGCCTGGCGCCGGAGGTGGAGGGCGTGGAGCTTCGTCCGGACATGGTGAGCCTGGGCAATGCGGCCGTGCAACGCCATCACCTGCAGGGCCTGCGGTTTGCGCAGGGCGATGTGCGCGAGCGTGACGACATGCGGCTGGAAGTGATGGTGGCCTTGCATGCCTGCGACATCGCCACCGACTACGCCATGCATGTGGGCCTGCGCAGCGATGCCCGCATCATCATGTGCGCCCCATGCTGCCACAAGGAAGTCCGGCCGCAGATGCGCGCACCCGCCGCGCTGCGTCCGCTGCTGCAGCATGGCATTCACCTCGGGCAGGAGGCCGAAATGGTCACCGATTCCGTTCGCGCGTTGTTGCTGGAGCTGATGGGGTATGACACCCAGGTGATCGAGTTCATCGCGCTGGAGCACACCAGCAAGAACAAGATGGTGCTGGCGGTGAAGCGGCCTCACGGCGTCTCGGCGTCCCGCAAGGCGGAACTGGTGCAGCAACTGCAGGAGATCAAACAGTTCTATGGCCTGCGGCAGCAGACCCTGGAGACTTTGTTGATCCAGGACGGCCACCTCCAGGCGGCTTGAGCACCGCCCCTGCAGCGCACAGACCCGTGGCCCGGACCGGTGGCTGCCTCATTCTTGAGCAGAGCAACATTTCCCCTGAAGAATCAACGGGTTGACGCAACCGGCCTCAGCTTCTCCCACGACTTGTCCACAGACGGCGTGGGTAACCCCACCTGGCACCCCCACCTGGCACCCCCACCTGGCACCCCCACCTTGCCCGGGCGTCTGTGTTGAAGCAGCCCGGAGGGGGTCAAGGCGGTGGCGGGAGGTGAGGATAGGGGAGCGCCATCAGTTCCACCCACATCTGCTGACCTGCGGGCCCCTCCAGCCACTGGTGCCGCTGGGCGTGGCTGGCTGCCGCTCGAAGGAGGTTGTACACGGCCGGCGACGGCGCCTCTGTGTACGCCTGCACCGGACCCGTGATGCCCTCGGGTTCCCACAGCAGCTCGCACCATTGCTCCGGGTCGATCAGTTTCCTCGAGACCGCGTCCTTGGAAGCGTTGAGCAAAAGCTCCACCATGGCGGTATTTTTCTCAGCCACCGCCGTTGCGAGGGCTGAGTGTCCCGGCCTGGTCCGCCCATCCAGAAGGTCGCGGAGCACCTCTTTGGGAAGCGCTGCCGTCTCAGCCTGTGCCCGAAGGGTGTCCAGGTATTGCTCCACTTCTGCCAGCCTGCCCGACTTCACCGCAGTGATGAGGGCCGGCGCCTGCGAGTGGTCGCGGCTGTCGGGAGGGTTGATGAGCGGACCCAGGTGCGCCTGCGAGATGAGACCTCTTTGGTAGGCGTTGAAAGCCAGCTTGATGCAGCTTTCGACTGCGAAGGGCTTCGCCCAGGTGTTCAAGGCGCAGACCATCATCGGCAGGGCCTCGGAGCCACGAGGTCGGCCTCGAGCCTCCAGCAACTCCATCACTTCGTTCTGATTCAAAAGTTGCCTGCTGTGGAAGGCGGCGAGGATGTCCAGCCAGACATTGGTGCGAGCCTCCTCATCGACGGGTGATTTGATGAGCCGTCGAATGAAGGGCACGCCGGAAGCAGGACGAGCCGACAGCAGATCCACCAGTGAACGGGTGTCAATCAGGTCCTCGACCCTGGCTTGCATCACGCACTCAATCCAGACACGCCTGCAGGTGTCCTCATCATGACGCTCAATCATGGTGCCCAGACCGGTCGCACCGAGATGGGAGCGGCAAGCCAAGGCTTCAGTCAGCCTGTAGCTCGACAGCCGTTCCGCCTTCGCATGGTTCAGGAGCTGCATCAGATGCGCACGGAGCGCGTTGGCATGAACGTGGACGATGGCCTCCATCGCACCCGAGTTGCCCTCCTCTGGCTTGCTGCACACCATGGCTTCTATCTGTGATGGACTCAGGAGCCCGCGCCTGCCCAGCTCACCGATCAGATCGTGAAACCATTCCACGCCATCCGTGTGGCCCGCTGAAAGGGCGCCGGCGCAACCTGACCCGTACACCGGCCCCTCCAGGAGTGGCTGCAGCTGTCCGGCGCTGAGCCTCCCCCAGTCAGCCATATCCACCATCTCCTGGGCGAAGACCTTCAGCGTCTGCAGTGACCCTGCACGCATGGCGTCCTGGACCGGCACCTCCAGAAACCCCCGCCATCGCTGACTGCGATCGGGGAAGGTTTCGCAGCAGTCGGAGAAGAGCTTGAGCAGCGCACGAAGTGTCCCCTCGTTTCCCGCCAACAGGGCTGCCCCGATCAGCGTCCGGCCGTTGGGCTGGGTGAAGATTGATGGCATCTCAAAGTGGAACAGGGTCGGCAAGGCATTGCGAACCATGTTGATCCAGAACTGTTGCGTGGCGATGGAAGCTTGCAGCACGGCGCGGCGCAAAATTCCGGGACCGCCCGCCAGCAAAACCCAGGCTCTGGCGGTTTTCTGGGGGGCAGATTCCACCACTTGGGCCAGCACCTCATGCATGCCCCAGTCCGTCAGGGGAGGCAGCAGCAGCTTCAGGACAGAATTATCCAGGGGCAACTGCGGTCGCAGCCACTCCAGCGTCTGCGCAGGCCCCAGTTGATTCAGCAGCGGCAGTACCTGTTGCTCCTGCTGAAGCCATGTCACGGGCAGCGTCATCAGCGTCTCGGGGCTTTCGTTGGCAATGACGGCAGTGGTGATGGCGGGCCGGACCGGTTCCGAGGGCTTCAACTGGTTCCACGCCAGCGCATGATGCAGGCGCACCGAGGTGGGCGAGAAGTCTCTTTGTGGCGGCACCCGCTCCATGACGACAAACAGCCGCCAATCCAGATGCTGCAGTTCCCACTCGCTATCGGCAGACTGGCCACCCATCAAGCGCTGCGGCGTCCGACGCACCAGCAGACCCTGTCGGGTCAGCGATTCCATCAGATCCAATGCGACCAGCGACAGATCCTTGCACCAATGGATCTGCCCCGTGTCGGGGTCTTCGGTGAGAAGATGGTTCAAGGGGATGGGACCGAACGTCGCGCCCAGGCGGGTGTGAGCGTCGTTGATGGCAGGCATGAAATTGCCGAGGTCCCGGCCGTCTTGCCACTCCGGCGGCAGCTCGGCCATCAGGCGCTGCATGTAGCGCTCGGCCAATTCCTGCACCAGTTGTGCCGGCTGGAGTTGTTGGCGCAGCATCTCCGGGCATTCGTCGAGCTGCTGCTGGGTGACCAGGCCCGTGCCGAAGCTGAGGCAATCGTCCCGGTCCGCTCCCGGCAGATCCAGCGCCAGTTTGAGCCGGTTGATCATATGGACTTCCATCTGCGCGCGCCAGCGCTCGCGGTTCCCGGCTTCGGCGGCGGGCCCTTTGTCCCTGCAGACGAGCGCTTGCAGCAGTGCGTCCATCCGCTGCACCAGCAGATCGTGAAATTCCCGGTGGAGCCCCCCGGGCGCCTGATCGAGCTTCAGCGCGGCTTCCTTGAATGCGGCACCGCCGGACCGGCAGCTGCGGAGTTGGCTGGCCAGTTCGCGTAGCGCCTGTTTTCGCTGCCCCAGAGCGATCGATTCCTGCTCCAGACGCAGACAGAAGCTGTCGAAATGCCGTTTGGCCGAGCCATACACCTGGTCCATGCAACCGTTGAGGATGGATGTACGCTCGTCGGCCAGAAGATTCTTGCGGAAGTGCTCCAGACCAAGCGTGATGGTCTGCCCTTCCGCAGGGCTGAAGTGCTGTTGTGCAAATGCCTTGCACTGGTCAATGCGTTGCAGCCATTGAGCCTGCGCCAGGTTGAACAAGACGGACTGCTTGAACAGTTCAAAGTCTGTGGGGCAGCGCGGGTCCAGCACATTGAAGGACACCCAATCCTGGGGCGGATCTGGTGGCGCCAGCGTGGCTGGAGGGGGCTGGAAGGCGGCGGCCGTGTAGAGGTCGGCCACCTGGCTTGCAAATGAAGGGGTCGTGAGCCGGAACATGGAGCGTCTTCGGGGGGTGGGGGGGGACAGCACACTAGGCGCGGCGGAACTGCAGCCCGAATACCGACGAGCTTGGGTTGAGTCGTAGGCGCTTCGGAGCAAATGCCCGGGACACGAGTGGGTCCAGCCGTTCGAAGTCGGGCTGGGTGAGCAACCCCAGCCCTCGGGACACTCGCAGGGTGTTGTGAAGCAGTTGGCGGATCTCCGGGAGCACTCTTAGGGCGCGTGCGTCCAGTGAAACCTGAGCGCTCAGGAGGAAGCCGAGATGCTCGCGCCAATCTTCGGCATTGATGAGATTCTGCTGCAGCGCCCGGAGGGCAGCGTTGAGCAGCATTTGCAGCATGTCCGGTGATCCCTGCTCCACCGCGACGACGGTCGACAGAGTGTCCGCGCCGGAGCGGCCATCCAGAATCCGAAGCAGGCAGACACTGCTCAGCGGACGTTCCTGGGCATGGTGAAGCACGGTGTCCAGATAGACCTGTATGCAGGCATGGTGGCTTGCGCGGACCGCAGCGTTCAAGGCCGTCTGGTGAGGCGTGGTGGCAGCGGCCGACATCAACAGCCGCTCCAGACTGTCCGGTGTAATCAGACCTTCGCGTTGGGCGCGAAAATAGAAACCGATGCAAGGCTCGATCATCTGGGGCAACGAGGCGCTCGCCATGTGGGCATGTAGCAGCGGTCGGCGGGAACCCAGATGGGGGGGAATATTGGGCGCCAGCAGTTGCTCCACTTGAAAGGGCGACACCACGGCCTGGTCCTTCAGCCACTTCACCAGGTCCAGCCAGGCCGCCAGAGCGGGTTCGGCGTGAGGCTGCAACAGTTGACCAAGCACCGGGTGACCGAAGGTCTGATTCCCGGCGATCAATGTCTCGATGCCGTCCCGCCAGAGTTGGCTCCTGGCCCGCGCGTCAGCCACAGCCTGTCGCCACACCAGCAGACAACGGTTGTCCGGGTGATGCCTGAGCATGTGGAGCAGGCCCGCATCGTCGTCGCCGCACATCAACGACTGCCTGAGCACGCCCGATTGGATGAGGACGGCCTCGGAGGCGCCGATCATCCGGTTCAGATAGGCCTCCAGCGTGTCCGCATGGCCGTTCAACACGGCGCAATAGGCGCCGGGCGGCTGGTTGACCGCCACACATCGCACCATCGGTTCGATGTCTTGAATCCTGAGAAGACCGTCCTCGTGCAGTGTTTGCAGCAGATCAAAGAAACCGTGTACCACCGCAGTCTGGCCGTACTCCAGGGCCGCGTGACACCCCATCCCCGGGACGACACCCTCGATCAGCGGGGGGAGATGTATCGCCTCGCTCCAAACGGATGTGGCGATGGTCCGCAGTTCCCGCCCCAACTGGGCGAGGGCGTCGACCCGGCCCAAGCGCATGGCGCGTTGAATGTCGCATTGCAAATGGGGTTGGACATGGCTCCTGAGCACTTTGCCAGCGACACCGGCAGCCTCCAGCAGGACCATCAAGATCCGGATGTGTTCGGGCCCGCCATGCACCAGCGCACGGCTTAGCAGCGACGCACCGCCGGTGGGGGAGAACATCTCGCGGACGGTGTTGATCGTCAGTACATGCACGGTGCCGGAAAACACGATCCCCCATTGCCTGAGCGTCTCTGGACAAGCCTGGGCCACGGCTCGATGCAGGATGCGGCCGCCGCCACCCAGGAACAGCCATTCATCCAGACGCAAGGAATGCGTCTTGAACAACTGCTCCAGCAACGGCGCCATGCCCAGGTCGGTGAGGGCGGGCAGGATCAGCCGGAACTTCTCACGGCTCCAGCGTTGGCCTGTCAACCAGGCCGACGCCCGTTCCATGCCCAGGCGACGCAGGAACTGCACCACCTGGTCTTCCGCCGTGAGCCACCCCAGCGGCAATTCCATCAGCGCGTCCGGTGAATCGGAGACCAGGAGGGTGCGGACCAGGTCTGGCGGGATGGTCTGGCCCGGGTGTTGGGCCTGCCAGCCCTGTGCATGGCGCAGACGCGCCGACGTAGCGTCGGGCGGGGCCGCCGCCGGGCAGTGCTCCACCACGTAGAAGAGTCGCCCGTCCACCTGCTCCAACTGCCAGCGCCCTTGGGCGGATTCGCCAGTGGCCACTACCACCGGCTGCCACCGATTCACCCTGTGGACCGCTTCCAATGACCGCAGCAGGTCCAGGATCAACAGCGACAGATCGGCGCGCCAACGGCACTGGCCGGTTTCTTCATTGATCTCCAGCAGGCTCTTGGGGTGGACCTCGCCATAGGAGGCATTGAGGTGACCGATAGCGTCGGTCAGGTCCGCATAGTGACTGCTGAGGTCGGCGTCTGCCGGTGCGGATTGAATCGCCTCCGGCAGTCGGTCCATCAACTGCTCCCGGTAGCGCTCTGCAAGTCGCCGCACCACGTGTACAGGTCGCAGTTGCTGCGTCAGCAGTTGCAGACACTCCGCCAGACTCGAAGGCGTCACCAGACTGGGAGATTGAACGAAGGGGTCGTCTCGATCGGCGCCGTACAGCCCGAACTCCAGGCGCAATCGGTTGACGGCATGGACCTCCATG